>NZ_JANXTC010000410.1:0-32084 GCF_025356345.1 Tardiphaga sp.
TCACGGTCAGCGACACCGCGGCGGAAGCGACGATCGCCACCACCAGGGTGACGCCGAACTCGCGAAAATAGCGGCCGACGATATCCGGCATGAACAGGATAGGAATCAGCGCAGCGATCAGCGCCGCGGTGATGGAGATCACCGTGAATGCCATTTGCCGCACGCCCGCGATCGACGCCTGCAGCGCGGTTTCGCCGTCGTCCATGCGCCGCATGATGTTCTCGATCATGATGATGGCGTCGTCGACCACGAAGCCAGTGGCGATGGTCAGCGCCATCAGGCTGAGATTGTCGAGGCTGTAGCCGCAGAGATTCATCACGAACAGGGTCGCTGCCAGCGACACCGGGATGGTGACGCTGGGGATCACCGTCGCCCAGAACCGCTTCAGGAACAGCGCGATCACCACGATCACCAGCACCGACGCCAGCAGCAGCGTCAGCTGGACATCATCGACCGCGGCGCGGATCAGGCTGGTGCGGTCATAGACGGTGCGGATCTTCACGGCCGGCGGCAGCCAGTGCTCGATCTCCGGCAGCAGCGCCTTCACCGCATCGACGGTCTCCACCACATTGGCGTCCGGCTGCTTGTAGACGTAGAGCACCACGCCACGCTCGGTGCCGAACCAGCCCGCCAGCTTGTTGTTGATGACGCTGTCGGTGACCACGGCGACGTCGCCGAGTCGCACCGGCGCGCCCTTGCGCCAGGCCACAATGACGTCGCGATAGTCCATGGCCTTCAATAACTGGTCATTGGCCTCGATCGTGAAACGCTGGCTGTCATTGGACACCGCGCCCTTGGGCAGGTTCTGCGACGCCTGCGCGATCGCCGATCGCGCCTCCTCCAGCGACAGGCTCATGGCCGCCATCCGCGCCGGTGACACCTGGATGCGCACCGCGCTCTTCTCGCCACCGGTGATGAAGATCCGCGATACTCCCGACAGTTGCGACAGCTTTGGCGAGATCACACCGTCGGCGAGATCATAGACCTCGCCCGCGGTCAGCACGTCGGAGGTCAGCGCCAGCGCGATCACCGCAAAGCCGGCCGGGTTGGATTTCCAGTACACCGGCGGCCATGCGCCGCTCTTCGGCAGATCCGGGCCGGCGGCGTTGATGGCCGCCTGCACGGCCTCCGCGGCGGTGTCGACGTCCACCGACAGGTCGAACTGGGTGACGATGCTGGCGCCGCCCATGCCGCTGTAGGACGACATCTCCAGCACGCCGGGGATCAGGCCGATCTGTTTTTCCAGCGGCTGCGCCAAGGACGTGGCAACCGTTTCCGGGCTGGCGCCGGGAAACGGCGCATAGACCTCGACCGTGGGCCGCTCCACCGCCGGCAAGGACGCGATCGGAAGCCGCGTATAGGCGACGCTGCCGAGCAGCAGCACGCCGACCATCAGCAGCGAGGTCGCCACCGGCCGCAGGATGAACTGCGCGGTGACGCTCATGACGCCCCCGCTTCGGCCGGCACCGAAGCGGCCGGTCGCTTCCGCGTCATGCGTTCGCGCAAGGAGGCGAAGGCAAGGTAGATGACCGGCGTGGTGTACAGCGTTAGGACCTGCGAGGCGATCAACCCGCCGACGATGGCGATGCCCAGCGGCTGGCGCAATTCGGCGCCGGTGCCGCTGCCGATCGCCAGCGGCAGCGCGCCGAACAACGCCGCCATGGTGGTCATCATGATCGGGCGGAAGCGCAGGATGCAGGCCTGGCGGATCGCGGCGAACGACGACAGGCCGTCCTCGCGCTCGGCGGCGAGCGCGAAGTCGACCATCATGATGGCGTTCTTCTTGACGATGCCGATCAAGAGCACGATGCCGATCAGCGAAATCAGGTTGAGGTCCTGACGGCACAGCATCAGCGCCAGTAGCGCGCCGACCCCTGCGGAGGGCAGCGTCGACAGGATGGTGATGGGGTGGATGGTGCTCTCGTAGAGCATGCCCAGGATCAGGTAGACGGTGACGATGGCCGCCAGCAGCAGCCATTTCTCATCCGCCAGCGAGTTGGCGAATTCGGCCGCGGCGCCGACCAGTTTTGTCGTCACCGAATCCGGCAGGCCGATCTGCTTTTCGGTGCGCCGCAGCGCTTCCACCGCCTGCCCCAGCGACACGCCGGGCGCCAGGTTGAACGATATTGTGGTGGCGGGAAACAGCCCCTGATGCGAGATCAGCAGCGGCGCCGGCTTGCGCTCGATGCGGGCGAAGGCCGACAACGGCACCGCCGAGGAGGCCTTCGCAAAGGCGCTGCCGATGCCGCTGCTCTGCTGGTCGTTGCTGCTGGCCTGCGACGCCGAGGAGGTGACGTAGATCTTGCCGAGAATGTCGGGATCGCCGCGCAGCGCCGGATCGACCTCCAGCACCACGTGATACTGGGTCAATGGCCCGAACACGGTGGCGATCTGGCGCTG
Source organism: Tardiphaga sp. (assembly GCF_025356345.1). Classification (GTDB taxonomy): domain Bacteria; phylum Pseudomonadota; class Alphaproteobacteria; order Rhizobiales; family Xanthobacteraceae; genus Tardiphaga. The sequence continues at coordinate 2,401 of NZ_JANXTC010000410.1, forward strand.
GCCGAAGGCGTCGTACAGCGTCTGGTCGATGACGTTCATGGTGACGCCGTAGGCCGCGGCGGTCTGGCGGTCGATCTCGATCGACATCTGCAGCCCGGAATCCTGGCGGTCGTCGGTGACGTCGGCCAGTTCCGGCTGCCGGCGCAGCGCCTCGACCAACCGCGCGCTCCAGGTCTTCAACTCGGCTTCGTCGAGGTCCTGCAGCACGTATTGATACTGCGTGCGCGCGACACGGGTCTCGATCTGCAGGTCCTGCGCCGGCTGCAGATGCAGGGTGATGCCATGCACGCCGGCGGTCGCGGCCCGCAGCCGCTGCATCACTGCGGCCGCTGTTGCCTTGCGCCCGTCCGGCGCGCCGATGTCGATGTACAGCCGTCCACTGTTCAAGGTGGTGTTGACGGAGCCGGCGCCGACAAAACTGTCCACCGTCACCACGTCGGGATCGCGGGAGATGATGGCGGCCACCTGCTGCTGGCGTTCCGACATGGCAGCAAAGGAAATGTCCTGCGCGGCGTCGGTGGTGCCGTTCAGCAAGCCGGTGTCCTGCTGCGGCAAAAAACCCTTGTTGATCGTGGCGTAAAGCAAGCCGGTGGCAATCACCGTCAGCACCGTGAAGGCCAGCGTCAGGTTGCGATGCCGCAGCACCCAGTCGAGGCCGCGGACGTAGAGATTGAGAAATCCGTCGAAGCCACGCTCGCTCCAGCGGAACAGAGCGCCGCGCGGCCGGTCGGGCGGATCGTGGCGCAGCAGGGTGGCGCACATCATCGGGGTCAGCGTCAGCGACACCACGCCGGAGATGATCACCGCCAGCGACAGCGTGATGGCGAATTCGCGAAACAGCCGACCGACCACGCCAGCCATCAGCAGCAGCGGGATGAACACCGCGATCAGCGAGATGGTCAGCGAGACGATGGTGAAACCGATCTGCCGCGCGCCCTTGAGCGCCGCCGGCAGCGGCGCCTCGCCGGCCTCGATATAGCGCACGATATTCTCGATCATCACGATCGCATCGTCGACCACGAAGCCGGAGGCGATGGTCAGCGCCATCAGCGAGAGATTGTCGAGGCTGAAGCCGCACAGTGCCATGCCGCCAAAGGTGGCGATCAGCGACACCGGCAGCGTCACGCTGGGGATCACAGTGGCCCAGAATTTTCGCAGGAACACGAAGATAACCATCACCACCAGCGCCACGGTGAGCACCAACGTGAACTGAACGTCGGCGATGGCGGCGCGGATCGTGGTGGTGCGGTCGGTGACCACGGTCACTTTCAGCGCCGCCGGCAACGACGCCTGCAACTTGGGAAGCGCGGCCTTGACCGCCTCCACGACGTTGATGGTGTTGGCGCCGGGCTGGCGCTGGATGTCGAGCAATACCGCCGGCGCGCCCTGGAACCAGGCGGCCTGTTCGGTATCCTCGATGCTGTCGATCGCCTGGCCGACGTCGCGCAACATCACCGGTGCGCCGTTGCGATAGGCGATCACGGCGTCCTGATAGGCGTCGGCTGTGAATAGCTGGTCGTTGGCATCGACATGAAACGCCTGCCGCGGCCCATCGAGCGATCCCTTGGGATTGTCGGCGGTGGTGGCGGCAATGCCGCGGCGGACATCGTCCAGCGACATGCCGAGCCCGGCAAGACGTGACGGATTGACCTGCAGCCGCACCGCGCGGGTCTGGCCGCCCTGCACCGCGACCGCACCGACGCCGGCAATCTGCGACAGCTTTGGCACGATCACCGTGACCGCGTAGTCGTTGACCTCGTGCAGCGGCAGCGTGTCCGAGGTCAGCGCCAGGATCAGCACCGGCGTGTCGGCGGGGTTGACCAGATGATAGGTCGGCGGGCTCGGCAACTGCGCCACCGGAATCCAGCCGGCCGCGGCGTTGATCTTGCCCTGCACGTCCTGCGCGGCGGAATCGATTTTTCGCGCCAGGTCGAATTGCAGGGTGATCTGGCTGTTGCCGTAGGAACTGGTCGAACTCATCGACACCAGTCCGGAGATGGTGCCGAAATAATGCTCCAGCGGCGCGGTGATCGAGGTCTCGACCACGGTGGCCGATGCGCCGGGATAGGGCGTCACCACCTGGATGGTCGGAAAGTCCACGCTCGGCAGCGGCGCGATCGGCAGGGCGCGATAGCCCAACAGGCCGAGCAGCATGATGGCGACGATCAGCAGCGTGGTGGCGATCGGACGCAGGATAAAAGGCGCTGACATCGCCGTGCTAGCCGGGTTCGGAGCTGGAGGTCTGTACGCCGGGCGCCGCCGGCTTCGGCGCGGCGTGGTCGATCTCGATGCGGCTACCATTCTCGAGCCGGTAGTAGCCCTCGGTGACGACCTGCTCGCCCTTCGCGACGCCGCGATTGATCAGCGCCCGGCCGCCAAACACCTGGCCGACCGCGACCGGGCGAAAGCCGGCGGTCATGTCGGGCTTGGCGACCCAGACGAAATCGCCGCGCGGGCCGTGCCGGACCGCGATGGCATCCACCGTGATCGCCTGGCGCCTGACGTCCACCGTGATACGGCCATTGACGAAATTTCCGGGCCACAGCTTCAGCGCGTTGTTCGGAAAGGTCGCCTTCAGCTTGATGGTGCCAGTCGACTGGTCGACCTGGTTATCGACGAGATTGATGACGCCGCGGTCGAGTTCGCTGGAATTGTCGGGACCCAGCGCGGCGACCGGCGCATTGACCTGACCGAGCGTGAGTTTTGTCTGGCCGACGGCGGCCGCCGCCAGCGTGAACACCACCGAGATCGGCTTCAGCTGGGTGATGGTGACCAGGGTGGCGCGATCGCTGGCGCGCACGAAATTGCCCTGATCGAGCTGGCGAATGCCGACGCGGCCGCCGATCGGCGCACGGATCGTGGTGTAGTTGAGCTGGTTGCGGGCGTAGTCGATCTGCGCCTCGTCGTTGATGACCTGCGCCTTGTACTGGTCGACCAGCGCGTGCTGCTGGTCGACCTGCTGGCGGGTGGCAAAGTCCTTGAGGATGAGCGTGTCGACGCGTTTCATGTCGAGGATCGCGCCGTCCAGCAGTGCCTGGTTCTTCTGCCGCATCGCGATCTGCTGATCGAGCTGCGCCTGCAGCGGCCGCGGATCGATCACCGCCAGTACGTCGCCCTGCTTGACGTCCTGGCCTTCCTGGAATGCGATCTGCATGATCTCGCCGTCGATCCGGCTCTGCACGTTGACGGTGTTGTAAGCCTGCACGGTGCCGATGCCGCTGAGATAGATCGGCACGTCCTCGGACAAAACGGCGGCAACCTTGACCGGAACGGGCGCGCCTTGCCGCGCGCCTGCCGTTGCCGTCTCCGACGGTGATGCTGGCACCGGCAGCAACAGGCCAGACCAAATCGGGACATAATAGTAAGCCGCCGCGGATAGCGCGACGACCCCGCAAGCCAATGCTGCCATGGTGGCGCGTTTCAATGTCGGAACTCCGATCGCGGATTCACAGCGGGGGGACCCGATACGCGCCGCCTCGGAGGCGCGCGCGGCCGCAGCAGGTAAGGCTCATCAAGCTCGCGCAGCAGACGCGCCAGCTCATTGCCGTACAGTCTGCTCCAGCAGTGTTTCAGGCTGGCGAGAAATTCGAGGTCACGCAGGGTGAAGTTTGGCATGGATGCGGCCTATTATAAGTGACACGCTGTAGTGTTACAAATCGTAGCATTAACAATTTACCGGTTCAAGAGGCATTGGCGGACACGGGAAGAATCCAAATTTGCGAGGTGGGGCCAGGCGAAGACTCTAACCCAATATACGCAGAGGCGACCCCATCCTTCCGCCTTGCGTCTTCCGCGGTGGAGAGGGCCGGACAAACGAGACCATGCGCAGCATCGTCGATGTGGAGGCAGGGGTGGAGGCGTTACACTTGAAGTAGTGCATGCGTGCACTGCCCCGCTCGACCGGGCTTCGCAGCGCTACGCCGGCCCCCTCCCCTTCGCGAAGACGCGTGGGGAGGGAAAATCAAAACCGTTTTGCCGCTAATACTGCGGACCCAGCGCGATCCGTCCGATGCTGCGGTCCTTGACCAGGCCGATGCGCCATTCCGCCGTGCCGTTGGTGAAATGCGCCATGTAGACGTCATTGCCCGAGCCGGAAACACCACGGAACGCAACCGCCTGCAGGTCGCCCAGCTTGCTCAGAATCATCCGGTTCAGCGGTAGCTGGTCCCGCGTATAAGCCGCCACCTGGGGGGTCATGTGGTCGTAGATCGGCTGACCGCGGACGACCGATTCGATGTACTGACGCAACATCTCCTCGCTGCCAGCCAGCGGCGTGGTGCGCGGCGAAATCCAGTGATCCATTCCCGCGCCCTCGACGGTAACGAACCGCGTCCGCAGCCCGGGCAGCACGAGCTGCAGACAGCGGCTCGATGCATCGGTGACGACCCAAGGCCGGTGAACGGTCGTCCAGACGGTGGCCGACATGTCGTCGCCGACGATGCCGCGGTCCATGCGGTTGCCGTCGGCGTCCAGTTCGTACAGCTGCATCTCCTTGCCGGTGTCGTTGTAGAAGAACACGCTGATGGGCGCGATGCCGCCCTGCTGTTTCAGGCGGGCCTCGCGGGAGCAAGGAAGCATATGGCCGAGCGAGTTGTCGCCGTCCGGCCTGAACTGGACATCCTCGGCCTTGCCATCGGCCGCCAGCAGCAGCCGCACCTCCGCCAGACCGTTTTCGAACTTCACGCCATAAATATCATAGCCGCCGGGCCCGACGCCACGGAAGTAGATCGATTCCACGTCGCCTAGCGCGCGCAGCATCGGGCTCATTTGCGCGGTCTGACGACGTATCTTGGCGCCCAGCGCCGCCGACATCTGCTCGTAGTTCGGGGTGCCCTTCCGCAGGTCGGCAATGCCGCGCAGCACGGCCTCCTTGCTGCCGGGCAGCGGCGCCTGGCCCCTGAAGCGATCCGGCGCCTCCGCGATCCGCCGCGCCGCGTCGGCCGCGATCGCCTGGGCCCGGGCGGAATCGATCCGCGGCGCCAGCCGCGCGCCATACATCTGGTCGTAATGCAGCATCTGGGTGACCTGCGCCTGTGCATCGCGCAGGAAGATGATGCGATTATCGCCGTTGCCGACGAATGCATCGCCGCCCCCCGGGGTCAGCTCGAACCTGGGGCGCCCGGTACCCTGCATGGCGATACGGTCGCCGTCGCGCGTCACCGTGAGGACCTGGGTTGTATCCAGTTCATACCAGCCGATGTGGGACTGGCCCGCCCCCGCATCGGTCGCCGTCACCGCCACCGCCGGCGGCAAGCTGGTGGCGATGCGCGGCGCGTGCGAGTCCAGGCCATGCTGGCTCAGGACCAGTTCGGCGGGATGCGGGTCAACGCCGGTGGTCCAGCTGATGGGGCCGTCATAGGAAGAATAGGTGACCTTTCCGTCGGGCGCCCGCGGCAGCCGGAATTTACGCTGCCCGGTCAATTGCCCCCACAGCCTGTCGCCGTCATGCGTGACGGCAAGGATCAGGCCCGAACCGGCGGCATAGAAGTCGATCGCCTCCGCGCCGCTCGCCGTGGTCGTCGCATCGACCGCGGCGTCGGCCACCAGCGCCGATCGTGACGGCGTGCTCCAGGCGATGGTGAGGGCGGAAACGATCACCACCGGCGTCGTGGCCGCCGCGGCCCACAGCCGTTTGTGCCAGCCTGCCCTGGCGGCAACCGCCGAACCGTCGAGAATGCGCTCGACGCGATTGCGGACGGTGCTTGCCCGGGCCATCTGCAGCCCGGCCGGTGCCGGACGAACCTGCTGCACCAGATCGAGCAGGATCTGCGCGTAAGACAGCCGGTCATCGACGATTTCGAGCGCGCGGGCGTCGCTGATCATCTCCGCGAGTTCGGCAAGCCGGAACGACTGCCACCAGGCAAACGGGCTGAACCAGAACACCGCGCGGTTCAGCGCGGCAAGCAGCAGCAGATAGAAATCCCGGTTGGCCACGTGAGCACGTTCATGGGCCAGCACCGCCTGGCGCTTGGCCATGTCCCAATCGCTGTAATCGGACGGCAGCAGGATGGTCGATCCGAACGTGACCGGCCCGCCGACAATCGGACTGATGCGCAGATCGGCATCCGCAGCCCACGGCGCCTGCAATGGCATCGCCTGGCGCACCACGCGCCAGGTCAGGTGCAGGCCGACCGCCAGCCGCAGCAACAGCATGCCGGCGACGCCCAGGTAGATCGCTGTCGCCAGCACCGACCAATCGAAGGGACGGGGCGGCGCCTCGATCGCCGCGCTGGCCATGACCGGCATCGACGGCACCGGCGAGGGCAGCGCATCCGACAACAACAAAGGCGCCGGCCAGAGCCTGGCGGGCGCCTCAATCACCGACGGGGCCACCGGGACGGTCACGGTGGTCCAGTGCATCAGCAGCGGCATCGCCAATGATGCCACCAGCACGACAGCCCAGGACGTCATTTGCACCTGCGGATTGCGGACACGAAACAGATGCAATCCGACCCACACGACGCTTCCGAGGGTCAGGGACCGCAGCGCCGATTCCGCCAGAATCGCCAACATTATTTTTTCCCTCCCTTCGCCTCCGCCTTTGCCTTTTCAACCTTGTCTGCCAGTGCGCGCAGCTTCTTCTGGTCCAGCATTGCGTTATCCACCATGCCCACCAGAACCTCGTCCATGGAGCCGTTGCAGAACCAGTCAACGATGCGCTGCACGGCTTTGGCCGCCACATGCCCGCGCGGCTCGGCCGCCTGATAGACAAAGGTCCGGCCGTCCACCGTATGGGTTGTGTAGCCCTTTTCCTCCAGCCGTCGCAGCACCGTCCGGACCGTGGATTCCTTGAGCGGGCGAGACAACTGTTCCCGCACCACCTCGGCCGTGACCGTCCCGCTCGTCCAAACCAGTTGCATCACCTCGTGTTCGAGGTCGCCCAGATCGGGCAGGCTTTCGTCAGCTTTTGTAACCATGGTGCTTCCAGATATATGTAATGCTACGGAGCGTCGCATATAGCTCGGCGATTTTCAACGGCCATCTCCGGCTCCGGAGGCCATGCCCCGACATCGGAGGCCGAAGGTCCCGGGCGGGCGCTGTTTTAGACGGCAGTATCGGCTTTGCGCCATAAGGAGTCATTCGGCCTGCAATCTTGGCTCTGACGCAATTTTGGTGCAGGCGGATCATGGAGCCCCGATTAGTCTGGCTTGGAGTAAATCGAGCTCGGCGCGTCCATCGATCTGACGCTTAACGAGCTTGAGCCTTGTTATCTGCCCTTCGGTCTGCCCGTTGGACCACGCCGATGTGATGGCGGCGCTGACCGCCGACTTGTCCTTGGTGACGCCGTTGGCGAACGACGCTACCAAGCTGCCGGTTGCCCGCCGCAGCCAGGGGTCAAGGCCTGCATGAGCTTTCTTGCGGATCATCGCATGGAACGCCGTGATGATATCGCGCGCTTCGACCAACAGAGGTACACCGCATTCCACCGCCGCGACGGTGACGGTCTCCGATTTTGATCGCTTATCACGGCCGGTGGTCATCAGCCGAGCGATGGTTCTGGCGGACGGCACCCGGTGCACCGCCTGGTCATCGATCGTTTCCGCGCGCCGGCGACGTGTCGCCCATTTTGCCACGACCCGCAGCGAGCCTCTGAATACTCGGCTCTTGAGGCGGCGCCACAACTCGGCACCATTGTGATGGCCGGCAAGCCATTCCGCATCGAGCCATTGCAGATGATGTTCGAGGGAGCTTTCCCGAATTCGGAACACGTCGGATCGTTGACCCCGAAGAACCCGACCGACCAGGCCTCGGCTATGTCCGCTCAGCCGTACGATCTCCTTGATGGAGGTGCCCGTCGCCGCCAGCTTGAGGATGGCCGCATTGGCGTCCTCCCGCCGGAGAAAACCTTCATATTGGAGAGCCCGTGCAGCGTCTCGCCGCCCAGATACTCCTGTGACACTTGCCGCTTGAACTCGACGCTGTGGGTTCGATGCTTTGCCATGGGCCTTCATCCTCTGAAAGCCCGGCCGCCCGGTCAATTGCTGAAAGCCAACCTGTCCACCCCGAGGGGCCCACTCCAATCCGGGGCCAAATTTGAAAGCCGATTGACACAGTGGGATGCAGTTCGCCCCTGACTCTGCCATGTGGCAACGCACCGCGGCGACCAACGCTTCGACGATGCCGGATAGTTGAGCAATATCAACTGGCTGGGGCGGGAGGATTCGAACCTCCGCATGGGGGAATCAAAATCCCCTGCCTTACCACTTGGCGACGCCCCATCAGGCCGTGCGGATTCCGGCGGAGGCACATCCGCGCGGTTTCCCCGGCTACGCCGGTCTATAGAGAGACCTCCGCCATTTCAACCACCTCCGCGGCATTGTTGCCGCGACCGAATTAGCCGGATGGCGTGTTGAGGGCGGCGCGGTTTCGTGTGAAGACGATAAAAGACGGCTCCACCCCAGCCCATGAGAACCGGTCATGACCTACCGCGCCCCGATTCACGACATGTTGCTGGCCCTCAACCATGGCGCGGGGCTGCGGGCCGCGCTGCAAGCCGGCCATTATGGCGAGTTTGACAGCGACATGGCCGCCACTGTGCTCGAAGAGGCCGGTCGCTTCGCCACCGAGGTGCTGGCGCCGCTGAACCGCGTCGGCGACAAGAACGGCATCACGCTGGCCGCTGGCCAGGTCACCACCGCGCCGGGTTGGCCGGATGCCTACCAGCGCTGGACCGCGGCCGGCTGGAACGCGGTGTCCGGACCGGAGGCGTTTGGCGGCCAGGGCCTGCCACTGGCGATCAACGCCGCCTGCACCGAGATCTGGAGCGCGGCGAACATGGCGTTCGGCCTGTGCCCGCTGCTGACGCTCTCCGCCATCGAGGCGCTCGACGCCCATGGCAGCGACGCATTGAAAAAGATCTATCTCGAGAAGCTGGTGTCCGGCGACTGGACCGGTACCATGCAACTGACCGAACCGCAGGCCGGCTCCGACGTCGGTGCGCTGCGCAGTCGCGCCGAACGCGCCGACGACGGCAGCTACCGCATTTTCGGCACCAAGATCTACATCACCTATGGCGACCACGACATGACCGACAACATCGTGCATTTCGTGCTGGCGCGATTGCCCGATGCCCCCCCCGGCACCCGCGGTATCTCGCTGTTCCTGATCCCGAAATTCCTCGTCAACGAAGACGGCACGCTGGGCGCGCGCAACGATATTTTTGCGTCCGGCATCGAGCACAAGCTCGGCATGCACGCCTCGCCGACCTGCACCATGACGATGGGCGATCAGGGCGGCGCGGTCGGTTACCTTATCGGCGAGGAAAATCGTGGCATGGCCTGCATGTTCACGATGATGAACCAGGCGCGGATCGGCGTCGGCCTCGAAGGCGTCGGCATCGCCGATCGCGCCTATCAGCAGGCGCTAGCGTTCGCGCAGCAGCGCAAGCAGGGCCGCGCGCCCGGCAGCAAGGCCGCCGCCATGGATGCCATCCTCGTGCATCCCGACGTCAAGCGCATGCTGATGCAGATGCGCGCGCTCACCGCCGCGGCGCGCACGATCTGCTACGCCACCGCCGTGGCACTCGACATCGCCGCGCGCAGCACGGACGCGAAAGTCAGCACCGACGCCGCCGCGCGCGGCGCGCTGCTGACGCCGATCGCCAAGGCCTTCTCCACCGACATCGGCAACGAGGTGACCTCGCTCGGCGTCCAGATCCATGGCGGCATGGGCTTCATCGAGGAGACCGGCGCGGCGCAGCATTATCGCGACGCCCGCATCACCGCGATCTATGAAGGCACCAACGGCATCCAGGCGATCGACCTGGTGACGCGAAAGCTCGCCGCCAATGGCGGCGCCGCGGTTTGGGCGCTGCTCGACGAATTGAGCGGCATCGTAGCGCGCGTCGAATCCTCCAACGACCCGGCCTTTGGCACCACCGGGGCGAAACTGCGTGACGCGCTGGGCGCGCTCGACCGCAGCAGCAAATGGCTGCTGGAGCGCATGACCACCGCGCCCTCCGACGCGCTGGCCGGTGCCACGCCCTACCTGCGGCTGTTCGGCTCGGCGCTCGGCGGCTGCATGCTGGCCAATGAGGCGCTGGCCGCCAAGGATCAGGCCGATGGCCTGGGCGATCCGGCGCGCTACGTCACACTGGCGCGATTCTTCGCCGAAAATATCGCGGTGCAGGCCGGATCACTGGAGCGGACCGTGATCGACAGCGCGGAATCGGTGATGTCGGCCGACGCGGTTCTGCTGGGCTGAGGCAGTGTATCGGGGCCTCGCGCGGGCCGTTGAAAACCGGCGCCGGCTGTTTTGGCGTCGGGCGCGGTTGATGTAAGATGAACGCGGGAAACGCGCCCGTCGCGCTAAGCGACGCTTCAAGGACAGCCCATGACCGGCCACCTGATCGTTACCGACGAAGACGCCACCCGCGTGCTGACGCTGCGGCGGCCGGAGAAGAAGAACGCGATCACCCATGGCATGTACCGCGCGATGTCGGAGGCGATCGATACCGCGCAGAACAACCCGGAAATCCGCTGCCTCATCATCACCGGCGGCTCCGGCGTGTTCACGGCCGGTAACGACCTCGAGGATTTCGTCGCGACCGCGACCGCCGAAGCCGGCCCGTTCGGCGCCTCGGACGCCATCCGGTTCCTGTATTCGCTGGCGCAGAACACCAAGCCGATCGTGGCCGCGGTGGATGGCATCGCGGTCGGCATCGGCACCACCCTGCTGTTTCACTGCGACTATGTGCTGGCCTCGACCACGGCGACGTTCTCAACCCCATTCATCCATCTCGGCCTGGTGCCGGAAGGCGCTTCCAGCCTGCTGATGCCGCGCACCATGGGCTATCATCGCGCCTTCGCGGCGCTGGTGATGGGTCGCGTGGTGACGGCCGAAGAGGCCCGCGAGGCCGGCTTCGTCAATGTCGTGGTGGCGCCGGGTCATACCGAGGCCGAAGCACGCAAGGTCGCCCGCGAAATCTGCGCGCTGCCGGCGGAAGCGGTGGCGATCTCGCGCAAGCTGCTGCGAACGCCGCCGGAAGACCTGACCCGCCGCATCGACCAGGAAGGCCACCTGTTCGGCGAGCGCATGAAATCGAAGGAAGCCATCGCGGCCTTCCAGGCGTTCTTCAAGCGCAAGAAGGTGTAATCTTGACCTCGCCCCGTAGGGATCGCGCAGAGGTCAAGAGCACAGCGTTCGCTCTGGTAATTTTCCTTACGATCATCGTCAGTGCGACCGCACCACCCGCCATTGCCCAGACGCCCTCCCCCGTCGATCTCACCATCCTCGCCATCAATGATTTTCACGGCAATCTGCGACCGCCGCCAGGCGGCATTACCATCGACGATCCCGCGGACAAGACCAGGAAGATCAACGTCGCCGCTGGAGGCGCCGAGCACATGGCGACGCTGGTGAAGCAGCTCCGCGCCGGCAAGGTCAACAGCGTGTTCGTCGCCGCCGGCGACCTGATCGGCGCCAGCCCGTTTTTGTCGGCGCTGTTTCACGACGAGCCGACCATCGAATCGCTGTCGATGATGGGGCTGCAGATCGCCGCCGTCGGCAATCACGAATTCGACGAAGGCCAGGACGAGTTGCTGCGAATGCAGAATGGCGGCTGCCATCCGGTCGACGGCTGCCAGGGGCCACACCCCTTCATGGGTGCGACTTTTCAATATCTGGCCGCCAGCACAATCGAGAGCCGCACCGGCCGTCCGGTGCTGCCGCCCTATGCGATCAAGAGTTTCGAAGGCGTCCCCGTGGCTTTCATCGGGCTGACACTGAAGGGCACGCCGGGCCTGGTGTCACCGCCCGGCGTCGCCGGGCTGACTTTCCAGGACGAGGCAGAGACCGTGAATGCGCTGGTCCCCGAGCTGAAGGCGCGTGGCGTCGAGGCGATCGTGGTGCTGATCCACGAAGGTGGCCTGCCCAGCGGCGACTACAATGAATGCCCGGGCATCTCGGGCCCGATCGTCGACATCGTCAAGAAATTCGACCGCGCGGTCGACGTCGTCGTCAGCGGTCACACCCACCGCGCCTATACCTGCCAGATCGACGGCCGCCTGATCACCTCCGGCGACAAATATGGCACGCTGGTCACCGCCATCGACCTGCGGCTCGATCGCACCAGCCGTGACGTGATCCGGGCGAGTGCCAACAACATCATCGTGCGCATCGCCGATTACACCGCCGATCCCGCGCAAACCGCGCTGCTGGCCGCCTATGACAAGGTCGCCGCGCCGATCGCCGGCCGGCCGGCCGGATCGGTGACCGCGACTCTGTCGCGCCTGCCGGACATGACGACCGGCGAAAGCCCGCTCGGCGACATCATCGCCGACGCCCATCTCGCCGCCACGCGGGCGGAAACCGATGGCAGCGCGGTGATCGCCATGACCAACCCCGGCGGCATCCGCGCCGACATCGAACACAAGCCCGACGGCCTGGTCAGCTACGGCGACGTATTCGCCGCGCAGCCATTTCGCAATCAGCTGGTAACGCTGACGCTGACCGGGTCCCAGATCAAGGCCGTGCTGGAGCAGCAATGGCGCGACCCGAACCGGCCGCGCATCCTGCAAGTGTCCGCCGGCTTCAGCTACGCCTGGGACAACGCCGCGATATCCGGCAATCGCATCGTCCCCGATCGAATGACCCTGAACGGACAGCGCATCGATCCGGCGGCGGCCTATCGCGTCACGGTGAACCAGTTTCTCGCGGTCGGCGGCGACGGCTTCACCGCGTTGAAGGAGGGGACCCTGCCGCGGGTCGGCCCCTACGACGTGGATGCGCTGAATGCCTATTTTGGCGCGAACAGCCCGGTGACGCCGGTGGCGCCGGGCCGTATTTTTCGCATGAATTGAACGCTATCCCGCGGCGCGCTACGCCACGATGCGCCGCATTGCCGGACGCGAGGCGCCGGCGAACTCGCCATAGATGTCGAACGGCTCGGGCCTGCCAATCGCATAGCCTTGCGCGTAGTCCACGCCAATCTCGCTTAGCGCCGTGATGATCTCCTCGCTCTCGACGAATTCCGCGACGGTGCGCTTGCCCATGATCTTGCCAATATGGGTGATCATCTCCACCATCGCCCGATCGATCGGATCGATCAGCATGTCCTTGACGAAGCTGCCGTCGATCTTGAGATAGTCCACCGGCAAATGCTTCAGATAGGCAAAAGACGACATGCCGCTGCCGAAGTCATCGAGCGAGAAGCGACAGCCGACGTCCCGCAGCGCGCGAATAAAGGTGCTGGCTTCGGCGAGGTTGGCGATGGCGCTGGTTTCGGTGATCTCGAAGCAAATGATGGTCGGCGGGATGCCGTAAACTCGTAGCTGCTCGCGGATATATTGCAGAAAACCGTCATCGCGGAACGAGGCCCCGGACAAGTTGATGGCGCAGGTGACGATCGGATCGGCCTCCCGTTCAGCCATCCGGGCCGCCAGGACAGCGAAGGAATTGCACACAACCCAGCGGTCGATCAGCGTCGTCAGGCCGTAACGCTCGGCGGCGGGAATGAAGACCCCGGGCGCCACCAATTGCCCGGTCTCGTCACGCAACCGCAGCAGAACCTCGATATGAAGGCCTTTGTCGCTATCGTCGCTGAGGCCGATGATCTTCTGCGCGTAAAGGCAGAACCTGTCCTGGTCGAGCGCTTCGTGAATACGCTGCACCCAGGTCATCTCACCAAACCGCTGCAGCAGTTCGGAATCGGTGGCCTGATGCAATTGCACCCGGTTGCGGCCTTTTTCCTTGGCCATGTAGCAAGCCACGTCAGCGGCGCGCAGCGCCTCCTCGAGTGTCTCGTTCGACTGCGAGAGACAGACCAGCCCGATGCTGACGGTGACGTTGAAGGCGCGGTTGTTCCAGACGAAATTCAGCTCTTCCACGGTATGGCGCAGCCGCTCGGCGATCATGGCCGCGCGCTCCGGCTCGCAGTTCTCCAGCAGCACGGCGAACTCATCGCCGCCGAGCCGTGCCAGCAGGTCACCCTCGCGCAGATATTTCTCCAGCATGCCGGACACCTGGCGCAGCAGCTTGTCGCCCGCGGCATGTCCGCAGGTGTCGTTGACGACCTTGAACTGATCGAGATCAAGGAACATCAGCGCCGATGGATGCGCCGCGGCATCGATCAGCGGCAGCGCCTCCTCCAGCCGTCGCTCGAATTCGCGACGATTGGCCAGACCCGTGAGCTCGTCATGCGAGGCCTGGAAGGCGAGCCGCGACAGATACTCCTGCTCCAGCGTCATGTCATGCAACACCAGTACGGTACCAGAATTCTCGGCGTCGCGCCGCAGCGGCGTGGCCACCCACGACACCGGGACCGAGCTTGCATCGCCACGGATCAGCAGATGCGAACGGATTCCGGCGCTGACCGCCTTGCCCGCCAGAATCTGATTAATCAGCTGGTCAGCCTCATCGTCTTTGTCCGCGCTGTTATCGGGATCGACGATGCGGAATAGCGACGACAGCCCGCGGCCCTGCGCATCCGCGGCGGCCGTGGCGATCAGGCGCTCGGCGGTCGGGTTCATGTAGTCGACACAGCCCCGCGCGTCGGTACTGATGACGGCCTCACCGATCGACGACAGCGTCACCTGTGCGCGCTCTTTCTCGCTCTTCAACGCGTACTCGAAGCGCTGTCGCTGCGTCAGCAGGATGCCGATACGCCAGCTTCCGAGCAGAATCAGCAATGCCGCGGTCATCAAGTTGGCGATCATCAGCAGGGTCTTGATGGCCCGCGATCCGACGCCGAGATGCTGGGAAAATGCCACCGCCAGTGGCGTCGTACGCTCGTTGATGTCGTCGATCTGCGCCTTTCGCGCGGCCATGCGCATCGGTCCGAGGGTGCCGCGCGCGAGATCGGCATGAATGACATCGGCAAGATCGACCAGTTCCTGGATCACGGCGTCGGTCTCGCGCCAGCTCTGCACGGCACGGGCGAGATAGCGGACTTCGCTGAAGTTTCGAAACAGCCAGATCATCCCGGGAATATCTTCGGGGTGATTGCCGCCCTGCAGGAAGCCGTCATAGGCGGCTTGCGGGTCCGGGCGCTGTTGTTCGAGCGCCCGCCGTGCGATGCGATCGCCAAGAGGAACCGAGATCGTCGACTGATAGCGGCGGTAATATTTTTCCTCGCCGGTCTCCACATACAGGCTGAGCGAGTAGATCGCCTCCTTCTGTCCCTTCGACCACAGGCTTTCGCCGACGACATACGCTCGTACCGACGTCAGCGTATCCATGCTGATGCCCGCGAGCAGCGCCTGCAACAGTACGATGGCCGTGAACGGCCCCACCGAACGCAGCAAGGGAAAACGGCCTTCTGCTATTTTCACAGTTCACACATCTGAGCTTACTACCGCAGAATGCCTGCATCACGTCCTCACGGAATTCATCCCGTGATGTATGATCGATACCGGACGCCCCTTAACGTGCGCTTTTGTTTCAGGCTGTGGTTGTAGCGTCGCGAATTGCAATGAACGCAACCTGAAAGAAGCCATCACTTATTTGATGGCAGTAGTTGCAACTACGGGGGTTTCGTCGCGGCTGGCTGCGAAGCGATTTGATAGCGGAAATAAACACCGTGAATGCGCGGAGCGGGTCGATGCCGCGGGCGGCGTTGCGCCGGAACTACCTGTTCCCTCTTTCGGAACCGACCGTAACCGATTATGTTGTCGCCTCATTATACCAGCGCATGACGCGCTTTCCGGGATTCCGCATGACGCTTTTGCTGACGCATGTTGCGTGCCTTGCTCACGAGACGCCACCTGGCCATCCCGAGCGACCGGATCGGCTGCGCGCGGTGGCGCAAACGCTCGGCGAAGACCGTTTCAACGCACTGGTGCGCGGCGAGGCGCCGGAAGGCGATCTCGACGTCGTCGGCCTGTGTCACGATGGCCACTATGTCGAAGAACTCCGCCACTTGGCCCCGTCCAGCGGACTGATCTATCTCGATGGTGATACGTCGATGTCGCCCGGCACTTGGGAAGCCGTCATGCGCGGCGTCGGCGGCGCGGTGGCTGCTACCGACGCGGTCATGAAGGGTACGGCGAACAACGCCTTTGTGGCGACGCGGCCGCCCGGCCACCATGCCGAGATCAACAAGCCGATGGGCTTCTGTTTTTTCGACAACGCCGCGATCGCCGCGCGTTATGCGCAACGGACATATGGCATAACCCGGGCGGCGGTAGTCGATTTTGACGTCCACCATGGCAACGGAACGCAGGACATCTTCTGGTCCGATCCTACGGTGATGTACTGCTCGACGCACCAGATGCCGTTGTTTCCCGGTACCGGCGCGTCCGGCGAACGCGGCGAGCACGATACCGTGGTGAATGCGCCGCTGGCCGATGGCGACGGCGGCGCCAGGTTTCGCGCCGCGTTCGAGAACCTGATCCTGCCGCAGCTGCGGAAATTCGCGCCCGAGCTGATCATCATCTCCGCCGGCTTCGACGCGCATCGCCGTGATCCGCTCGCCTCGCTCAATCTCGACGCAGAGGATTTCGGCTGGGTCACCCGCAAGCTGATGGACGTTGCTGACAAGAGCGCCGGCGGTCGCATTGTCTCGGTGCTCGAGGGTGGCTATGATCTTCAGGGGTTGAAGGAATCGGTGGCAGCCCATGTCACCGCGCTGATGGGCGATTGATTCCCCGTTACACTCCGCCCTCAAACATGCAGTCGAACCCGCGCCGGCCCGGCGCGATCAGGAACGAGATATGGCCGAACCCAGCTATGCGGACGTCAAGAAGCTGAGCTTCGAACGCGCGATCGAGGAACTCGAAACCATCGTGAAGCGGCTGGAGGACGGCAAGGTTCCGCTGGAAGAATCGGTGGCCATTTACGAGCGTGGGGAAGCCCTTAAACGACGCTGCGATGAATTGCTGCGCCATGCCGAAGCCCGGGTCGACAAGATCACCACGGATTCAAACGGCAAGGTCACCGGCACCGAGCCGCTCGACGTAGAATAACCTTTGGCATCCGCCGCCGAATTAGCGCTTGGCGCATCTATCGGGCTCCTTATAGTCCGCTGTCAGTTCGGGGAACCAGCGTGCGCGTCCAGCACCGTCATGTCATCTATGTACAGGGATACGATCCGCGGGGCCTCGCGCAGTATTACCGCATGTTTCGTACCGAACTTCGCAAGTTCGGGCGGCTGTACAACCTTGCCACCACGGTCAGCCGGCCAAAGGGCCCGCCCGACGGCGAATCCGCCTCCTGGACCATCGAAACCGCCGGCGACGGCTGGCAGACCCGGACCGATTACGACTTCCTGCGCTGGGAAGATCTGATCCAGCGCGACCTGGCCTGGCCGATCTGGAAAACGCTGGCTTACGCCATCGCGATCTACTGGCGGCTGGTATTTTCCGGCACCATGGGACGGTTCTGGTCGGCGCACTGGCGCTTCGCCACCTTCATCAGCTACCCGCATATCCTGCTCCTCAACGAGGCGATCTGGTCCGCCGGTGTGGCCTGGGCGTTTGGATTCGGGCTGCAATGGCTCGGAATCCACGGCTTTCTGGTCGGCGCCAGCGCGCTGGCCGTATTTGTGGCCGTGCTCGGCACGCTGCTGAAAACCACCGAGAACCTCAGCTATCTGCTGTATCTGATGTCCGACACGATCTTCACCTGGCAGTTTTCCCACGGCCAGCGGCCTGACTGGGACGCCCGGATCGATCGCTTTGCGCGGCATCTGGTTACTGTCGCCCAAACCAGCGACGCGCAGGAGATCGTACTGGTCGGCCACAGCTCCGGCTCGTTCCTCGGCTCCGAAATACTCGCCAGCGCCTTGAAGCTCGATCCCGAGCTTGGCCGCCACGGGCCTCGCATGGTGCTGCTGACGCTGGGCGGCAACATGCCCATTGTCGGTTTTCACCGCGCCGCCACCGGCTTTCGCGACAATTTGCGACGGCTGGCGATCGAGCCATCGATCGACTGGATCGACTGCCAGTCGCGCAAGGACGTGATGAACTTTTTCCCGTTTGACCCTGTTGCCGGCCACGGCATCGACGCCGGTAAAGCCAAGCGCAACCCGACGATCGTCCCGGTCCGGTTCCGCGAAATCATCCGGCCAGAGCATTACGAGCGCTTCCGCTGGAAGTTCTTCCGGGTGCATTTCCAGTTCGTCATGGCCAATGAGCGCCCGCATGCCTATGATTTCTACATGATCGTGTGCGGCCCGGTGCCATTGAAGGAACGCGTCAACCAGCCCGCAGCGGCGCTCGCGATGGCGTCCACGGAGCCACAGACCCGCGAAAATGCATGGCAAAAGCTCGATCTGGGCCCGAACAGCGCTCTTAACGACAAGCCGGAACCGGTGATTCGCCGCCTCGGGTAATCGCCTACGCACATATGGCCCCGATTCCGATCTGCCAAAACTGGCGGCGCGGCGGTTGGCTTTGGCCGCCGCTATGGTGTAAAGGGACTGAGACTATGCGCTGACGGTCAGGCTGAAATGCCGCCTGTTAACGTTTATAAGCGCTTCAACCGTCTGGCGAAATGTTCGGACGGACGGGGCTGCTGAATGTGCTAGATATCACAGTCAAACAGCGGGGCCCATTATAAGGCCTCGAACAAGGCTTCCCGGTTCTGGAGGCTGCGGTGTCGGGAGAGTGGCTGTGCGCGAGCGCCGGCCTGCTCCGATGTCAGGCGCAGCCCCGGACATGTAAAATTGGAATAGTGCCGTGACCGATTTTAGTAAGACACCTCTGCTCGATACCATCAAGACTCCGGAAGACCTCCGCAAGTTGAAGGTCGAGCAGATCCGCCAGGTCGCC
Source organism: Tardiphaga sp. (assembly GCF_025356345.1). Classification (GTDB taxonomy): domain Bacteria; phylum Pseudomonadota; class Alphaproteobacteria; order Rhizobiales; family Xanthobacteraceae; genus Tardiphaga. The sequence continues at coordinate 21,108 of NZ_JANXTC010000410.1, forward strand.
GACGAGTTGCGTCAGGAGACCATCGACGCGGTGTCGGTGACCGGTGGCCATTTCGGCGCCGGCCTCGGCGTCGTCGAGCTGACGACGGCGATTCATTACGTCTTCGATACGCCGCGCGACCGCCTGATCTGGGATGTCGGCCACCAGGCCTATCCGCACAAGATCCTGACCGGACGCCGCGACCGCATCCGTACACTGCGTACTCCGGGCGGTCTGTCCGGCTTCACCAAGCGCACCGAGAGTGACTACGATCCGTTTGGCGCCGCGCATTCCTCGACCTCGATTTCCGCCGGCCTCGGCATGGCCGTCGCCCGTGACCTGTCGGGCGGCAAGAACAATGTTATCGCCGTGATCGGTGACGGCGCGATGTCAGCCGGCATGGCCTATGAGGCGATGAATAACGCCGGTGCGATGAATTCCCGCCTGATCGTGATCCTCAACGACAACGACATGTCGATCGCCCCGCCGGTCGGCGCGATGTCGGCCTATCTGTCGCGAATGTATTCGGGCAAGACCTACCGCTCGCTGCGCGAAGCCGCCAAGCAGCTCGGCAAGCACCTTCCGAAGGTGATCGCCGACCGCGCCGAGCGCGTTGAAGAGTATTCCCGTGCCTTCATGGCCGGCGGTGGCACCCTGTTCGAAGAGCTCGGCTTCTATTACGTCGGCCCGATCGATGGCCATAATCTCGACCATTTGCTGCCGGTGCTGCAGAACGTCCGCGATATGGAGACCGGCCCGATCCTGGTCCACGTCGTGACGCAAAAGGGCAAGGGTTACGGCCCGGCGGAAGCGGCCGCGGACAAGTACCATGCCGTCGTCAAATTCGACGTCGCCACCGGCGCGCAGTCCAAGTCCAAGCCGAACGCGCCCTCCTACCAGAATGTGTTCGGCGCCTCGCTCGTCAAGGAAGCCGAGAAGGACGACAAGATTGTCGCCATCACCGCGGCGATGCCGTCGGGTACCGGTGTCGACATCTTCAACAAGGCATTCCCGGATCGCACTTTCGACGTCGGCATCGCAGAGCAGCATGCGGTGACCTTCGCCGCCGGCCTCGCCACCGAAGGCTACAAGCCGTTCTGCGCGATCTACTCGACCTTCCTGCAGCGCGGCTATGACCAGATCGTCCATGACGTGGCGATCCAGGGCCTGCCGGTGCGCTTCGCCATCGACCGCGCCGGTCTGGTCGGCGCCGACGGCGCCACCCATGCCGGGTCGTTCGACAATTGCTACCTCGGCTGTCTGCCCGGTTTCGTCATCATGGCGGCCTCGGACGAGGCTGAACTGGTGCACATGGTCGCCACCCAGGTCGCCATCAATGACCGCCCCAGCGCGCTGCGCTATCCGCGCGGCGAAGGTCGCGGCGTCGAGATGCCGGAAGTCGGTATCCCGCTGGAAATCGGCAAGGGCCGCATTGTCCGCGAGGGAACCAAGATCGCACTGCTGTCGTTCGGCACCCGTCTCGCCGAATGCGAGAAGGCCGCCGACGAACTGGCCGCTCATGGCCTGTCCACCACCATCGCCGATGCGCGCTTCATGAAGCCGCTCGACGAAGACATGATCCTGAAGCTGGCGCGCGACCACGAGATCCTGCTGACCATCGAGGAAGGCTCGATCGGCGGCTTCGGCAGCCACGTGATGCAGTTCCTGTCCGACAGCGGCATGCTGGACGGCGGCCTGCGGATGCGTTCGCTGGTGCTCCCCGACGTGTTCCAGGACCATGATTCGCCGGCCGCGATGTATGGCCGCGCCGGCCTCGACGCCAAGGGCATCGTCACCAAGGTGTTCGAGACCCTCGGCAAGGATTTTACCGCCGAGACCGTGAAGCTGGCCTGAGCTGTCATTCCGGGGCGAGCGCGGCGCAAGCCGCGATCGAACCCGGGATCTCGACATGTTCAAAACATTTCGAGGTTCCGGGTCTGCCCTCCGGCCGGCTTCGCCGACCGAAGTGCATCCCGGAACGACGAGAAGGCGTCTTTCATGAAAATCTACCTCGCCGGCCCCGACGTGTTCCTGCCGGACGCCGTCGCCATCGGCCGCCGCAAGGTCGAGATTTGCGCGCGCCATGGCCTGACCGGGCTCTACCCGCTCGATAATTCCGTTGATCTTTTTGCGCCCAATGCCTCGCTCCAGATTTTTCGCGGCAACGAGGCCATGATGACCGAGGCCGACGCGATCATCGCCAATCTGACGCCGTTCCGCGGCCCCGGCGCCGATGCCGGCACGGTCTACGAACTCGGTTTCATGGCTGGTCGCGGGAAAATTTGTTTCGGATACGCCAACGATCCGACGCTCTATGTCGACCGCGTGCGCAGCCGCACCAATGTCACCTCACAGGACGGCCGCCGAATCGATGCCGAAGGCCTCACCGTGGAAGACTTTGGCCACACCGACAATCTGATGATGATCCACGCGCTCGAGCTATACGGCGCGCCGCTGGTCCTGCCGCGCGAAAAGCCCGCGGACCCTTGGCACGACCTCACCGCCTTCGAGGCCTGCGTGCGGCTCGCCGCCGACCGCGCCGCGCGCTGATGGCCAAACGCAGCATCAACACGCCGACCCCGCGAAAACGCGCCGACCTGCTGCTGGTCGAGCGCGGCCTGTTCGAGAGCCGCGCCCGGGCGCAGGCAGCGATCGAGGCCGGGCTGGTCATCGCTGACGACAGGCTGGTGGGCAAGGCATCCGAGAGCATCGCCGAGGACGCGATCATCCAGGCCGAGCCGGCGCACCCTTGGGTGTCGCGCGGCGGCGTCAAACTGTCCGGCGCGCTGGAGCGCTACCCTGTCGAGATCGAGGATCATGTCTGCCTCGACGTCGGGGCCTCCACCGGCGGCTTCACCGAGGTGCTGCTGGCGAACGGCGCCAGCCTGGTGTTCGCGATCGACGTCGGCCGCAGCCAGTTGCATCCGTCGCTGCATGGCCATCCGAAGATCGTATCCTTGGAAGAGACCGACATTCGCGCCTATGAAAACAAGCGACTGCCGGCGCGCCCTGACGTGGTAGTCATCGACGTCAGCTTCATCTCGCTGAAGGCGGTGCTGCCGGTGGCGCTGTCGCTGGCGGCCTCGCCCATGCATCTGCTGGCGCTGATCAAGCCGCAATTCGAGGCGCCGCGGCAAAATACCAAGCGCGGCATCATCAAGGATCCGGCTGTACACCAGGCGGTGTGCGACGATATCGCGGCATTCGCGGCGACACAGGGTTGTACCGACATTGAAATCTTCCCCTCAGCCATCGCCGGCGGCGACGGCAATCTCGAATTCTTCCTCGGTGCCCGCCGTGGGTGAACGCCTGACCATCGACCATGTCGGCCAACGTGGCGACGGCGTGGCCTATGCGGGCGGCGCCACGGTATTCGTGCCGTATACGCTCGGCGGCGAGGCAGTCGAGGCAACGCTCGTCCCCGGCCATGCGGAGCGCCGCAAACTCGAACACGTCGAGACCGCCAGCCCGGAGCGTATCACGCCGTTCTGCCAGTATTTCGGGCGCTGCGGCGGCTGCGCGATCCAGCACTGGCAGCCTGATCCCTATCAGGCCTGGAAGCGCCAGATCGTGGTCGATACGTTGGCGCATGCGCGCATCGAATGCCCGGTTGATCCGATCATCGACGCCCACGGCGCCGGCCGTCGCCGCATCACGGCGCATGCCAGGCGCGGCGGCGACAATGAGATTCGCGTCGGCTTCTCCGCCGCCGCCAGCCACGCCATCGTGGCGATCGACGATTGCCCGATCCTCGACCCCGGCCTGAAGGGCGCGCTCGACGTCGCCCGCGCGATCGCGCTGTTGCTGAAGCCGACCGATAAGCCGCTCGATATTCAGGTCACGGCGGCCAGCAACGGCCTCGACGTCGATGTCCGCGGCACCGGCCCGCTGCCGACGCCGCTGATCGCCAGGCTGTCGTTGCTCGCCGAGCAATACAAGCTCGCCCGCCTCACGCGCCACGGCGAGTTGGTGCTGATGCGCACGCCGCCGATGATCACGGTCGGCAAGGCGCAGGTGGTGCTGCCGCCGGGCTCGTTCCTGCAGGCCACCGCCGCCGGCGAGGAAGCGCTAGCGGAACTGGTCGTGAAAGCCTGCAAGGGCTCGAAGCTGATCGTCGACCTGTTCTGCGGCGTCGGACCGTTCGCGCTGCGGCTCGCCGCGAAATCACGCGTCATGGCTTACGACTCCGACGAAGGCGCGATCCTGTCGCTGCGGCAGGCGGTGAAAGACACGTCCGGCCTGAAGCCGATCACAGCCGCCGTGCGCGACCTGTTTCATCGCCCGCTGGTTGCGCAAGAACTGCGCGATGTCGATTGCGTCGTGTTCGATCCGCCGCGCCAAGGGGCGCAGGCGCAGGCCGAGAAGCTCGCCGCCAGCAAGGTCAAGACCGTGGTTTCCGTCTCCTGCAACGTGCAGAGCTTCGTGCGCGACGCGAAGATCCTGATCGACGGCGGCTACAGGATCGACAGTGTCACGCCGGTCGACCAGTTCAGGCACACCCCGCATGTGGAGTTGGTGGCAAGGTTCAGAAGGTAGTCGCGCTTCTTACTTCCCTCCTTGTGGGCGAAGGTGGCACGGCCGGAGGCCGCGACGGATGAAGGGTCCCACAAAGTAATGATAGGGTAGGTTAGCGCGAGGCGCGTAACCCACCGCCCTTCTCCATCGCAAATCGGCCGGTGGGTTACGGCGCAAGGGCGCCTAAACCCACTTTACAACCTGAACGCTCACCTTCCCCAGCGGTCCTGCCAGATCTTCTCGCCAATCATGCAATTGACCCGCGATTCGCGCGGGCCGGCGACTGGAATCGCGCGCGGCTCCGGCACCAGACCGGCGACTTCCATCACCAGCTTGGTGCGGATCGCTTCCTTGAACTTGTCGCGCTCCTTGATGGTCACCACGAACGAGCCGGGGCCACCGACCACGCAATCCTCATAGTACCAATCGAGATTCTCGATATCCATCGTCGAATAGGATGGCTCCTTGGCCATGATCGGCAGGCCGTTGATGACGATGCCTTTCGAGACCGCCTCGTCGCGCGCGAGGGTGACAGGCGCGCCATTATTGTTCGGCCCGTCGCCGGAAATGTCGATGACGCGGCGCAGGCCATGCAGCGCGTTTTCCTCGAACAGCGGCATGGCGAAGTAGATCGCCCCTGAAATCGAGGTGCGCGAGGCGCGGCGAATCGGCGTCTTCATGATTTCGGCGGCCACCGCGTCGGCGGATTCCGGGCCGTCGATCACCCGCCAGGGAATGATCACCTTCTGGTCGGTGGAGGCCGCCCATTCGAAATAGGTGACGGCGATCTTGCCGGTCGGCCCGGTCTTCAAAGCAGCCAGGAATTCCTTGGAGACGATCGCCTGGGCATAGCCCTCGCGCTGGATCGCCAGCTCTTCCATGTCCATCGAATAGGAGACATCGACCGCCAGCACCAGCTCGACATCGACGACAGGATCAGGCTTGGCCTCGGACAATTGGAAGCTTGGCCCCGGCGCGGCGATACTCGCGACGTCACCTCCGGCGAACGCTCCCGCGACCAGTACCGCTCCAATCGAGACACACCAGCGCATAGCGGCCCTCCCGTCGAGACCGCGATCGTGACATGCAAATGACGGATCGCAAAGCAGGAACCGGCGCATGCGTTCACAATCAGGTCAGGCGTGCCGCAACGCTGGCGTGCGGATCGACAGCTTTCACCGGTGCCATTATGATGCCGCATCCGCCGCTCAGCGCTCCGGAGTTGTAGCTGAATGCCCGCGACCGTCACGACGCCCCGCACCAAGGCCAAACCCAAGGTCGAACGCCCGAAGCTGTACAAGGTGATCCTCGTCAACGACGATTTCACCCCGCGCGAATTCGTGACCCGGGTGCTGCAGGGGGAGTTCAAGATGACCGAGGACGAGGCCCACAAGGTGATGATCACCGCGCACAAGCTCGGCGCCTGCGTGGTCGCGGTGTTCACCCGCGACGTCGCCGAAACCAAAGCCACGCGCGCCACCGACGCCGGCCGCGCCAAGGGCTATCCGCTGCTGTTCACCACCGAGCCGGAGGAGTAGACCTCGTTTCCCGGACGCGCCGCGGCACCCTCGCGCCACTGCGCCGAGCCGGGATCCCGGATCTTCGAAGCGATATTTCGTATCGCATCGCGTCCGGGGCAAGTATTCTAACCGGCCTGCGTCTCTTCCACTCTCCCATAGACGTACTCAGCCTTCACAAATCCGGCGATCGGAAACTCACCGAGGTTCTCCCACCCCTCGCCGCCGATGTCGGCAAAGGCCGACGACGCCACGATGGTGCGGCCGAGACGGCCGGCAATTTTCTCCAGCCGCGCGGCCAGATTGACGGCCGGGCCGATGCAGGTGAAGTCCAGCCGGTTGCCACCGCCGATGTTGCCATAGAGAATTTTGCCGACGTGCAAAGCAACGCCGAAGCGGAAGCGTTCGGTCACGTTGTCCGCGCTGGCATATTCCAATGCCGCCACGTTGGCGCGCGCCTCGGTCGCCGCGGCCAGTACGCGCGCGCAGACTTCCTGCTCGTTTCCATCAACAGGGAATACGGCGAGCAGCCCGTCGCCCATGAATTTCAGCACCTCGCCGCCGTGAGCGAGGATCGGCGCGACCTGGCAGTCGAAGTACAGGTTGAGGATTTCGACGATCTGCTCGGGCGGCAGCCGGTCGGACAGTGCGGTGAAGCCGCGCAGGTCTGACAGCCAGATCGCGGCGTGCATAGTCTCGGTATGGCCGCGGCGGATCTGTCCGCCGAGAATGCGCTCGCCGGCGCGGCTGCCGACATAGGTATCCAGCAGCGTCGAGGCCACGCGCCGCAGACCTATCACCTCGATCAGCCGGGTCAGCGGCGGCACCACCCGCTTGAGATCGGTCAATTGTCGGTCGCTGAACCCGCCGGGCTGTCTGGTCGTCCAGCTCGACGCGTGGACCCGTCCACCGACGAACAGCAATGGCATCGCCATATAGTCGGTGACGCCCTCGGCGCGCATATCGTTGAAAAACGGAAAATTGTTGTTGCCGGGATCGTCGAGCCGGCACCGCACCTCGGCGGCCTCCTGAAACACGATCGCCAGCGGACTTCGCTTGAACTCGGGCGATTCCTGTATATCGAAGTCCACCGATCCGATGGTCACCTCTTGGCCATGACGCCAGATGAAATTGCGGCCGAAGATTTCCGGGTGCAACGTTCGCAGAAAGACCCCCACTCGCCACAGCGGCAGGCCCGCGGCAGTCAGGCGTTCGCAGCACTCCGCCATCATCCCGGCAGGCGTTGGCGAAGAGCGGGCGCCATCGGTCAGCCAGTCGGTGATTTCGGTGATCGCATCGGCTGACATGACGGGCTCTCGCGAACGGACCGGACGCCACGCCCGGGCATAGCTGTGAGACTAGCCCACCTGGCCGCGATGGCGCAAAAAGTGGTCGGCCATCACGCAGGCGACCATGGCTTCGCCGACCGGCACGGCGCGGATGCCGACGCAGGGGTCGTGGCGGCCTTTCGTCAGGATATCGGTGTCGGCGCCGGCGCGATCGATCGTCTTGCGCGGCGCCAGGATCGACGAGGTCGGCTTCACCGCGAAGCGCGCCACCACCGGCTGGCCGGTGGAAATGCCGCCGAGCACGCCGCCGGCATGGTTGGAAAGAAATGACGCGCCATGATTCGTCATCCGCATCTCGTCGGCATTGTCCTCGCCGGACAATTCCGCGGCGCCAAAGCCGTCACCGATCTCGACGCCCTTGACCGCATTGATGCTCATCAAGGCCGCGGCGATGTCGCCATCGAGTTTGGCATAGATCGGCGCGCCCAGGCCAGCCGGAATGCCTTCGGCCACCACTTCGATCACCGCTCCGATCGACGAGCCGGATTTTCTGATACCGTCGAGATAGCCTTCGAAGAACGCCGCCTTGTCCTTGTCCGGACAGAAGAACGGATTGTTGCCGACCTCGTCCCAGTCCCAATTATCCCGGTTGATCTTGTGCGGCCCCATCTGCACGAGGGCCGCGCGTACAATCATGCCCGGCACGATCTTTCGCGCAATGGCGCCGGCGGCGACGCGGGTCGCGGTCTCGCGCGCCGAGGACCGGCCGCCGCCGCGATAGTCACGCAGGCCGTATTTCGCCTCATAGGTGAAATCGGCATGGCCCGGCCGAAACTTGTCCTTGATGTCGGAATAGTCCTTGGAGCGCTGGTCGGTATTCTCGATCATCAGCGCGATCGGCGTGCCGGTGGTGACCTGCGCGCCGGTCTCCGGATGCGGCATCACCCCGGACAGGATTTTCACGATATCGGCTTCCTGGCGCTGCGTGGTGAAGCGCGACTGGCCGGGCTTGCGGCGGTCGAGATCCGCCTGGATGTCGGCGACATCGAGCGGCAGCAGCGGCGGACAGCCGTCGACCACGCAGCCGATCGCCACCCCATGGCTCTCGCCGAAGGTGGTGACCCGGAACATATGGCCGAAGGTGTTGAAGGACATGGGAAGCTCGCTGATCGGGAAGTTGTGGTAACGCGCCGGATCCGAGGGGTCAAATGGCGGCGCAGCGGGGAATCTTCCTTCTCCCTTGTGGGAGAAGGAAAAAGAGCCCCACCCTAGCTATACTTCGCCATCGCGCCGTCGCGGAACAGGTAGACTGCGCCCTGCTCGATCGGCAGTTCCGAAGCCGCAGCGATGCTCTGCACACCCAGCGCGACCATCAGCGCCCGCGCCGTCCCGCCATGCGCCACAGCGACGGTGTCGCCGGTGAGACCTTCATACCAGTCGCGCATGCGTAACTGCACCGAGGCGTAGCTCTCGCCGTTCGGCGGTGGCAGCTCCCATTTGTCGATCAGGCGGGCAGCAAAAACCTCCGGGTGGGCCTCCTGCTGCTGCTGCAGCGTAAAGCCTTCCCAATGGCCAAAGCCGATTTCGCGCAGCCGGTCGTCGAGCGCATAGGCCTCCGGCGGCAGGCCGAGTTGGCTGCGCACGAATTCCATGGTCGAGCGCGCGCGACCGAGCGGACTGGACACGAAACCGAAGTCCTGCGGCACGTGACCGTTGCGGGCCAGCAGGTCCTTCAGAATGCCGCCGGCATGCGCCGCCTGCTCGCGGCCGAGGTCGTTGAGCGGAATGTCCTGCGAGCCCTGGAAGCGGCCCGCGGCATTCCATTCGGTCTGGCCGTGGCGGATGTAGTAGATCGTTGGTTGCATGATGTTCTCGGACGTAAATGATCGTCATTGCGAGGAGCCCTTGCGACGAAGCAATCCAGTCTTTCGCGCGCGCGGCTTTCTGGATTGCCGCGTCGCTTCGCTCCTCGCAATGACGGTTGAGACGACGTCGCTAGTCCTTGCCCAGCGAGATATCCGGCGCGTCGGGGCGTTTCATGCCGACGACATGGTAGCCGGAATCGACATGATGCACTTCGCCGGTAACGCCGCGCGACATGTCGGACAGTAGATACAACGCGCTGTCGCCGACCTCGTCGATGGTCGTGGTACGGCGCAGCGGCGAATTATGTTCGTTCCACTTCAGGATATAGCGGAAGTCGCCGATGCCCGAGGCCGCCAACGTCTTGATCGGTCCGGCGGAAATCGCATTGACGCGGATGTTCTGCACGCCGAGATCGGCGGCGAGGTAGCGCACGCTGGCTTCCAGCGCGGCCTTGGCGACGCCCATCACGTTATAATGCGGCATCCACTTTTCGGCGCCGTAATAGCTCAGCGTGATGATCGAGCCGCCCTCTGTCATCAGTCTCTCGGCGCGCTGCGCGATCGCCGTCAGCGAGAAACACGAGATCAGCATGGTCTTGGAGAAATTCTCCGCCGAGGTGTCGACATAGCGGCCCTCGAGGCCTTCCTTGTCGGAAAAGGCGATGGCGTGGACCACGAAATCGATCTTGCCCCACTTCTCCTGTAACACCGCGAATACCGCGTCGATGCTGGCGGGATCGGTGACGTCGCAATGGCCGAGCACGAGCCCTCCCAGTTCGGCGGCCAGCGGTTCGACCCGCTTCTTCAGCGCGTCGCCCTGGTAGGTAAAGGCGATTTCCGCGCCCTGGGCGTGGCAGGATTTGGCGATCCCCCAGGCGATCGAGCGGTTGTTGGCCAGGCCCAGAATGACGCCGCGCTTGCCTTGCATCAGGCCTGTTGGTTCAACCATATCGCGTCCTATCCGCTTCGAAATCAATGTTCGGGGTACACCAGCACTTGTGCCCGGTATAGCCCAAAATGGGCCTGGGTTATGGCGCGATCGAACGTGCCGCGTCATGGCTGGAATAGAGCGGCGATCGAGGTGTTATGACAATTGTGGCGATGAATTGCATGACCGACCGATACCGGCGGGATTTCAGCCAAATGACGAGCGTTTCATGAGCGGGTTTCGCGAGAACGTCGAAAGCATGATTCCGGCGCTGCGCCGCTACGCGCGGGCGCTGGCGCGGGACGCCGACATCGCCGACGACCTGGTTCAGGACACTCTGGTGCGCGCGCTGCGCTCCGAAAAACTGTTCATTGGCGGCGATCTGCGCAGCTGGCTCTACACCATCCTGACCAACCTCAACCGCAATCGCCGCCGCTCGCTGGCGCGGCGCCCGCTGATGACCGAACTGTTCGACAACAATGCCGACGCGTCGGGAACCGAGGCCGAGGGCCGCGACATCGCCCGGGCGCTGGCTTCGCTGGTGGAAGATCAGCGCTCGGTACTGCTGCTGGTGATGCTGGAAGGGCTGAGCTACCGCGAGGTCGCCGACATCCAGAGCGTACCGATCGGCACCGTGATGTCGCGCCTTGCCCGCGCGCGCGCCCATGTGAAGGCCTATCTCGAAGGCCAGCGCCCGGCGCTCAGGGCGGTGAAGTGATGGGGATGCATTCCAAAGATCGCGCGCCGGCGCGCTCATTCTTCCTTCCCTCTCCCCTTGTGGGAGAGGGTGGCCGCGCGCCGCGCGGACGGGTGAGGGGTAATCGCGAGTGCAGAACCCCTCATCCGACCCGGACTTCGTCCGGGCCACCTTCTCCCACAAGGGG
>NZ_JANXTC010000415.1:0-6674 GCF_025356345.1 Tardiphaga sp.
CCCGCCGGCGGCGCCGCCGGCGCCGACCCCGTTCCGCGCCGCGCCGCCGCGCGTGGCCCCGGCGCCCGAGCCGGCCGCCGCCGATGACGGCGACGGTGACGACGACGAGTTCGAGAACCAGATGTCGCTCGCCGCCATCGAGGCCGAGCTGAAGCCGAAAGTGGTCGAGACCTTCGACAAGATCGCCGACAACTACAAGAAGCTGCGCCGCCTGCAGGAGCAGGACATCGCCAACCAGCTGCAGAGCGAGTCGCTGTCGCCGGCCCAGGAGCGCAAGTACAAGAAGCTCAAGGACGACATCATCGTCGAGGTGAAGTCGCTGCGGCTGAACCAGGCGCGTATCGATTCGCTGGTCGAGCAGCTCTACGACATCAACAAGCGTCTGGTGTCGTTCGAAGGCCGCCTGCTGCGTCTCGGCGACAGCCACGGCGTCGCCCGCGAGGACTTTTTGCGCAATTATGTCGGATCGGAGCTCGATCCGAAGTGGCTGAACCGCGTCTCGAAGCTGTCGGCCAAGGGCTGGAAGAACTTCGTCGCGGTCGAGAAGGACCGCATCAAGGAACTGCGCAGCGAGATCCAGCAGCTCGCCGGCCTGACCGGCCTCGAGATCGGCGAATTCCGCAAGATCGTGCACGGCGTGCAGAAGGGCGAGCGCGAAGCCCGCCAGGCCAAGAAGGAGATGGTGGAAGCCAATCTCCGTCTCGTGATCTCGATCGCCAAGAAATACACCAACCGCGGCCTGCAGTTCCTGGATCTGATCCAGGAAGGCAATATCGGCCTGATGAAGGCGGTCGACAAGTTCGAATACCGCCGCGGCTACAAGTTCTCGACCTACGCCACCTGGTGGATCCGCCAGGCGATCACGCGTTCGATCGCCGACCAGGCCCGCACCATCCGCATTCCCGTGCACATGATCGAGACGATCAACAAGATCGTGCGCACGTCGCGGCAGATGCTGAACGAGATCGGCCGCGAACCCACTCCGGAGGAGCTGGCTGAAAAGCTGGGCATGCCGCTGGAGAAGGTGCGCAAGGTTCTGAAGATTGCGAAGGAGCCGCTGTCGCTGGAAACCCCGGTGGGCGACGAGGAGGATTCGCATCTCGGCGACTTCATCGAGGACAAGAACGCGATCCTGCCGATCGACGCCGCGATCCAGTCCAATTTGCGCGAGACGACGACCCGCGTGCTGGCCTCGCTCACCCCGCGCGAAGAGCGCGTGCTGCGCATGCGCTTCGGCATCGGCATGAACACCGACCACACGCTGGAAGAAGTCGGCCAGCAGTTCTCGGTGACCCGCGAGCGCATCCGCCAGATCGAAGCCAAGGCGCTGCGCAAGCTGAAGCATCCGTCAAGGTCGCGGAAGCTCAGGTCGTTCCTGGATAACTGATCTCCACAGGATCGCTGATATCAAATGCCCGGCTCGCGCCGGGCATTTTTGTTGGTGGGGGCCGCGCGCTCAGCCGCCGTGATGTTCACCTTGCTTTCCGCTGGTCGTCCCCGCCTTCGCGGGGACAACTCGTGGAGAGAACGGCTGGCGGATTACGCGACGTTCATCCGCGTTACGCACTGAAATTGATCGCGATAAATGATTGAAAATTGCAAAGGCGGGCCGCGGGGCCCGCCGTTTGCGTGTCGGCTTGCATTTTCATCCGTATCGCTCACGGTCCTGTCCAACAAGCTGGTCGCTGATGGTGCGCGGCACGGGAAAGCCGTAACCCTCGCCTTGCCCCAGCCAGACTAATTGGTTGTTGGCGTGCCATTCGCCGCGGTAGAGTTCCGTTCCAACCATGCGAAGCGCTAGCTCAAGCGCGTCAATCGCGTCGATTCCCGAGACGTCGCGACTCCATGATTTGTCGGGCCATCCGATTTCAACGTGGCAAGACCAGTCGATCTTTGCAGGAATGGGTGAATGGACACGCACTGGAATTGAGATATCCGGCGTATCGGTCAAATGCAGGACGCGGAGCATGATAATCATGCGCATGCCTCGGAGGCCAAGTGGTGCGATGGGGCGCCCGGATCGACAGGCCGCCTATCGTTCCAGTGCTTGGCTGCTACACATCGCGCGAGCCGCGGCTCGCAACTCGTTGTGGCGCGGATGCGATCGTCGTAGGCCACATCGCGGCCGGCGCGGGCTGCAACACCACGCCGTTCACGCGGCTGATGCTTCCTGGTATCGAAAGACAAACTCCGCCTCGGTGATGAACAAATGTCGGTGCGCATGGCGGTCCCAGATCGTCGCGTCGGAGGCGCCCATCTCGGTGGGGCCGACCTTGATGGCCAGATCCGGCACGACGCGTCCGCTGCTGATTTGCGACCAGATATCGTCAAACATGGCTTCGGGCAGCGTCAGCGCCCCGCTCAGAAAGGCGTCGGCCTCGAACTCGCCGCTACGCTCGGCACTATAAAAACTCAGATATCCAATATATCCGACCGGGGCATGGGGAATGTTGAAATCGCTCGCGCCACGGATGAATGCCAGTTCGACGGTGGCGCCGCTGATATCGCCGGCCGGCGCAACCATGAAGCGTTTTCCGCCCCAGTCCATTCCGGCCCGTAGCCGCAGTGTCGCGGCGCGGTCCGTGCTCAGCAGCTGAAACCAGTCCTTTGCCACCAGGACGATCGCCTTCTCGAAGAAATCGTGGCTGGCCATCATACAAATTCCATATGGCCGTCGGCGACCGGATCATCTCAAATGCAAGCCAGGCACAGCATCCGCTGAAGCTGCCACATCCAGTAACGCTATTGTGAGACTATCGCGATCTATGCGGTCGAGGGCAAGGGTTTGTTCCATGCTTTGTGACTGTCGGCAACAGACGCCGTGTCGCTGATCGGTACATTGATCCGTGCAAACGGCGCGGCCGGGCAGGTCGCATACCGCGGCTGCTACGGCGGAGCCGATGCCGTGTATCGGTGGATGAAGCGCGCAGGCGGGCGGAATGGCGGAAGCGTCATCCGCCGCCATGCCGAGATGCGGCGATACGCTGCGCTATTGCGCCCTGCGCTCGCTGATTGCGCAGAGCCGGGACCTTCGCGAACACCGGCGTCTGGCATGGGCCCGGCTCCTGCGAAGCACCACACCCAAGGGGTGCGATGCATCGCGTCCGGGACATGATTCAACGTTGACCAATCATGCTCTAAGGTCCGCGCGCGCTCGGTCGTTTAAGACTTCAACAACGGGCAGACGGACTCACTGACCGGGCGGAAGGCGTCGGCCGCCGCGATGCGGCCGGTGACCTTGAAGTAGTCCCAGGGTTTTTTCGATTCCTCCGGTGTTTTCACCTGCACCAGATAGATGTCGCGCATCAGTCGGCCATCGGCCCGGATCGAGGCGTTGCTGGTCAGCGCGTCATTGACCGGGGTGGCGCGCATCTTGGCGAGGACGGCCTTGGTTTCAGTCGATCCGACCGCCTGCACCGATTTCAGATAATGCAGCGTGGCGCTGTAATTCATCGCCTGGGTCTCGCTCGGCGGCCGTCCCATCCGCGCCGCGAATTTCTCGGAGAATTGTCGGGTGCCGTCGCTGGCGTCCCAGTAGAATACCGAGCTCAGGATGGTGCCCTGGGTGACCGCGAGCCCGACGCTGTGCACGTCGGACAACAGCATCGCCAGCGCGGCGAGTTTCTGCTTGTCGCTGAAGATGTTGAATTCCCGCCCCTGCTTCAGCGCGTTCTGCAGGTCCGACACACCATTGGCAATCGCGATAACCTTGGCGCCGGAGGCCTGCGCCTGCAGCAGATAGGACGAATAGTCGGAGGTATTGAGCGGGTGGCGTACCGTGCCCAGCACCTTGCCGCCGGCGGCCTCGACCGCGGCGCGCGCATCGCCCTCGAGCGCGTAGCCAAGCGCATAGTCGGCGCTGATGATGAACCAGCTGGTGCCGCCCGCTTTGGTCAGGGCCATCGCGGCGGCATGCGCGAATTGGTAGGTATCATAGCCCCATTGCAGGCTGTTGGGATTACAATATTTGTTGGTCAGCTCGGCGCTGGCGGCACCGGTCGCGATCGAGATCCGGTCCTTGTCGCGGACCAGGTTTTGTACCGCGACGGCGACCGCCGAATTGCCGAGGTCCAGGATCAGGCCGACATCCAGATTGTCGATCCAGTTGCGGGCGATGTTCGATCCGAGATCCGCCTTGTTCTGGTGGTCCGCGGAGACCACCTCGATCTTCTTGCCGAGCACCGTACCGCCGAACTCCTCGATGGCGATCCGCGTGGCTTCCAGCGAGCCCGCGCCCTGGACGTCGGCATAGGCGCCGGACATATCCGCCAGCACACCGATCCGGACGACGTCGGCGGCACGGGCGAACGGCATCGGGTGTACGATGAATAATGAAAACGCGATCGCGAAAAAGCGGATGCTGCGCGGCATGTGGTCCCCCGTGACTGTTTGATGGAGATCGATGATCGATCTCCCCGGCCGTTCTTTGCGCGGCCTTGGTCGTATGTGCCGCAGGATCGTCACGCGCCGTCGAACCGCGCATCCGCGACGTGGATGCGCGATCGATCGTTGCGATGCTGAACATGCAAGCGGCGGAATGGATCACGCGGCTGAGGCCGCCGTCAATAGACGCGATGGAGCATGATGTCGCGGATGATGTTGTATCAAACAATGTTTGAACGCGGCATCGCGCGCGGTGGTCTCCAATGCATCGGCCATGGTTGCTTTTGCCGGCATGGCGACTAGCGTTGATGCCAGCCATGGACAGCAAACAAACATGGCACTCGCGATCCGATGGATCGGCGAGATAACAAAGCGAGGCTTCAGGGATGAATATGCAGGGCAAGATTGCGATCGTCACCGCCGCGGCATCGGGCACCGGCCGCGCCGGCGCGCTGATTCTGGCGCGCGAGGGCGTCGCCGTGTGCGTCGCCGATCAGGACCAGGCCGGTGTCGAGGCGGTGGTCGCGCAGATCAGGGGCCAGGGCGGTCGCGCGCTGGCGATGTCGGGTGATCTGCGCGACGATGCCATGGCCAGTGGGATCGTCGCGGCGACGGTCCGCGAATTCGGCGGGCTCGATCTGTTGTGGAATCATCTCGGCGTGCCCGGGCCTTCGGTGGTCGAGGGGCTGGACATGGAGGGCTGGGATCTCACCGTCGATCTCAATTTGCGCTCGCAACTCGTGACGACGATCGCCGCGCTGCCGCCGATGCGGGCGCGCGGCGGCGGCAGCATTCTGTTCACCGCCTCGACCTCTGGCCTGGCCGGCTCGCCGTGGAGCCCGACCTATTCCGCGGTCAAGGCGGGCGTGATCGGCCTGTCGCGCGGGCTAGCCAAGCGCTATGCCAAGGAGAACATCCGCGTCAACGCGATCTGTCCGGGTCCGATCGACTCGCCGATGCTGCGGGTGTTCGTGAATCGGCCGGACCAGCCCGGCAGCGCGGATGCCGACGTCGAGGCGCTGGTACGCAAGGCCGGCAACCTCAGCCCGATGGGACGCGCGGCGCAGCCGGAGGAGATCGCCGAGGTCGCGGTGTTCCTGTTGTCGGACAAGGCGTCCTACGTCACCGGTGTCGCGATGCCGGTCGATGGCGGCCAGATGGCCTGACAGGGAAGTGTAGTCCGTGCGGAAATTCTGGTAGTTCCTCAGCGACGCGACCCTCTCCACGCGCCGCGGCCCATGCTCCCTCCCCCCTTGCGGGGGAGGGTCGGGAAGAAGGGTACCAAGGGCGCCAACGTCTTGGATAGCGCGTAGCCCGGATGAGCGCAGCGAAATCCGGGATCGGTATCGATCACAAGCGCAAGATTCCCGGATATCGCTGCGCTCACCCGGGCTACGCCTGCTCCGGTGCGTGGCGATTGTCGCCGCTGCCGTCAGACATTCGACTGATCGTCCTGTGCGGATTTTCGGGACTGGCTCTCGGGTAGGGCGGATCAGCGCAGCGTCATCCGCCAAACTCGCCCGCGTCGGTCGGGCCGCGCAGCCCCCGGCCGCCGGTCGTTGCCGTCACGCGCCATCCCCCAGTATTCCCCGACAGCCTCGGGTGCGATTTTCGAGAATGGCCTGTCCGGAAAGACCGGCTGCGCGGTTGAGAAGGCCGCTGGCCGGGGAGCATTGCCGCCCCTCATGGTGCGGATGACGGCCCGCGGCCGTCATCCATCGCCGGGACGCCGGGCGCTGGCTTACGGAGTCGTCAGTTTGGTGTTCAAGGTAACGAACTTGGTGTTCAGCGTGCCGCCGAGCGTGGTCACGGCGGTGATGATGGCGAGCGAGATGCCGGCGGCGATCAGGCCGTATTCGATCGCGGTGGCGCCTGCTTCATCTTTCCAGAAATCAATCAATATGCGTTGCACGACATTTCCTTTGGTTAGGCGGGCTCAGACCCGCGGCGGCACATTGTCGGCACCAACCTAAGGTTGAGTGAATCAGGAAGGTAAAATTATGCCATCTCGCTCATTTGCGTAAAATGCCAAGAAACAGCCTTGAATTGGGGTATTTCCTCAATATCCAAATGATCGAACTACATCCTCTAATTGAAAAAACGTCCTGAGAAGGGGGCGCCGCCGGCCCGTCCCGAACGTCGATGCAACTGCAAGATCGACTTTTCCGGATGCCAGGCAACTTTCTTTTAACTCGTATTAAGGTACATTAATAACTTCAGCAATTTGAGGTTGCGGTCTCATGCGCGAGCTTTTCCGAAGGGTCCATTGCTTCCATCTGAACGAAACGGGC
>NZ_JANXTC010000004.1:0-10231 GCF_025356345.1 Tardiphaga sp.
GCTGATCATAAGCCGCCCGCAAACCTGCGCATCGACCCGATCACCAGCCCGCACATGGCCGATCCGCCAAAAAACTTGCGTGCTTCCTGTCCAACCTGGCGTATCAGGTCCGCTGATTATAGCTGCCAACCCTGAAAACCGGGAGGCCGTGGGAGGATATGTCGATGCTCAGAATATTGTCTGTGGTCCTCGCGCTGGGCGCTATGGCGCGGCCGGCGCTGGCGGCGACCTATCCCGATCACGCCATCCGGCTGGTGGTGCCGTTCGCCGCGGGCGGCGGTACCGATGTGCTGGCGCGGATCATCGCGCAAAAGCTCAACACGCTGTGGGGCCAGCCGGTGGTGGTCGAGAACCAGCCCGGCGCCTCCGGTGCGATCGGCACCCGCGCGGTGATGAAGGCACCGGCCGACGGCTACACGTTGCTGATGGCGTCCACCGGCGCGCTGATGACCGTATCGACCGGGACCGGCGACGTCCCGTTCGACGTCAACAGGCTGTTGTCGCCGATCGTGATCGGCGCCGCGCCGCCCTATTTGCTGGTGGTCGGCCCGAACCTGCCGGTGAAATCGACCGCCGACCTGATCGCACTGGCGAAAACGCGACCCGAGGGGCTGACTTACGGCTCTTCCGGCGTTGGCGCGGCCTCGCATCTCTCCGGACTGCTATTCGCCAGCGATACCGGGATCAAGATGCTGCACGTGCCCTACAAGGGCACGGGTCCGGCCGTCAGCGATCTGCTCGGCGATCGCATCGACATGATGTTTGCGCCGGGGCCGGTGGTGCAGTCCTTCGTGCAATCCGGCCAGCTCCGCGCGCTCGGCGTCACCGACACGCAGCGTTCGCGGTTCTATCCGGACGTACCCACGGTGGCCGAGAGCGGCGTGCCGGATTACGAGTCGGTGGGCTGGTTCGGCCTGCTGGCACCGCTCAACACACCGAAGGACATCATCACCCAGATCAACAGCGCCATTGTCGCCGCCATGGGCACCGACGAGTTTCGCGCCCATCTGGCCACGCTCGGCGCCGAGCCGAAGCCGCAGACTCCGGAAGAGTTCGGCCGCTATATCAATGCCGACGTTGCCAAGTGGAGCAAACTGGTGAAAGACAACGACGTCCAGCTACCCGGGGGAAAATAACAATGCGTCTGGCAACCTTTCTCGCTACGTCGCCGCATTACGGTCCTCGGTTTGGCATCGTCCGTGGCGACCATCTGATCGATGTCGTCGCTGTCGCCGACGCCTTCAACAAGCCTGTGCCTGCCAGCAGCGTCAAGCAGGCCCTGACCACCGGCCCGCATACGCTTGCGGCTCTCGGCGAGCTCGCCGATCTGGCCGAGAGCAAGGGCCATTTTCGTCCGCTGTCAGGCGTGCGCTTTCTGCCGCCGATCGCCGATCCATCAAAATTCTTCTGCGTCGGCAAGAACAACAAGAAGCACCGCGAGGAACTGCTCGCCAACAAGATGCTGACCGAGATTCCGAACGAGCCCACCGGCTTCATCAAGCTGGTCAGCACCATGTCGGGTGACGGCGACGAAGTGGTCAAGCCGACCGACATCACCACGCTCGATTACGAGCCGGAGCTTTGCTACGTGGTCGGCAAGCGCTGCCACGGCGTCGGCAAGGCCGATGCGCTGGACTATATTTCCGGCTTCACGCTGATGAACGACGTCAGCGCGCGCGAAATCCAGAAACGCGAAGTGGCCTCCGGCAGCCGGTTCTGGACCGCGAAAAACATGCCCGGCTTCGCGCCGGTCGGCCCCTATGTCCTGACCATGGACGAGGCCGCCGATACCGACGATCTGTGGGTGACCTGCGACGTCAACGGCCAGCGCCGGCTGCGCGCGCATACCGGCGACTATCTCTACAAGATCGCCGACGTGATCGAGCACTTCTCGCGCTACGTGGTGTTCGAGCCGGGCGATCTCATCGCCATGGGCGCGCCGAGCGGCGTCGCCGTCGGTCAGCCCAACGCCGCCGAGCTTTATCTGAAGCCCGGCGACGAGATGGTGATCGCGTTCGAAGGCCTGATGTCGCTGCGAACTAAGATCGTCGCGGCGGTCGCCTGATCGAGCATCCGCTTCAGCCCGTTTATGCAAGGGCCGCTCCGTGCAATGGCGGAACGGCGAAAAACACAGAAATCGCTTCTCGCGTTTAGCGCAGCACCTGGGCGAACAGCACCCGCTCGAAGCGCCGCAGCGGCGCCGGGCTGCGCTCGGCCTTGCACAGCAGGCTGGCGCCCTGCAGCGACGACACCACGAAGCCGGCCACGTCGGCGCAGTTGAAATCCGCGGGCAATTCGCCGGCCGTCACCGCCGCGCGCAGGCAATCGGCGACCGCTTCCTGCAATTCGGCGAAGATCGCCACCAGCCGCTCGCGAATGGCTTCGCTGTGGTCGGTGGCCTCGGCGGTGAAATTGCCGAACAGGCAGCCATTGCGCATCTGGTCGCGGTCGAGCCAGTCTTTGGTGGCATCGATGTAGAGGCGCAGCCGGGTCAATGGCGGCACCGCGTCATTGCGCAGCGTCTGCGCCATCAATTCGCGGCCACCGGCCAAATACAGGTCGAGAATTTCGAGGCAGAACGCCTCTTTCGAGGTGAAATGGTTGGTGAAGCTGCCCTGCGGTACGCCGGCCGCGCTGACAATGTCCCGCACGCTGGCGCCGGCATAGCCATGCGCATGCACAACCTTCAGGCCTTCGATGAGAATACGGTCGCGATTCGAAAGCTTTGTCATAGAGGGTAATATGGCTTTTGCGGCCGCGCGATCAAGGGTGCAAGCTGTGTCCCGGACGCGCTGCGGCATTCTCAGGCGATGCCCTTGCATCGCCGCTACGCCGCCGCGCAGAGCCGGTATCCCGGTCAGGCGCGGAAGTCACCGGGGCCCCGGCTCTGCGAAGCAGCACTTCGTGCCGCGTCGCGTCCGGGGAACGAGGAGCTAGCCCGGCCCGTAGCGCCGGACCGCCTCGATGGTCAGGCCCTTGCCGACCGCGCCAAAGGTGTCGCCGTCGATGGCGCGGGCGTTGGGGACGGCGGCGGTGATGGCCTTGCGGACATGGGCGAGCTGCACCGAGCCGCCGGTCAGAAACACGGCGTCGATATCCTCGGCCCGCAGGCTGGCCTGAGCGAGGCAGATGGCAATCCGCGCGGTGATGCGCTCGGCGAGATTCTGGGTGTGGCCGACCAGTTCCTTGCGGGCCACGCCAGCCTGGAGCCCGGGCTCGATCCAGTCCAGCGCGATGCTGGCCCTGGGGGCCGCGGACAGGCCGATCTTGGCTTCCTCGATTTCCATCGCCAGCGTATGGCCGCGCTGCTCGTCGAGCACCCGCACCAGGCGATCCAGCAGTTCGGGCTGCTTCGACTCGAAGCGGACCTGGCGGACCTCGTTCATCACCTTGGATTCATACATCCGGTTGATGTTCGACCAGGTGGCGAGATCGTGGAAATAGCCGGACGGCACGTCGAGCCCGGCGCGCTTCATCGCCGTGCGATAGCCGAGCAGCGGCATCAAGACGCCGAGGCTGAGCTGGCGGTCGAAATCGGTGCCGCCGATGCGCACGCCGTCATTGGCCAGAATGTCGGCCTGGCGCTCGGCATGGCGATGCCGCTCCGGGCTCAATCGCACGATGGAAAAGTCGGAGGTGCCGCCGCCGATGTCGGCGATCAGCGCGATCTCTTCCGAATTCAGCGTACGCTCATAGTCCAGCGCCGCCGCGATCGGCTCGAACTGGAAGGTGACCTCGTCGAAACCGATGTCGGAGGCGATGTCGCGCAGGGTCGCCTCGGCCTTGCGGTCGCTGACCGGGTTGTTGTCGACGAAATGCACCGGGCGGCCATGCACCACATTGCGCAGCGGACGGCCGGTGGCGACCTCCGCGCGGCGCTTCACCGCGCCGAGATACCAGGCGATGATGTCGCGAAACGAGGTGCGCTCGCGACCGGTATTGGTGGTCTCGTCGATCAGCGAGGTGCCGAGTACCGATTTCAGGCTGCGCATCAGCCGGCCCGGCGCGCCCTCGACATAGGCTTCCATCGCCTTGCGGCCGATCAGGATCGCCCCGTCGACCTCATAGAAGATCGCGGACGGAATCGTGGTGTGGCCGGGTTCCAGCGTGGCGAGGACCGGGACATCGTCCACGATGGTGCCGAGCGTCGTGTTCGACGTTCCAAAATCAAGACCGCAAGTAGACATCATCGCTCCCGGGAGGAGCGTCCGTCTACACAGATCGGCGGCGGCGATCCAGTGTTATATTTTGCAGCGCATCATGGACCTGTGGCACCGTCCGCGGCATCTCATCCGCCGATACCGCCATTGTCGTCGCCCGCGGGACAGATTGGCCAAGCGCGAAGCGTGCCAGATTTTTCGAGCAGGACGTATTGACCAGCGGCCGTGACAAGCGGATCGAAGCGACCTTCCATCTCCGCGGGCAGCGGGCCGTTACTGATATTTTTCCAGCCGAGGCTTCGATCATTTACGGAGGTGACCTCGTGACCGCCGAAAACGTTTCGGCGTTGAACCGGCACGTTTTCGTCGAGCAGGATTCTCAGAGTGCGGCCGCCTTAAGCGAGCCGCTCGCCTCCTCGAGGCACGCAATGACGTCCTCGCGGCAGAGACCGGGATAGGATTCGATAATCTCGTCGATCGACATCCCGTGTTCGAGATTCTCAAACAGAACCTCGACGGGGACGCGTGTTCCGCGGAATACCGGGCGCCCGCCGAGCACTTCAGGATTCCGAACAACCACGCTCGTCATCGCGCGCTCCGTCAACTCGGCCATGATGCCGCGCCTGTGCCCACCCAGGATAGCCGATCGAACCAAAATGGCCAGATTTCGAGTTTTACCCGCTTCGCGAAGCGCCATCCACAGAACAATATCTTACGTCGTCGGAGGGTTGATGAATCGCTCGCCATGGGTCCATAAGCGTGACCCGATGGCGGGGACGAGACCCGCCGCGATGTTGCGAAGGAACTGCGCGTGGCCAATATTATTCGACAGATTGCGGAAGAACTCGGCGTCCGCGAGCAGCAGGTGTCGGCGACCGTCGAACTGCTCGATGGCGGCGCCACGGTGCCGTTCGTTGCCCGCTACCGCAAGGAAGTCACCGGCGAGCTCGACGACACGCAATTGCGCAACCTGGAAGAGCGCCTGAACTATCTGCGCGAGCTGGAAGCGCGCCGTCTGGTGATCCTGGAATCGGTGAAGGAACAGGGCAAGCTCGACGACAAGGTGCTGGCCGCGATCATGGGCGCCGACAGCAAGGGCCGGCTCGAGGACATCTATCTGCCGTTCAAGCCGAAGCGCCGCACCAAATCGGAAATCGCCAAGGAAGCCGGCCTCGAGCCCCTGTCCGAATTGCTGCTGACCGAACCGCTGAACGACCCGAAGAAGGTCGCCGAAGCCTTTGTCGATGCCGACAAGGCCGTCGCCGACGTCACCGCGGCGCTGGACGGCGCGCGCGCCATTCTGGTCGAGCGCTTCGCCGAGGACGCCGACCTGATCGGCGCCTTGCGCGAACAGGTGTGGTCGAGCGGGCTGATGGCATCGAAGGTGCGCGACGGCAAGAAGGCCGAGGGCGAGAAGTTCAAGGATTATTTCGATTTCAGCGAGCCGCTGCACAAGCTGCCGTCGCACCGCATCCTGGCGATGTTCCGCGGCGAGAAGGAAGAGATTCTCGATCTGCAGATGCAGCCCGAGCGGCCGCCCGCCGAACCGCCGACCGTGCCGGTGGTCTCGTCGTTCGAGATGAAAATCATGCAGCGCTTTGCGATCTCCGACCAGGGCCGGCCGGGCGACAAATGGCTGACCGAAACCGTGCGCTGGGCGTGGCGCACCAAGATCCAGGTGCATCTCAACATCGATCTGCGGATGCGGCTGTGGACCGCGGCCGAGACCGAGGCGGTGCGCGTGTTCGCCTCCAATCTGCGCGACCTGTTGCTGGCCGCGCCGGCCGGCGCGCGCGTCACCATGGGGCTCGATCCCGGCTTCCGCTCCGGCGTCAAGGTCGCCGTGATCGACGCCACCGGCAAGGTGGTCGATACGCTTGCTATCTATCCGCACGAGCCGCAGCGGCAGTGGGACGCCGCGCTGGCGACGCTGGGCAAGCTCGCCGTCAAGCACAAGGTCGATCTGATCGCGATCGGCAACGGCACCGCCTCGCGCGAGACCGACAAGCTGGCGATGGAGCTGGTCAAGCTGCTGCCGGATTTGAAGATGTCGAAGATCGTGGTGTCGGAAGCCGGCGCCTCGGTGTATTCGGCCTCGGCCTTCGCTTCCGAAGAACTGCCGGAGCTCGACGTGACGCTGCGCGGCGCGGTGTCGATCGCGCGGCGACTACAGGATCCGCTGGCGGAGCTGGTGAAGATCGATCCCAAGGCGATCGGCGTCGGCCAGTACCAGCACGATCTCGGTGAATCGAAGCTGGCGAAATCGCTCGACGCGGTGGTGGAAGACTGCGTCAACGGCGTCGGCGTCGACGTCAATACTGCTTCCGCGCCGCTGCTGGCGCGCGTTTCGGGCATCGGCTCCGGCCTGGCGCAGAGCATCGTGCAGCATCGCGACGCCAACGGCCCGTTCAAGTCGCGCAAGGCGCTGAAGGACGTGCCGCGGCTGGGACCGAAGGCGTTCGAGCAATGCGCGGGCTTTTTGCGCATCAGCGACGGCGAGGATCCGCTCGACAAGTCCGGCGTGCATCCGGAAGCCTACCCGCTGGTGCGAAAGATTCTGGCGGCGACCAAGAGCGACATCAAGGCGTTGATCGGCAATGCCGAAATTCTCCGCACGGTGCAGCCGAAGTCCTTCGTCGACGACACCTTTGGCTTGCCGACCGTGACGGATATTCTGCGCGAATTGGAAAAGCCCGGCCGCGATCCCCGTCCCGCCTTCAAGGCGGCGGTGTTCATGGAAGGCGTGGAGAAGCTGAGCGATCTCAAGCCCGGCATGATCCTGGAAGGCACCGTGACCAACGTCGCGGCGTTCGGCGCCTTTGTCGATATCGGCGTGCATCAGGACGGGCTGGTGCACATCTCGGCGATGTCGCACACCTTCATCAAGGACCCGCGCGAAGTGGTGAAGTCCGGCGACATCGTCAAGGTGAAGGTGCTTGAAGTCGAGGTCGCGCGAAAACGCATCGCGCTGAGCCTGCGGATGGACGATGCCGTGGGGCCCAAGGCCGAACGCCCGCAGGGCGACCGCGGTCCGCGCGTGCCGGAGCGGCAGAAGATGAGTTCGTCGGCGCCAATCAAGCCGGGTGAAGCGGCACCGGGCGGCGCGTTTGCGGAAGCCCTGCGCCGCGCCGCGGAAAAGGGCGCGGGGAAGTCGAAGTAGGAGCGACAAGCGCTGTGGCTCTTCACCTCTCCCCGCTCTTCCGCGGGGAGAGGTCGGCATCGCGCGTCAGCGCGCATGCCGGGTGAGGGGCTGCCAGCGTTTCACTCACAAGAGCCCCTCACCCCAGCCCTCTCCCCGCAAGCGCGGGGCGAGGGAACGCACGGCTGGTGCGCTACTTCGCCAATTGCACCGCCAGCGCCAGAATATCCTCGTCGCAATTCCTTGCGCCGATGATCGAGAGGCCGAGCGGGCAGCCATCGAGCGTAGCGGCCGGAATCGAGATCTGCGGCAGGCCGGCATGGCCGGCGAGGCACAACAGTTCGATGGCGCGGAAGCGGAAGGTATCGAGCTGGTCGGCCGGGGTGTTGAGCAAGGGCGCGATGCCCGGCGAGGTCGGCAGCACCATCACGGTGTCCGGTGTCATCAGCGACAACAATCGCGCGACAATGGTTTCGCGCAATGCCTTGGCGGCGGCGATCTCGGCCTTGTCCATTAATGCTGCGGCCGCGAAGCGTTCCTTGACGCCGGGGCCGAATTTCGGCTTCGTCGCCAAAATCCATTCGCCCTGCGCGGCCCAGGCCTCTTCCGACTGGATGACGCGAAACACGTTGCGCCACGCGGCGATATCGCCGTTCGCGACATCGACCGCCTCGCTGGTGCCGACCAGCGCCAGCAATTTGTCAACCGAGGGCCGCAGCGCGGCGGTGACACCGTCATCGATCGCCGCGAACAGATCGCGCGCCACCAGCACCTTGGTGATCTTGCGCGGCGCGCGGGCGCCGTCGAGCAACACATCGCCGATTGTCTGCATCATGTCGGCGCGGCGCGAAAACCAGCCAGCCGTGTCGTAGCTCGGCGCCAGCGGCACGGCAGCCGAGAGCGGGATGCGGCCATGGGTGGTGCGGATGCCATAGACGCCGCAATAGCTGGCGGGCAGCCGTACCGAGCCGCCGGTGTCGGAGCCGATCGCAAAATCGACCAGTCCGCCGGCGGTGGCCGACGCCGAGCCGCTGGAGGAGCCGCCGGGAATCCGGCCGGGCGCGGCCGGATTGGTCGGCGTGCCGTAATGCGCGTTCTCGCCGTTCAGGCTCCACGCCAGTTCGTCGGTGTGGGTCTTGCCGACGAATGTGCCGCCGGCCGCGAGCAGGCGATCATAGATTGGCGTCGAGAGGGTGGGCACCGGATGCGTCGCCAGCCATTCCGGGCTGCCGGCGGCGGTCGGCAGGCCCTTGATGTCGTAAAAGTCCTTCACGGCGAAGCTCAAGCCCGCGAGTGGGCCTTCATTCGTCGTCCGCACATCGATGCGGCCATGGGCGACAAAGGCATTCAGCGTGTCGTTGATCGGCATCGAGATCTCCGTGAATCAGTTCGTGGGCCGGTGCAGCGTGGCGGCGGGCCTGGTGAAGGTGCGAACGCCGCGCTTCAGCCCGAACAGAGGCTGCGCGACCTCGCATACCGCCTCCGCCTTGGTGGCACAATCCAGCACCACGAGGTCGGCGGGGTTACCGACCTTGATGCCGTAATCGCCGCGGTTGAGCAGCCGGGCCGACGCCGACGTCACCATGTCGAGACAGAAAGCGAGTTCGTCTGACGTGCCGACCTGCAGCACATTGGCATAGAGGTTGATCATCCGGATCAGCGAGACATCGCCGAACGGTGTGAAGGGATTGAGGACGTTGTTGGTGGAGACGTTGGCGTTGACGCCGAGCGCGCGCAGTTTGTGAGCCGCGGTAACGCCGCGCGGCACGTTGAATTCGTGGTCGCGGGCGGTGAGGAACAGGTCGGTGGCCGGCAGCACGGTGACCGCGACGCCGGCATCGGCGAGGCGTTTCGCCGCGGCCTCGAAGCCGGCCCTGGGCATCGCGGACAGCTTCGTCACATGGCCGATGGCCACGCGACCGCCCCAGCCGGTGGCCGTCGCCATGCGGCAGACCTCGTCGAGGTCGAGATGGGTGGGATCGAGCGCGAAATCGAGATGGAAATCGATGTCGGTGCCAAATGTTTTTGCCATTTCAAAGATCCTGGCGATCTGGCCGTGCGAATCCTTGTCCATATAGGGCGCACCGCCGACCACGTCGGCGCCCTCTTTCATCGCCCGCAGCATGATGTCCTCGCAGCCGGGATCGTCGAGCAGGCCTTCCTGCGGAAACACGCAGAGCTGCAGATCGATCGCCCAGGCATAGTCCGCCTTGAGTTGCTTGAGCGCGCGAAAACTGGTGAGGCCGACGCGGGGATCGACCTCGACATGGGTGCGCATCTGCGTGGTGCCGTGCTTGATCGCCTTCTCCAGCGTCTGCGAAGCGCGGGCGTAGACGTCCTCCTCGGTGAAGCCGCGCTTGGCCCTGGCGACTTCGCCGATCGCCTCCGCAAGCGTGCCCTGCGCGCAATTGCAGCGGCCGAGCAGGCAGGATTTGTCGAGATGGATATGGGTCTCGACGAAACCGCCGACGACGAGACGGCCGCCCAGATCCTGTTCCGGCGCGCCCTTGGGGAGGTCAGCTTCAATAGCCGTGAAGCGGCCGTGACGGATGCCGATATCGGCGATGCCCGCTCGATCGACGATGGCGGCGTTGCGCAGGATGAGGTCGAAGGTCATACCGGAATTCCTTGGGTAGCGATTAGAAGCGCGTCAATTGGGCTGAGTGATATCGTGTCCCGGACGCGGTGCGGCGCGAAGTGCCGCTCCGCAGAGCCGGGATCCCGGTTTGTTGCCTGCACAATCGGGACCCCGGCTCTGCGGCGCACCACGCCGCAAGGATGCGGCGCGCTGCACCGCGTCCGGGGAACGATCGCGTTGTGGAGCTGGGTGTCTTGCATCTACGACGCATGGCCGAGATAGGCGGCCTCGACTTCGGGATCACGCGCGAGATTTTCCGCGCTGTCCTCGCGGACGATTTTTCCGGAGTCGATG
>NZ_JANXTC010000016.1:0-20920 GCF_025356345.1 Tardiphaga sp.
GCGACACCGCGGTTGCAAAGAAGGCCAAGACGGCCAGCGCCCAATAAAGCGCCGTTGTCGTCCCGGACGGCAGCAGCGCCAGCCGCGAGCGAACCTCCGGCACGCTAACCGGAGTGACGATAAACCCTGCGATACATGAAACGAGATTGCGGGTGTTCGCCCCATCGGCTTCGCATCCGGGTCATCCCGCAATGGCTTTGCACTTAGGTCGCGCTTGCGGCTTTCGCAGCGTTGGACCACAATCAATTTCAGGTCAGGACGGATGGGCGCAAAGCCCGGCGTTCCAATAAGGTTCAATACAACGATATTCAGGGAGAGATCGGATGCGCAGATTCGCACTCATTGCGGCCATGACACTGCCGTTGCTCGCGACCACCGCGATAGCGCAGGAAACCGTCAAGATCGGCTACATCGACCCGTTGTCCGGCGGCGGCGCCAGTGTCGGCGAGGTCGGGCTGAAGACATTCCAGTTTCTCGCCGACGAGCAGAACGCCAAGGGCGGCATCCTCGGCAAGAAGGTCGAGATCGTGCCGCTCGACAACAAGACCAACCCGCAGGAAAGCCTGATCCAGGCACAGAAGGCGATCGACGCCGGCGTGCGCTATATCACCCAAGGCAACGGTTCCTCGGTTGCCGGAGCATTGTCGGACTTCGTCACCAAATTCAATGAACGCAATCCCGGCAAGGAAGTGCTGTACTTTAACTACGCCGCGGTCGATCCGGTCCTGACCAACGAGAAGTGCAGTTTCTGGCACTTCCGCTGGGACGCCAATTCCGACATCAAGATGGAAGCGCTCACCAACTACATGAAAAGCGTGCCGACCATCAAGAAACTCTATTTGATCAATCAGGACTATTCATTCGGCGAATCCGTGCGCACCATGGCGCGCGCGATGCTGAAAACCAAGCGACCGGACATCGAGATCGTCGGCGACGAAAAGCATCCGCTGCTGAAGATCACCGATTTCGCGCCTTATATTGCCAAGATCAAGGCATCCGGTGCCGACAGCGTCGTGACCGGCAACTGGGGCCAGGATTTCGCACTGCTGCTGAAGGCCGCGGCCGACTCCGGATTGAAGGTGAACTGGTACACCTATTATGCCGGCGGCACCGGCGGCCCGACGGCCATCAAGCAGGCCGGTCTCAAGGATCAGGTCTATGGCATCGTCGAAGGACATCCAAACGTCAGCAATGCCGCGTCGCAATCGTTCGAAAAAGCATTCCGCGCCAGGTATGACGGCCAGACCAACGTCTACCCACGTGCGGTGAACGAAATCCGGATGCTCGCCGCGGCCGCGGAGAAGGCCAAATCGATCGAGCCGGTGAAGGTGGCGGTCGCGCTCGAGGGCCTGGAATTCGAGGTGCTCAACGGTGGCAAGGGCACGATGCGCAAGGACGACCATCAGTTCTTCCAGCCCATGTACATCGCCGAATTCGGCGAATTGAAGAGCGGTGATTTCGACGAGGAGAAGACCGGCTGGGGCTGGAAAACCGCCGCCAGGATCGACCCCTCCGCGACCATGCTGCCGACCACCTGCAAGATGGAACGGCCGTAGGGGCGTGCGAGGGGACGTGGCCGCGAAATCGGCCACGTCCGACCGTCAGGCCCTGGCTTAACCCGGGCATCCACGCCTTGCGGCGAAGAAGAAAGACGCCGATGACCGTAACACGTCAGGCCCTGGCGTTTCTTTCACTCCCATTCGAGCGACGTCCGACGTTGGAGTAATTCGTGCTTGAACTGATCGTCATCTCCACGCTTAACGGCATTCTGTTCGGCATGCTACTGTTCCTGATGGCGAGCGGACTGACCGTCATCTTCAGCATGCTCGGCGTGCTAAACTTCGCCCATGCCAGCTTCTACATGCTAGGCGCATTCTTCGGCTTCCAGATCTCGCGCTGGGTCGGGTTCTGGCCGGCATTGCTGATCGCGCCATTGCTGGCCGGCGCCATCGGCGCCGGCGTCGAGCGCTACGGGCTGCGTCACGTGCACAAGAACGGCCACGTCGCCGAGCTGCTGTTCACCTTCGGCCTCGCCTTCGCCATCGAGGAAATCGTGCAGATCATCTGGGGCAAGAGCCCGGTCGATTTCCGCGTGCCGCCGCTGCTGGATTTTCCAGCCTTCACGATTTTCTCGACCAACTACCCCGCGTTCAAGATGTTCATGCTGGCAGTCTCTGTCGTCATCTTCGTCGGTCTGCTGGTGGCGCTGAAGCGCACGCGCATCGGCCTGATCGTGCAGGCGGCGCTGACCCATCCGCACATGGTCGGCCATCTCGGGCACAATGTCGGGCGCATCTTCATGCTGGTGTTCGGCGTCGGCACGGCGCTCGCCGCCGTCGCTGGCGTGATTGCCGGCCCCGCGCTGGTCACCCAGTCCAACATGGCCGGCCTGCTCGGACCGATCCTGTTCGTGGTGGTGGTGGTCGGCGGCCTCGGTTCGCTGCCTGGCGCCTTCGCGGCGTCCCTGCTGATCGGGCTGCTGCAGACCTTTGCCGTATCCATGGATGGCTCGCTGGCCGGCGCCTTCGGGCCGCTCAGCCCGGACTATGCGGCCACATGGCTGTCCGACATCTGGAGCGTCACCATCGCCCAGATCGCTCCGATCATGCCCTACATGCTGCTGGTGCTGATCCTGATCTTCCGCCCCATGGGCCTGCTGGGAACGCGCGACACATGAGCGACATCACCATCGCACCGCCGCCTGCCGCCGCGGACCGCCTGAAGTTCTACGGCATCTGGATCGCCGTGGCATTGACGTTGCTCGTACTGCCGAAAATCTTCAGCTCCGGCGGATCGCTGACCACCTTCAGCCTGATCGGCATCTCCATCATCTTCGCGCTGTCCTACAACATCCTGCTCGGCCAGACCGGCATGCTGTCGTTCGGCCACGCGGTCTATTACGGCCTCGGCGGCTTCCTCGCGATCCACACAATCAATATCGTCGCCCGCAACAAGTTCGCGATCCCGCTGCCGGTCATCCCGTTGATCGGCGGCCTCGCCGGGCTTGCCTTCGCAGCCTTGCTCGGCTGGGTGTCGACGCGGCGCTCCGGCACCGCCTTTGCAATGATTTCACTGGGTCTCGCCGAACTCGTCGCCTCCTCGGCGCTGATCCTGCGTACCTTTTTCGGCGGCGAGGCGGGCGTCTCCGCCAATCGCACCAAGGTCTACCGGCTGTTCGACTGGAGCTTCGGGCCGCAGATCCAGATCTATTACCTGGTGGCGGCGTGGACGCTGCTGGCGGTCATCGCCATGTACGCCCTCACCCGAACGCCCCTCGGCCGCATGTGCAACGCCGTGCGCGACAATCCCGAGCGCGTGCAATTCGTCGGCTACGATCCGCACATGATCCGCTACATCGCCTTCTGCTTTGCCGGGTTCTTCGCCGGCATCGCAGGCGCCCTGGCGGCAATCAATTTCGAGATCGCCAACTCCGCCTATCTCGGCGCGGTGCAGTCCGGCACCGTGCTGTTCGCGGCTTATATCGGCGGCATCGGCTTTTTCATCGGCCCGATCGTCGGCGCGATCTTCGTGACGCTGCTGTCGCTGGGCCTGAGCGACCTCACCCCGGTCTGGCAGCTGTATTTCGGCCTGTTCTTCATCGCGGTGGTGATGTACGCGCCGGGCGGCCTCACCGGCCTCCTGATGATGCACCGGCCGCTGATCAAGGCCGGTACGCTCAGCCGCGTGCTGCCGAGCTACGCCGTAGCCTTCGTGCCGACCCTGGCCATGGTCGCCGGGCTGATGCTGATGATCGAGACCACCGTCCACTACACGGTTAATCCCAGCGAAGACTCGCACATCCGGTCGTTCGGCATCAGCTTCGACGCCGCGAGCCCTTTGATCTGGGCGATCGCCACCATCCTGCTGGTCGGCGGCTTCATCGTCGCCCGCATCACCTGGGCACGGGTCGCGGCCGCCTGGGACAACGCGCTAGGTGCCGCGCGCGATAAGGGAATTGCCGCATGAGCGCCGCCATCGAACTGCGCGGGGTCGAAAAGACCTTCGGCATTACCAAGGTGATCCAGAACGTCACATTGAGCGTGGCGCAAGGTGAGCGCCACGCTTTGATCGGCCCCAACGGCGCCGGCAAGTCGACGCTGTTCAACCTGATCTCGGGCTATATGAAACCATCGAGCGGCAGCATCCTGCTGCGTGACGAGATGATCTCTGGCCTGCCGCCCTACCAGATCAACCGCCGCGGCCTGTCGCGCAGCTTCCAGGTCACTAACGTATTCGCCAACATGACCGTGTGGGAAAACGTCCGCTGCGCGGTGCTGTGGGCCACCGGCCAGCGCTATGCGTTCTGGAAGAACATCGACAACCTGCCCGAGGTACGCGACCGTACCGCGCAGATCCTCGGCGACATCAACCTGACCGCGCGCCGCGACGTGCCGGCGTGTCTATTGACCTATGCCGAGCAGCGCGCGCTGGAAATCGGCATCACCACCGCCGGCGGTGCCGACGTCATCCTGCTCGACGAGCCCACCGCCGGCATGAGCCATGCCGAGACCGAGCGTGCGGTGGCGCTGATCCGCCGCCTCACCGAGGGCCGCACCCTGCTGATCGTGGAACACGACATGAGCGTGGTGTTCGGCCTTGCCGACCGCATCTCGGTGCTGGTCTACGGCCAGATCATCGCCTCCGGAACGCCGGAGGAAATCCGCGGCAACCCAAAGGTGCGCGAAGCCTATCTCGGCGAGGAGGCGGCGTGATGCTCAAGGTCCAGGATCTGCATGCCTATTACGGCAAGAGTCATATTCTGCAGGGCGTCGACCTGCATATTGATGCCGGCGAGGTCGTCAGCCTGCTGGGGCGCAACGGCGTCGGCCGCTCCACCACCGTCAAGGCGATCATGGGCGAGGTGCCGCCGCAGGGCAGCATCACCTTCAAGGGCCAGAACATCGCCGGCCTGCCAAGCTACAAGATCGCGCATCTCGGGCTCGGCTACGTGCCGGAGCATCGCGACATCTTCCCGGGACTGACCGTGCGGCAGAACCTGATGCTCGGTATCAAGGATCCCAAGCATCCCGGCAAGTGGAAGCTCGACGACATGCTCGGCATGTTTCCCAACCTCGCGGCCCGCGTCGACACCGCCGCCGGCGTGATGTCGGGCGGCGAAAAGCAGATGCTGACGATCTGCCGCACTCTGATGGGCGATCCCGATTTGGTGATGATCGACGAGCCCACCGAGGGTCTGGCGCCGATCATCGTGCAGCAGGTCGGCGACCTGATCGCCGAGATCGCCCGCCGCGGCGTCGCCATCCTGCTGGTCGAGCAGAAACTGTCGATCGCGATGCGGATCTCGCACCGGCTTTATGTGATGGGCCATGGCCGCATCGTGTTCGAAGGTACGCCGGCGGAACTGCGGGCCAATGCGGCGGTACGCCAGGAATGGCTGGAGGTGTGACGGTACGTTATTCCGGGGCGCGCGGGCACAGCCCGAGCGAACCCGGAATGACGGGCCCCTCGTCCATCTGTCGTTAGTCGAATAGGGTGGGACATCCGGCCAGTGTAGGCTTGCCTCAACAGACCAAACGACAGAGCGCCCAAGCGCCGTTGCAAGGAGGAGACAGCGTGGATCACGCTTTGGAAGTGCGCGGGGTGTCCCTGCGATTTGGCGGCGTCCGCGCGCTCACCGAGGTGAGCTTCGCCGTGAATCCGGGCGAGCTGTTCTCGATCATCGGCCCGAACGGCGCCGGCAAGACCTCGATCGTCAACTGCATCTCCGGCCGCTACCGCCCGACCGAAGGGCAATTGTTCTATCGCGGGCAGGACATCACCGCGCTCAAACCCAATGCGCGGCCCGGCCTCGGCATCGGCCGCACCTTCCAGAACCTCGCTTTGTTCCACCATATGAGCGTGCTCGACAACATCATGGTCGGCCGCCATCACCTGCTGAAGAACAACTTCCTCACCGGGTCGCTCTACTGGCTGACCGGTGCACGCAAGGAGGAACTCGAGCACCGCCGCAAGGTCGAAGAGATCATCGACTTCCTCGATCTGCAAAGCGTGCGAAAAGCCACCGCGGGCACCCTGCCCTATGGCTTGCGAAAGCGCGTCGAGTTGGCGCGCGCGATGGCGCTGGAACCCAATCTCATTCTGCTCGACGAGCCGATGGCCGGCATGAATTTCGAGGAGAAGGAGGACATGGCCCGCTATATCGTCGACCTCAACGAGGAGTTCGGCATGACGGTGATGATGATCGAACACGATATGGGCGTGGTGATGGACATCTCGCATCGCGTCATGGTGCTGGATTTCGGCCGCAAGATCGCCGAGGGCGATCCCGCGTCGGTGCTCGCCGACCCCCATGTCAAACGTGCCTATCTCGGCGAGGAGGACGAGGCGTTGGCCGACCCCGACGACGCGCTCGTTCCGGAGACCGCCGCATGATGGATTATGCGGGCCGCGTCCAGCAGGCCGACACCTATCCGAAACTGCTGCGCCTCAACGCCCGCGAACACGGCGAGGACATCGCACTGCGCGAAAAGGACTTCGGGCTGTGGCGCGTCTTCACCTGGAATGACTACCAGGCGCGGGTGAAGGCGTTCGCGCTCGGCATGGTCGAGCTCGGCATTGTCCGGGGCGACGTCGTCGGCATCATCGGCGACAACCGGCCGGACTGGGTCGCCGCCGAAATCGCCGCGCATGCGGTCGGCGCCATGAGTCTCGGCCTGTACCGGGACGTGCTCGATGAGGAAGCCGCCTATCTGCTGAACTACGGCGAGGCCAAGATCGTGTTCGCCGAGGACGAGGAACAGGTCGATAAATTGCTGGCGCTCGGCGACCGCGTTCCCGAGCTGAAGCACATCATCTATTCCGACCCCCGCGGCATGCGAAAATATGACGACCCGCGGTTGCTTGAAGCCGACGCGCTTGCCAAGCTCGGCCGCGACCGCGCGGTCCGCCAGCCGGACCTCTACAACCAGATGGTCGACCAGACCCGCGGCGAGGATGTCGCCATCCTGTGCACGACGTCGGGCACCACCTCGCATCCCAAACTGGCAATGCTGGCCGCGGGCCGCGTGCTCGGCCATTGCGCGACCTATCTCGCCTTCGATCCCAAGGGGCCGGACGATGAATACGTCTCCGTGCTGCCGCTGCCGTGGATCATGGAACAGGTCTATGCGCTCGGCAAAGGCCTTTTAAGCCGGATGAAGGTCAACTTCGTCGAGCAGTCCGACACCATGATGAATGATTTTCGCGAGATCGCGCCGACCTTCGTGCTTTTCGCGCCACGGGTCTGGGAGGGCATCGCCGCCGACGTCCGCGCCCGCGTGATGGACGCCTCGCCGCTCAAGCAGAAACTGTACGAGATTGGCATGAAAGCGGGTCTGGCCGCACTGGCCGACGGCAAGACCTCCGCGGTCGCCGATCTGTTGCTGTTCCGCGCGCTGCGTGACCGGCTCGGCTTTACGCGGCTGCGCTCGGCCGCGACCGGCGGCGCGGCGCTGGGACCGGACACGTTCAAGTTCTTCCGGGCCATGGGCGTGCCGCTGCGCACGTTGTACGGCCAGACCGAGACGCTCGGGGCCTTCACGCTGCACGAGGCCGGCGCCGTCGATCCCGACACCACCGGCGTGGCGATGGGTGAGCATATCAACATCGAGATCCGCGAGCCTGATGTG
The DNA here is from genome assembly GCF_025356345.1 of Tardiphaga sp. Lineage (GTDB taxonomy): Bacteria > Pseudomonadota > Alphaproteobacteria > Rhizobiales > Xanthobacteraceae > Tardiphaga. The sequence continues at coordinate 7,629 of NZ_JANXTC010000016.1, forward strand.
CACGGGGTCGGCGAGATCGTCGTGAAACATCCCAACATGTTCCTCGGCTATTACAAGAGCCCGGAGACCTCCGCCGCCGATTTGCGCGGCGGCTGGATGCATTCCGGCGACGCCGGCTATTTTAACGACGCGAAGCAGCTGGTGGTGATCGACCGCATCAAGGACCTGGCGCAGACCGCGCGCGGCGAGCGCTTCTCGCCGCAATATATCGAGAACAAGCTGAAATTCTCGCCCTATATCGCCGAGACCGTGGTGCTCGGCGACCAGCGCGATGTGCTGGCGGCGATGATCTGCATCCGCTTCTCGATCATCTCGAAATGGGCGGAGAAAAACCGCATCTCCTTCACCACCTATACTGACCTCGCGTCCCGCCCGGAGGTCTATGCGCTGATCCGAAAGGAGGTGGAGGCGGTCAATGCCACGCTGCCGCCGGCCCAGCGCATCGCCAAATTCCTGCTGCTCTACAAGGAGCTTGACGCCGATGACGGCGAGCTAACCCGGACCCGAAAAGTCCGCCGCAGCGTCATCAACGAAAAATATGCCGATATCATCGACGGCATCTATGGCGGCGCCCGCGACATCCCGGTCAACACCGTGATCCGCTTCCAGGACGGCACCACCCAGCGCATCCGGACGACATTGCTGGTGATCGACCTGGCACGGGACGCCGTGATGGAGGCCGCGGAATGAAAATGGCATTCCAGCAACAGTTCCGCGCGGCGCCAATATTTGTCCCCTCTCCCCCGGGCGTAGCGGAGCGAATCCTGGTGGGAGAGGGGAGCACAACCGTCAGTCAATTCGAACACACTTGGGAGAGCGGGCGCCACACGCTCCGTTCTCGCTCGTGGCTCCCGCTCTCCCGCCTTCACTTCGCTCAGGCCCCCTCCCCCCCAAGGGGAGAGGGGATACTCGTAGCTCCCATCGGCGCTTCATCATGAACACCCATTTGCTGCTCCAGCTTCTCGTCAATGGCCTCGTGGTTGGCACGCTGTACGGCGTGGTCGCGATGTCGTTCGTGCTGATCTACAAGGCCACGCAGGTCGTCAATTTCGCGCAGGGCGAGCTGCTGCTGATCGGCGCCTGGGTGTGCTGGACGTTGCTGACCAAATATCAGGTGCCGTTCTGGCTCGGCATGCCGATGACGCTGGTGTTCATGTTCGCGTTCGGCATCGCGATCCAGATCGTGATCCTGCGGCCGATGATCGGCGAGCCGATCATCTCGGTGATCATGGTGACGATCGCACTGTCCACCGTGTTTCAGGCCTCACTGAAATGGATCTATGGCGTCAGCCCGCAGCCGTTTCCGCGCGTCTTTACCAGCCAGTCGGTATCCTTCGCAGGATTGCAGATCCAGACCGTCTATGTGATGAGCCTCGTGGTTTCGGTGCTGATGATGTTCGGCATGGCGTGGTTCTTCCGGGTGTCGAAATGGGGCCTTGCGATGCGCGCCACCGCGTTCAACCAGCAGGTGGCGCAGTCGCTCGGTATTTCCGTGAAAACCGTATTCGCAATGGCCTGGGCCATCTCGGCGATGGTCTCGTCGGTGGCCGGCGTCGTCGTCGCGGTGGTCAACGGCGTATCGTCCGGACTTTCAATCTACGGAATAAAAGTATTTCCGGCGGCGATCCTCGGCGGGCTGGATTCGGTCGGCGGCGCGGTGATCGGTGGCATCATCATCGGCGTGCTGGAAAATGTCGCGCAGTTCGTCGACTCGGAATATCTGCACTGGGGCAATCTGTACGAGATCGCGCCGTTCTACGTGCTCATCATCATCCTGATGATCAAGCCTTACGGCCTGTTCGGCACCCGCGACATCGAGCGAGTCTGATCCATGGCAAGTCCCTCGCTGATTCCCTCCGGCGACTTCCGCACCAGCTACGCGGTCGACACCACGATCTTCCCGACAAAGGCCAGCCGCAACGCGGCGGTTCTGGGCGTGGTGCTGATTTGTTTTGCGCCGCAATTATTCAGCGAATACTGGCTCAGCGTGCTGATCCAGATCGGCATCTACGGCATCGCAGCGCTCGGGCTCAACATCCTGGTCGGCTTCACCGGGCAGATCTCGATCGGTCACGCCGCGTTCTTCCTGTTCGGGGCGTTCACCTCGGCCTACATCTCCAACACGACGCCGATCCCGGTGTTTTTCTCGATCCCGATGGCCGGGGTCGTCACCGCCATTGTCGGGTTGATCTTCGGTCTGCCGGCGGCGCGGCTGAAGGGGCTGTACCTCGTCATCGCCACGCTGGCCGCGCAATATATCCTGCTGGATTTCTTCGCCCGCGCCGACTGGTTCTCGGGCGGTTCGGTCCCGGCCATGGCCAGCCCGTTCTCGATTTTCGGCTACGTGCTGCGCGGCGACCGGCAATATTTCTACGTCGTACTGGCCTATGTGGTGGCGAGCTATCTGCTGGTCACCAATCTGATGCGCTCGCGCGATGGCCGCGCGCTGGTGGCGATCCGCGACCATTATCTCTCGGCCGAGATCATGGGCATCAACCTCACCAAATATCGCACGCTGTCATTCGGGCTGGCGGCGTTCTTCGCCGGCATTGCCGGGGCGCTCTATGCGCATTACCAGCTCGTCGTCTCCAACGAGGGCTTTGGCATCGAGCGCTCGATTCTCTTTCTGGCGATGGTCATCATCGGCGGCACCGGCTCGATCATGGGCACGCTGATGGGGACGGCCTTCGTGGTGCTGCTGCCGGAATCGATGGAGTGGATCTCTGCCGAGCTGAAAGGCGGCGCGATCGACCGCGCGTTGCAGCTCAACAACAACATCACATTTTTGCGCGAGATCGCGATCGGGCTGATCATCATCGCCTTTCTGATCTTTGAGCCCGACGGGCTCGCGCATCGCTGGCGACAGATCAAGACCTACTGGAAACTTTACCCGTTTTCGCATTGAGGTTGGAACAAGACTGGCTAGACTGCGACCATAAAACAAAAATACAGGGAGAATTGCTCATGTCGATGAAATCGCTGTTAGGCACTGCATCCATGGTACTGCTGCTGGTGGGCGCCAGCGCCACGGCGCAGGCGCAGATCGCGATCGGCCATCTCGCCGATTATTCAGGTGGCACCTCGGACGTCGGCACGCCCTATGGCCAGGGCGTCGCGGATACCTATGCCTGGATCAACAAGAATGGCGGCATCGGCGGCAAGCAGGTCAATATCGACACCGTCGATTACGGCTACCAGGTGCCGCGCGCGATCGCGCTGTACAAGAAGTGGTCGGGCGCCGACAAGGTCGCGGCGATCATGGGCTGGGGCACCGCCGACACCGAGGCGCTGACCGGTTTTCTGGCCGCCGACAAGATCCCGGATATTTCCGGATCCTATTCCGCGGCCTTGACCGATCCGACCGGCGCTGGCGGGAAAGCCAAGCCCGCGCCGTATAATTTCTTCTATGGTCCGAGCTATTCGGATGCGCTGCGTGCCGAGCTGACCTGGGCGGCGGAGGACTGGAAGTCGAAAGGCAAGACCGGCAAGCCGAAATATGTCCATATGGGCGCCAATCACCCCTACCCGAACGCACCGAAGGCCGCGGGCGAAGCCTTAGCCAACGAGCTCGGCTTCGAGGTGTTGCCACCACTGGTGTTCGCGCTTTCGCCGGGCGATTATTCCGCGCAGTGCCTGAGCCTGAAGAGCGCCGGCGCCAATTACGCCTATCTCGGCAATACTGCGGCCTCCAACATCTCGGTGATGAAGGCCTGCAAGAGCGCCAGCGTCGACATCCAGTTCATGAGCAATGTCTGGGGCATGGACGAGAACGCGGCAAAGGCCGCCGGTGACGCCGCCGACGGCGTCATCTTCCCGCTGCGCACGGCGGTGAGCTGGGGCGGCGACGCGCCGGGCATGAAGACGGTGATGGAAATCTCGAAAATTTCCGACCCGACCGGCACGGTCTACCGCCCGGTTCATTACATCGCCGGCGTCTGCACCGCTTTATACATGAGGGAAGCACTCGACTGGGCTGCCAAGAACGGCGGCGCCACCGGCGAGAATGTCGCCAAGGGCTTCTACCAGAAGGCCGACTGGGTGCCAGCCGGCATGGAAGGCGTCTGCAATCCCTCGACCTGGACCGCCAAGGACCACCGCCCGACCACCAAGGTGGATCTCTACCGTTCCAAAGTGAGCGGGGCGACCGATGGCGATCTCAACGATTTGATGAAGAAGGGCAGCATCAAGCTCGAGAAGGTGAGGACGGTCGACCTGCCGCGCAAGCCGGAATGGTTTGGCTGGTAGCCTGAGCGAAGCGCGTTTCTTGCCTCGCCTCGCTTGCGGGGAGAAGGTGGCGCGAAGGGCCGCAGGCCGTTCGCGCCGGGTGAGGGGAAGTTTCTGTTTCACTCGAGAGTCCCCTCACCCGAAGCCTCGCTAGCAAGAGGCTCCGACCTCTCCCGCAAGCGGGGCGAGGTGAGCTGGAACGCCAATTCGGAGATTGTCACTTGCAGACGACACTTCAACCTGAAGCGAAAATTGCAGCATTCGCGGCGGTCCCCCCCTTGCTCTCGGTCCGCAATATCGAGGTCGTCTATGACGACGTCATCCTGGTGCTGCGCGGGCTGAGCCTGGAGGTGCCGCAGGGCGCGATCGTGGCATTGCTCGGCGCCAATGGCGCCGGCAAGTCGACGACGCTGAAGGCGATCTCCGGCCTGTTGAAGACAGAGGACGGCGAGGTTACCCGCGGCGAGATCGTTTTCAATGGCGAACGCATCCACGGCATCGATCCCGACAAGATCGTCCGCCGCGGCATCTTCCAGGTGATGGAGGGCCGTCGCATCGTGTCCGACATGACCTCGCTGGAGAATTTGCGGCTCGGCGCCTTCACCCGTCGCGACAAGGAAGTCGGTCAGGACATCGAGATGGTCTATCAGTACTTTCCGCGGCTGAAGGAGCGCACCGGCCTCGCCGGTTATCTCTCCGGCGGCGAGCAGCAGATGCTGGCGATCGGCCGCGCGCTGATGGCCCGGCCCAAAATGATTCTGATGGATGAGCCGTCGATGGGGCTGTCGCCGCTGCTGGTGAAGGAAGTATTCGCCATCATCCATAAGATCAACCGCGACCTCGGCGTCACCATCCTGCTGGTCGAGCAGAACGCCCGCGCCGCGCTGTCGGTGGCCAGCCACGGCTACATCATGGAACAGGGCAAGGTGGTGCTCGACGGCAGCGCCGACGAATTGCGCGACAACGAGGATGTGAAGGAATTTTACCTCGGCGGCGCCGGCGACCAGCGTAAAAGCTTCAAGAACCTGAAAAGCTTCAAACGTCGCAAACGGTGGTTATGACCATGCCCCAGCACTTTGACAGCCTCGAGAATTGCGACCCGTCGCATCGCCATGCCAATCTGTTTTCGCGGCTGCCCGACATCCTGCGCCATGCGATGACGGCGCCGGCCTATGCGCTGCACCTCAAGGGCGTGAACCCGGCGGCCGTGGTCAGCCCCGCGGCGCTGGCAAAATTGCCCATCTTGCGAAAGTCGGACCTGCCGGCGCTGCACAAGGCAAAACCACCCTTCGGCGGCTTCGTCACCGCGCCAGCCGGCTCGTTCGGCCGGCTGTTCACCTCGCCGGGGCCGATCTTCGAGCCGGAATCGAAACATCCCGACCCGTGGCGCGGCGCGCGGGCGCTGCATGCGGCCGGATTCCGCGCCGGCGACGTGGTGCTGAACACGTTCAGCTATCATTTGACGCCGGGCGGCTTCATCTTCGATTCGGCCGCACGGGCGCTCGGCTGTGCCGTGATTCCGGCCGGCCCCGGCAATGTCGACCAGCAGCTCGAGCTGATCGAGGCCTATCGCCCGGTCGCCTATGCCGGAACGCCGGATTTTCTGAAGATCCTGCTCGACGCCGGCAAGGCGGCGAAACGCGACCTCACCTCGATCAAGCGCGCGATGGTCTCTGGCGCGGCGTTTCCAAAATCGTTGCAGGACGAGATTTTGGCCCGTGGCGTCGACGCCTTCCAGACCTTCGCGACCGCCGACCTCGGCTTCATCGCCTATGAGAGCCACGCGCGGGACGGCCTGATCGTCAATGAGGACCTGATCCTGGAAATCGTCCGGCCCGGCACCGGCGATCCGGTGCCGCCCGGAGAGGTCGGCGAGATCGTGGTGACCTCGCTGGATTCGCACCATCCCTGGATTCGCCTCGCTCTGGGCGACCTCAGCGCCATTTTGCCCGGCCACTCGGCCTGCGGCCGCAGCAACCAGCGAATCAAGGGCTGGATGGGCCGCGCCGACCAGGCCACCAAGGTGAAAGGCATGTTCGTACGACCAGAACAGGTCGCGGAGATCGCGGCCCGGCACCCGGAACTCGGCCGGCTCCGCCTGGTGGTGTCGCGCGACGGCGAGACTGACGCCATGACTCTACTGGCAGAGGCCGAAAACGGCGCTGGCGAGCTCCGTGACGCGGTTTCCGGGACCCTCCGGGCGATCAGCAAGCTCGGCGGCGCGGTCGAGCTGGTGGCGCCGGGATCGCTGCCCAATGATGGCCGGGTGATCGCCGACGAGCGCGGCGCCTGAGCGGCGCGGGGCCAGAAAACCCGGACTCGCCCGGCCGATGCTGCTAGACAGCGGCCTTGATCGAGAACCGGCTACCACCCATGAAGCTGTTTTTGCCCGCATTCGTCGAGACCCGGCTGTCGCATCCGATGGTCGCCAAGATGATCAGTTTTGGCGTCATTGGCCTCGGCAATACGGTCGTCGACCTGGCCATTTTCAGCCTGGCCTATGAGGTGCTGAAGCTGCCGCTGGTGCCGGCCAATGTGCTGGCCTGGCTGGTCGCGGTGTCCGGCTCCTATGTGATGAACACCCTGATCACCTTTCGGGCCGAATCCGGCCGGGTATTGCGGCGAAAAGATTATCTCAGCTTTGTCGGCTCGGGCGTGCTCGGCGTGATCGTGACCACCACCATCCTGGTGGTGCTGTCGAACTTCATGCCGGTGCTGTTCGCCAAGCTGGTGGCGATCGTGGCCAGCTTCGTCGTCAATTTCACGATGTCGCATTTCGTGGTGTTTCGCACCAAGCCGCCGATCGACGAAGCGCTTTGAAACATCTCCGCTATTGCCCGGCCCACTGCCGGGTTTTAGCCTGCTGAAATGATCAGACTGGCCCTTTCATTGTTCATCACCGCGGCGCTGTGCGGCTGCGCGATCGACCCCAATGTCTCCTGGGCCCCCGACATCCTGAAGACCAAGACCTCCGCTCCCCCTGCCCCGGAACCGGCGCCTGACATGCGGGTGCTGTTGCAAACCAAGATGGCCGAGTTCTTTTTGCCGTCCGCGGCCGCCTCGAACATCAGCTTTTCGGCCCCCCGACGCGCCGCGCTGGACTGGACCAGCTGCATCCGCGCCACCGTCAATGGCGCGACCGGGGGAACGATCGGGCAGCAAACCTATCTGTTCAATATTTCGCGCAATTCGGTGGCGCGCCAGGAACATGTCGGTGCCGCGCATTTCTGTGCGACCGAGACCTATCAAAATCTTTGAAGCTCAAAGGCCGGCCGCGGCCTTGCAAGGCAGCAACTAAGCGACGCTGCTGACCGCTCCCTGATATTCGCGGTACCATTTCGCGAATTGCGCGATGCCGTCCTCGATCGTGGTCGACGGCCGGAATCCGACGTCGCGCGCCAGATCCTCGACATCGGCATAGGTCGCCGGCACATCACCGGGCTGCATCGGCAGCATTTCCTTGATCGCAATGCGGCCGAATTCCTTCTCCAGCAGTGACACCACCTGCATCAGCTCGACCGGATTGTTGTTGCCGATATTGTAGATCTTCCACGGCGCCTGGCTGCTCGAGGGATCGGGGCGGTCGCCGGACCAGTCCGGATTGACCGAGGCCGGACGATCGACCAGCCGCAGGATCGCCTCGCTGACGTCATCGACAAAGGTGAAATCGCGCTGCATCTGGCCGTTGTTGAACAATCTGATCGGTCGGCCTTCGAGGATGGCCTTGGCGAAGATATACATCGCCATGTCCGGCCGGCCCCAAGGGCCGTAGACGGTGAAGAACCGCAGGCCGGTGGTCGGGATGCGGTAGAGATGGCTGTAGGAATGCGCCATCAACTCGTTGGCCTTCTTCGACGCCGCGTACAGGCTGATCGGGTGATCGACATTGTCATGCACCGAGAACGGCAGCTTGGTATTGGCGCCATAGACCGAGGAGGATGAGGCGAACAGCAGGTTCTTGCAGCCATTGTGGCGGCAGCCTTCCAGCACGTTGACGAAACCTTCCAGATTGGCATCGACATAAGCGTGCGGATTTTCCAGCGAATAGCGAACGCCCGCCTGGGCGGCGAGATGGACGACAACCTCAAAGCCATATTGCGCGAACAGCGCCTGCATCGCCGCGCGGTCGGCCAGATCCAGCTTCAGGAACGTGAAGTTCGGATGTTCGGCCAAAATCCGGAGGCGCGCCTCCTTCAGCCGGGGATCATAATAATCGTTGACGATATCCAGCCCCACGACAGCGCGGCCGGCGGCCAGCAGCCGCTGCGAGACATGAAAGCCGATGAAGCCGGCGGCACCGGTAACCAATACGCGACAATCCGACATGTACCCCCTACGCCGCCAACGGCGACGGCTTAGACTATCCGCGGTCCGCACCCGGCCATCGCAACGGCCTGGGCCAGATATCAAACACCGAGCCCGCATCGCGGGGCCCCAGTTGCTCGATCAGTGACCCACCGCGTTCAGATTGCGACCCTGCGCACCAGCCAGTAAGACGCCGCCCGGTTGGACGCGGTTGGTCTTAACTGATCAGGGCCACGATTGGCCATGGTTGTGGTCATGGCCGGAACGGAATTTGCCGAAAGTGAAGCCGGCACTCGGATCCCGCCCCCAGCAGGCGGGGATGAAGGCGCAGATCAGTTCCCCATACGAAATCAGAGCCATTTTTGCAGATCGTGGTCGCCGAATGGAGAGCACTTCCCGGTAAACAGACCCATGATCACGAGCCAATGGTGGCTTCGTTCTGCCAGATCGAGATTTCCGCCGCATCAGCTTTACTATTTTACCACCGCCGACATTAGGCTTTTAATCGCGCTTGATCGTCGCGAATACGCCCGCTTTTCATATCGGTCCAACCTCGTATGTTTGACAACCAGAGCAGCGATTTCCGCACGCCCCGCCCCCGGCTCAACAATTGTGGCGGAAAGCTGCGTCCTGCAATTTCGTATCCGGATGAGATCGAGTTCAGCAGCCGCGACCTGGCGAACCCAGGCCGAGGGGGCCTCTGGATAGGCCGGATGAATCAGCTTCGCTAGCGCCTCGATCTGAGGGGCAAAGCGTGGATCGGTCGCGATTTCAATCGCAAGACCAAGCTTCCGCGCATTGCGACTACTGGCCTTTTTGCCCGCCGTCGATTTGGGGCCGGTGCTCGCTTTGGCATTGGCTCGATTGGCCGCCAGTTTCCTCTCTGAGGGCATGAATTATTCCGCGGCCTCGCTGAACTCGGCATCAATCACGGCGTCCGACGCGGCACCGAGCTTGCGCGCATATGTTTCATCACGTCGCTCGATATCTCTCAGAATGGCACTTCGTTGTCGCTCACAATAGGCGATCCGGCTGTGAATGGATCCAAGTTGAGGGGCCGCTCTGTCGTAGGCCATTGCCAGCACGGCGTCGGAGCTAATTCCGCAGGCCGCAAGCCGGGCGTCGATTTTCTTACGTGCCTTCGGATCGCGAGCCCAACGATCCGCCTCATCCCTGGCGGAAAAGATACGATAGCTCGCATGCTCGACGACGTCCGAGGCATCACGCGTCGACTTCAGATGCTCGAGTACAATCTCCTTCTGTACCAGTTCAATAGCCGCAACCTCAATTCTTCGCAGTCGAAGAATTTGCCACGAGATATCCGCGATATCCCGGACGAACATCCAATCAAGATCGGTGCGCGGCATAATCGATTGAGCAACCGCGGCTAATAGTCCATCGTATTTGTCTCGACTCTCGCCGGCCAAGAGAGGCGGGTCGCCCAGGATCAGGATGAGATCTTGCGGGAAGGCCAGGGAGGATTTTCTGATCAGAGAGTGACCCATCTCTTCCTCTTGAAGCTTGCGTATGTACACGCCCGGCGACGAGATGAATTGTAGCTGAAAGCCCGGATTTTTCAATTCCAGATTATATCAAGATCTTTTACGTTGTTTTAATCAAAAGAGGCATCAACTCAACCCGTATCGTTTTTGAGGAGTACCATCAAATGCGAATGCCGGACTTGAAAGAAGCCACGCTCATCCTCGACGAGTTATCCAGTTTGGTAACGAACCGATGCAGCATTGCCAAATCTATCGAAAATTTCGGGGCCCCGCACCAAAAAGAACTAACCGAAAAATGCCACCCTCGGTTGAGGAAAGATTATTACAATCTGCTGATCGTCAGCTCCATGATTGTGAAGAAGTTGCAGCCGCAATGTAGACGCCTGTTTCGCGATTCTCCCCAAAGCTATTATGAATTCATGCTCGCCTTCAATCGTGGTCAGATCGCATTAGCGCAGGTCGCTGAGGTTCTCCCTGGCTTTGGTAAAGCAGAAAAGTCTGAAACCCCGGACGAAAAGAACGCGCCTCGATTTATCATACAAGATATGCCGCCCAGCACCTATACGCCTGCGTCGACAAGTGGACCTCCATCGGGGGCGGGCTGACATGCGGACAGGTAGTGGATTGGCATAGGTCTGATCGGGTGGCGGACGATCGACGCAATAGGTCTTTTGCCATTGTCATCTTGAAGCGCCAGCGAGCGTCGCGCGCACGTGTAGCTGAAGTAGCACGTGTAGCTGAAGCCGACTTCATCAACAGCAGCGCAATGTTATCCCGCTCAGCAGCCCAATTTGGATGTGGGAATCCAAGTCGATCCCATCACGACCTAATGAAACAAAAAAGCCGGCCGGGCGTGACACCGGACGGCTTTCTGATGCGGCTGCCGGCTCTCCACCTGTCCGGTTCCGCCTCATTCATAGGCAGACTGAGCTGACATGGTTAATGACTGGTTAACAAGACCTGTGAACCGCCCCGGGTTTTCCGGAGGCCATTTGGTTTAAGTTATGCCGCCATGGCCGGAGTTTCCAGCATGGCGTAGTAGCGTTGCTCCGCTTCGGCCGGCGGGATGTTGCCGATGGGCTCCAGGAGCCGCCGGTTGTTGAACCAGTCCACCCATTCGAGCGTGGCAAACTCGACGGCCTCGAAGCTTCGCCATGGTCCGCGCCGTTGGATCACCTCGGCCTTGTAAAGACCGTTGATGGTTTCGGCGAGGGCATTGTCATAGGAGTCGCCGACGCTGCCGACAGAGGGCTCGACGCCTGCTTCAGCCAGACGCTCAGTTTACTTGATGGATACGTATTGCTTCCATTCAACCGGTCGTCGCAACACCTAAACGAAGGTGGTAGCGATGAGCATCAAGAGACGAAAATCACATCAGTCGGGACGAGCGCCATTGCTGTCACCGGGACGGCCCCCATAGGCCTCACGAACCGAGCTGCAGCGGTTCTGGTCCGGTATTGCCCAGGGGATGAGCAGTGATAATGCTTCGGTGTCGGCGGGCATGTCGGCCCCTGTCGGCGCTCGCTGGTTCCGAAAGGCGGGCGAAATGGCACCAGCGATGTTCAGGCCTTCGGCCAAGCCGTTGTCCGGGCGGCATCTCTCGTTTGTCGAGCGTGAAGAGATTGCGCTTTTTCTTGTTCAAGGCCTGTCGAGGCAGGAAATCGGGCGCCGACTTGGTCGAGCCGCCTCGACGATCTCGCGAGAGCTCCGGCGCAACGCCGCGACACGCAGCGGCGGCTTGGAGTACCGAGCGACGACCGCCCAATGGCATGCCGAGCGATCAGGTCGGCGACCTAAAGCCACGAAGCTTGCTCTTAACACGGCTTTGCGCACCTATGTCGAGGAACGGCTCGCTGGAATGGTCGCGGCGCCAAATGGTGTCGTCGTTCCCGGCGGTCGTTCCCTGGAAAAGCCGCCGGCATGGCCAGCGTACCGACCGACGATGGGCGAAGGCATGGAGTCCGGAGCAGATCGCCAACCGTCTTACCGTCGACTTTCCCAATGACAAGGGGATGCGCATCAGTCACGAAGCCATCTATCAGGCGCTCTTCATCCAGGGTCGCGGTGCGCTCCGCCGTGAACTGACCGCATGCCTTCGCACTGGGCGGGCACTGCGGACTCCGCGGGCTCGCATTGGTCAGAGAGGCAAAGGCTTCGTGTCGCCCGAGATTATGATCAGCGAACGCCCGGCTGAAGTCTCCGATCGAGCGGTTCCAGGACACTGGGAAGGCGATCTCATTCTTGGCCTGGAGAGTTCAGCAATCGGCACGCTCGTCGAACGCGCGACGCGCTTCACGATGCCGCTACATCTCCCGCGCCTTGAAGGCCATGGTGACGGGCCGCGCGCCAAAAATGGTCCGGCGCTCGCCGGGCATGGCGCCGAGGCTGTGCGTGATGCAATCACCCGCATCATCGTAGCGCTGCCTGAAGAACTTCGCCGCCCGCTTTCCGCTATCGACTTCGGCCTTCTTGACCCAGTCGTTCAGCGTCCGCGGGGTGCAGCCGAGCTTGGCGGCGATCGACGTCACCGACGCCCAGCGCGAGGCATGCTCACCCTCATGATCCAGAACCATCCGCACCGCACGGGTCCGGATTTCAGGAGAGAATTTATTCGTCGTCTTGCTTGTCATGGCTCCACCTTCTCAAAAGTTGGAGCCTCCGACAATCCCGGGGCGGTTCACTCTGATCTACCCGGACGCCGGCTTCGACCCGGCCGGCGAACATTTCGGCGTCATACTCGACGGGCAAGAGGTCGGCACGATCTACCGGCTCGACTATGAATGGCTGTGATCAATCAACCTAGGTATGATGGGCGCAGGCAGCGGCGAGCCCGTCTATCATTCCGCCAGCAAGGATCCGAAGTGGGCGCAATGTCTACGAGCTGGTGAGGGATCGAGGGTAGACCAAAATCGAGGATCGTTTGCGAAGTGGTGGATCGCGGCTGCGCTTTTTTGCTATGATTTCTACGTGTGGCGGGACGTTAATCGCCTTCGTCTAGCAGACGGAATGTAGCTATTGAAAAAAACCGCCGGGTCGCTCCGGCGGGTGCCGTTGTCAGCCAGGTCGCTTAGCCGACACGCAGATTTTCTGCGGAAGTCTTACCGCCGTTTTCGGTTTCTTCAAAGCCGACCTTCGCACCCTCGGCAAGGTTGCTCAGCCCCGCCCGTTCGACGGCTGAGATATGCACAAACACGTCCTTGACGCCATTGTCGGGCTGAATAAACCCAAAGCCATTTGTCGCATTGAACCACTTCACAACGC
>NZ_JANXTC010000039.1:0-21138 GCF_025356345.1 Tardiphaga sp.
CATCCAGCGCCAGGCTTCCTGCGCAGGCAGATAAGAGAACAGCAAGGCTTGCGACAGCACCGCAAGACCCCAGCCGATGGCCCATCCGGATTGCACGGAGCCAACCGCGCGGCCGCGATATTGCGGGCGAATGGCTTCACCCATCAGCACGGCGCCTGCGGCCCATTCGCCGCCGAAGCCGAGGCCGAGCAGGGCACGGGCGACCAGCAACTGGTTGAAGTCCTGTACGAAGGCACAGACCAACGAGAAGAACGAGAACCACAGGATGGTGAGCTGCAGGGTGCGGACGCGGCCGATGCGGTCGGCCAGATAGCCACCGAGCCAGCCGCCGATCGCCGAAGCGAGCAAAGTAACGGTGCCGGCAAGGCCGGCCGTGCCGGGATCGACCTTCCACATCACGATGATGGTGCCGATCACCAGCGGATAGATCATGAAGTCCATGCCGTCGAGCGCCCAGCCGGTAGCGCAGGCCCAGAAGGTCCGCCGCTCCGGCGGATTCATATCCCGGTAGAAGGCCAGCAGGCTGGTGTCTTCGATCTCGGCGACGTCGATGACGTCGTCCCGTTGGACCGTGCTCATGGCGATGCTCCCCAGCATTGATCGTGGCCGGAGTTCTTTTCCGGCTCGTCCCCGGCATCAGGCTATCAGTAGCCCGATGCTTCCGCGCCGGACGTACGCGGATCGGGCGCGCCGAGCAAGCCATCGGGAGTCACGGCGATCGAATTAGCCGACGTCTGCCCCATCGGCTCGATCACGCGGTGACCCATCGCCTTCAGCGCGCTCAGTGCCGCGTCGCTGAAGCCGCGCTCGATACGCACCTCGTCGGGCAGCCACTGGTGATGCAGCCGTGGCGCGGCGACCGCTTCCGCGATGTTCATGTCGTAATCGACGACGTTCACGATCACCTGCAGCACGGTGGAGATGATGCGGCTGCCGCCCGGCGAGCCGGTCACCAGAACCGGTCTGCCGTCCTTCAGCACGATGGTCGGCGACATCGACGACAGCGGCCGCTTGCCCGGACCGGGCAGGTTGGCCTCGAAGCCGACCAGACCGAAGGCATTGGATGCGCCGGGCGCGGCGGTGAAGTCGTCCATCTCATTGTTCAGCAGCACCCCCGTTCCGGCGGCGACGAGGCCGACGCCGTAGGGAAAATTCAAGGTGTAGGTATTGCTCACGGCGTTGCCGGCGGCATCGACAACCGAATAATGCGTGGTGTTCTGGCCTTCGCGCGGCGGCACCGCCGACAATGCATCGGTCCACGGCGTGGCGCGGGCGCGGTCGATCGAGGCGCGCTGTCTTACGGCGTATTCCTTGGAGATCAGCGTCATCGTCGGGGCGGTGACGAAAGCGGGGTCGCCGAGATAGCGCGCGCGATCGGCATAAGCGCGCTTCATCGCCTCGATCAGCAGATGCAGCGACGGAGCGCTGCCCTGCCGGATGTCGCGCATCGCAAAGCCTTCAAGGATGTTCAGCGTCTCCACCAGCACGGTGCCGCCAGACGATGGCAGCGGCATCGCGACGATGTCATAGCCCCGGTAGCTGCCGCGCACCGGCGGCCGCATCACTGGCTGGTAATTCTTCAGGTCGGCGAGCGAAAAGATGCCGCCGGACCGGTTGATGCCATCGACCAGTTGCTGCGCGACGGGGCCTTCATAAAATCCGCGCGGCCCCTGCGCGGCGATGGCCGTCAGCGTGGCGGCGAGATCGGCCTGCACCAGCGTATCGCCCCGCGCCAGAAGTGTGCCGTCGGGACGCGATATCATCTTCAGCGAGCCCGGCCAGCGCGCCAGCCGGCGCTGCCAGTCGGGCAGCGTGTCGGCGAGGTCGTCGGCCAGTACAAAGCCGTCGCGCGCCAGCGCGATGGCCGGCTGCAGGACGTCCGACAGCGTGAATTTGCCGGAGCCATATTTGTCCAGCGCCAGCGCCAGACCGGCGACCGTACCGGGCACGCCGATACCGAGCGCGGAGTCGCGCGATTTTGCGATGTCCGGCTGGCCGTCAGCGCCGAGAAACATGTCGCGGGTGGCCGCCGCGGGCGCGGTCTCGCGATAATCGATGGTGATATCCTCGCCGCGATCGACGGAGTGGATCACCATGAAGCCGCCGCCGCCGATATTGCCGGCGCGCGGATAGGTCACCGCCATCGCGAAGCCGGTGGCCACCGCCGCATCGACGGCATTGCCGCCGCGCGCCATCATGTCGGCGCCGACCTTGGCTGCGATCCGCTCCTGCGCCACAACCATGCCGTGCCTGGCGGCGACCGGGCGCGCCGTGATCGCGGCTGGCGTGTAGACGCCGCGCTGCTGCGCCTGCGCGAACGCGCCACCGCCGGCCATAAACGCAACCGCCGCGATCAGGGCGTAGCGCAAGCAACGAGAATGGAACATCAGCGACTCCGGACTGCGCGGCGCCATCATCGCACCACTGTCGTTCATGCTATATGGCTGGCACGGTAACTGACACAACACCGCGTGATTCCATGGAGATTCCGCCTATGCCGATGGTTGCCGTTTCAGAGGCATCGGGCGATGACGCGCCAACCCGCTATCCGCCACGATCGGCCGTGGTTGGCTGGATGATGTTCGACTGGGCCGCGCAACCCTATTTCAGCCTGATCACCACCTTCGTGTTCGCGCCGTATTTCGCCACCCGTGTGGCGTCGGATGCCGCCTCCGGACAATCGATGTGGGGCTTTGCCACGGCGGCCGCGGGGCTGATCATCGCGCTCGCCTCGCCGGTGCTCGGCGCCATCGCCGATGCCAGCGGCCGGCGCAAGCCGTGGATCGCCGGCTTCGGTGCGATCTTCGTGACCGGGGCCTGCATCATGTGGATCGGCAAGCCCGGCGATCCCTCGATCATCCTGCCGCTGCTGATCGCCTATGCTTTCGCGACCATCGGCGTGGAATTCGCCACCGTTTTCAACAATGCGATGATGCCGACGCTGGTGCCGCCGGACAAGATCGGACGGCTGTCCGGCTCCGGCTGGGCGCTCGGCTATGTCGGGGGCATTCTCAGCCTGATCCTCGTGCTCGGCTTCATGGCCGCCAACCCCGTCAGCGGCCGGACGCTGTTCGGCCTGGTACCGCTGTTCGGTCTCGACCCCGCGACCTTCCAGGGCGATCGCATCACTGGTCCGATCACCGGCCTGTGGTTCGTGATCTTCGTGCTGCCGATGTTTCTGCTGACGCCCGACTTTCCCGCCAAGCTGTCGCCGGGCGCGGCGATGCGCGAAGGCCTGATCGATCTCCGCCATACGCTGCGCGAGTTACCGAAGCATCGCTCGATGCTGGCGTTCCTGATTGCCAACATGATTTACACCGACGGCCTGGTATCATTGTTCGCGTTCGGCGGCATCTATGCCGCCGGCACGTTCGGCTGGAACACGATCCAGATCGGCAGCTTCGGCATTACGCTGGCGGTGGCCGGCACGATCGGCGCCTTTGTCGGCGGTCGGCTTGACGATGCGCTGGGGCCGAAGCGCGTGATCGCCGGCAGCATGACGCTGCTGCTGCTGTCGATCATCGGCGTCCTGTTGATCGACAAGGAGACGATTCTGTTCATCCACGTCACGCCGCCGGTGCCGGGCGGCGCGCTGTTCGCAGCCCCCGCGGAAAGAGCCTATCTGGCACTGGGTTGCCTGATTGGAATCGCCGGCGGACCGCTGCAGGCGGCGTCGCGCACGTTGCTGATCCGGATGGCGCCGAAGGATCGCATCGCGCAGTTCTTCGGGCTGTTCGCGCTGACCGGCAAGGTGACGTCGTTCATCGGCCCGCTGATGATCGGCATCGTCACCGCCATCACCGCCAGCCAGAAGGCCGGCATGGCGGTGCTGGTGCTGTTCTTCGTCGCGGGACTCGTGCTGCTGGCAAGGGTGAAGGACGAGTAGTTCACCGTCGTTCCGGGGCGGGCGCAGCGTCGGTTTCGATCGAACCCGGAATCCCGAGATGGTCGCACTCTGAACATATCGAGGTTCCGGGTTCGCTCGCGCCCCGGAACGACAGCTTTTGGCTAGTGCTTGAAATGCCGGATGCCGGTGAACACCATGGCGATGCCGGCGTCGTCGGCGGCCTGGATCACCTCATTGTCGCGCAACGAACCGCCGGGCTGGATCACGGCGGTGGCGCCGGCCTCGATCGCCACCAGCAATCCGTCGGCAAACGGGAAGAACGCGTCGGAGGCGACTACCGAACCGCGCGTCAGCGGTTCGGCCAGCTTCAGTTCTGTCGCCGCATCCTGCGCCTTGCGCACTGCGATGCGCGCGGAATCAACCCGGCTCATCTGTCCGGCGCCGATGCCGACGGTGGCGAGGTCCTTGGCGTAGATGATGGTGTTCGACTTGACGTGTTTGGCGACGCGGAAGGCGAATTTCAGATCGCGCATTTCGGCATCGGTCGGCGCGCGCTTGGTCACCGTCTTGAACGTCATGTCGTCGACCACCGCATTGTCGCGACTCTGCACCAGCAGGCCGCCGGCCACGGTCTTGTAGGTCAGGCCCGAAGCGCGCGGATCGGGCAGGCCGCCGGCCAGCAGCAGGCGTAAATTCTTCTTCGCCGCCAGGATGGCAATCGCTTCGTCGGTGGCGTCGGGGGCGATGATCACTTCGGTCAGGATCTGGGTGATCAGCTTCGCCGTCTCGGCGTCGAGGGTGCGGTTGAAGGCGATGATGCCGCCGAACGCCGAGGTGGAATCGCAGGCCAGCGCCTTGCGATAGGCCTCGATCAGGCTGCTGCCTTCGGCGACGCCGCACGGATTGGCGTGCTTGACGATGACGCAGGCCGGCGTGCGCGCGGCATCGAACTCGGCGATGCATTCATAGGCGGCGTCGGTGTCGTTGATGTTGTTGTAGGACAGTTCCTTGCCCTGCAGCTGCCGCGCCGTGGTGACGCCGGGTCGCGCATCCGGGGTGCGATAGAACGCCGCCGTCTGGTGCGGGTTCTCGCCGTAGCGCAGCGACTGGATCAGCGAACCGCCGATGGTGCGGAAATCCGGTGTCTCGATTTTCAACTGTTCGGCGAACCAGTTCGAGATCGCAGCATCATAGGCCGCGGTGCGCGCATAGGCCTTGGCGGCGAGGCGCTTGCGCAAGGTCAGCGTCGTCGCGCCATTGTTGGCGGCGAGTTCGTCGAGCACCGACTGATAATCGGCGGGTTCGACCACCACGGCGACATCATCATGGTTCTTCGCCGCGGCGCGGATCATCGCCGGACCGCCGATGTCGATATTCTCGATGCAATCCTCATACGCGGCGCCCTTCTCGACGGTCGCCTCGAACGGGTAAAGATTGACCACCAGCAAGTCGATCGGCGCGATGCCGTGTTCCTTCATCGATTGCGCGTGTTCGGCATTGCCGCGGATCGCCAGCAGCCCGCCATGTACCTTCGGATGCAGCGTCTTGACCCGGCCGTCCATCATTTCCGGAAAACCGGTGAGATCCGACACGTCCGTCACCTTCAGGCCCGCCGCGGCAATAGCCTTGGCGGTGCCGCCGGTCGAGACCAAGTCGACGCCATGGGCGGCCAGCGCGCGGGCGAATGCGATCAGCCCGGTCTTGTCAGAAACGGACAGCAGGGCCCGGGTCACGGGGCGCGTATGGTCGGTCATGGTCTGGATCCTGTGGAGCAAGGGCGCCGCGTAGCATGGTTTGGCGGGGCACGAAACCGCGGCGGCCGGCTTGCGCCATATTTCGCCCGCAGAAACCGGGCTACAGCGGCAATTCCGGCTCGCGACGGGCGTCGCGGCGGGCGGTGGTGGCGGAAGCCGAGGCGCCGGACCGGATGAAGCTCCAGCGGATGCTGGTGACCTGTCTGGAATCCTGGTGGATGACAATCTGGGCGGTGCGGCGCGGGCCGTCATTGCCGGCCAGGAACACGCTGTCTTCCAGTTCCACCTTGTCGTCGAGGGCCTCGAAGGTCCAGACGTCGCGGTTCGGCAGCACCAGCATGACGCCGCGAGCATCGCAGAGGCGGCTCGCCTTCACGGCCGGATGAAGATGGAAGCGCAGCGCGTAGTCGGTGTTGTCGCCCCTGATCCGTGCGCCGGACGCGGTCGCCAGAATGTCCTCGCCGTCGAGCCGGTTGCCGTCCTCGGCCACCATCAGAGTGCGACGATGCACCAGGCCGAAGCGGTCGAGATAGCCGTCATGCGACGTCGTCAGCATGGTGCCGCTCGACGTGACCTCGCGGTAGCTTTCGACCACATGCGGGCCCCCGACGATCGGCGCGCCCTGCAGGAATTTCTTCATCGAACTGCGCTCGATGAACTGGCTCGACGACGTGCTGTGATAGGCCAGCGTCGAATGCGCCGTGGTCCCGCGCGCGAACGGCCGCCAGTTTTCGCGTCCGGTAGAAGGCATCCCGCAATTGATGACGATCCGGCTCGGGCCGGCCGACAGTTCGAACGCCAGTGTGCCGGCATGGGCGTCGTGGCTGACACTGGGGGGCGGCGGCTTTCCGGTATCGATGATCACGGTCATGGTGCCGGCATCGAGGCGCTGGAAGCCGGTGTGGGGCATGTTGACCATCGGCGTGCCGTGGGTGTCGTCATAGGCCAGCAGCGTCGCCAACAGATGCGACGGCGCGGCACTCATGCCGTTGAACAGCGCGAAGCTGCCGTCGCCGTGGCGGAAGAACCGCAGCATCGGCATCATGCGATCGATCGCATTCAGCAGCGCCGGCGGCGGTGCGATGTTGCGCGCGGCGAAGGTCTGCCGCAGCGGCAGCAGGTCGATCAGCAGTTCGATCAGCGCGCCGGGATTGCGCGAGATGTGGCCGCCATCCGGCAGGATCTGGCGCTGCAATTCATCCGATAATTTTCGCGTGGCGGCGCGGATATGGGTAGCCTGGTTGGCGAGGCACAGCGAGGCATAGCACAGCGCGATCAGCACCTGCAGTCGCGGTACGCCATCGGTCACGTTTGACAATGTATAGCGCAGGCCGCGGATTTCACGGGTCAACGCCCGCAAATAGCGCCGGTAGAATTTTCCATCGGTATCGCCGAGCACCAACGGCGCCTGCGACAGCAGCGAGATGACGCGGCGCGCCACGACGTCGGCACGGCGGCCGACCGGGCGTTTGCGCGACGGGGTGGTGATCCAGTCATCGATCAGCGAACGGGCATTGGCCCGGGTGATGGCGGTGTCGGCGGCGCGCAGATGCCGCAGCCAGCCGAAACCGAGCAGCGTGATTTCCCAGTCCTCGGACGGCGGCTCCAGGTCGAAGATCGAGCGGCCATGGCAGGTGACGATCTTGCCGGCGAACACGAAGCGGCCGGCATAGATCTCCGCGGCGCGGGTGGCGTCGGCGGTACGCAGGTCATGCGGCGCGATGATCAAGCGGTCGGTACGGCCGGGCCATAGCCGCGACACCGCCACCGAGCCGCCCGACACGCGCGACATCGCAGCCCGCGCGAAGCGGCCGAGGATCAGCCCGGAAATACGTCTGCGATGAGCGGCCACGCGCGCCTCGGACTGAGGTGAATCTGTGTTGCGAATCCTTGTATCTGGAAACGCGACTGGCGCCCACTATAAGGGCAGCGCCCTGTGGACGCCGCCGAAATCGGCCGCGGCGCCAGTATATCTCAGGATTTGACCAGTCGCGCGGCATAGAAGCCGTCGAGGCCGCCGAGTCGGGGGTCGGCGTGAGGCAGGTGACAGGGCAGGGTGCGCAGATCTCCGTCCGGAGTGACGATTTCCGACAGGCCCGCCACCTCGCTGGCATCGATCGGGGCGCGGCGCATGCCGGAATCGCCCGCCAGCAGAGCGGCAACGGCATGCTCGCCCTCTTCGGGCTCCAGCGAACAGGTGCAATAAACCAGCGTTCCGCCCGGCTTCAGGAGCGTCGTAGCCTTTTGCAGCAGCCGCCGTTGCAGCGCCGTCAGCAAGATGATGTCGGATTCCTGCTTCAGCCAGGCGACATCGGGATGCCGGCGGATGGTGCCGGTCGAGGCGCATGGCGCATCGACCAGCACGGCGTCAAACCCTTCGCCAGGGTATTCGGTTCCGTCCGAAATCACAGTCTCGGCTTGCAGCGATAGCCGCGCAAGGTTCTCACGCAGCCGCGCGATGCGGTTCTGCGAGCGATCGACGGCGGTGACTTCCGCGCCGGCATGGATGAGCTGCGCGGTCTTGCCGCCCGGGGCGGCGCAGAGATCGACCACCCGCTTGCCCTTGAGGTCGCCGAACAGCCGCGCCGGCAGTGCCGCGGCGGCGTCCTGCACCCACCATTGGCCGTCGCCGAAGCCTGGCAGCATGGTCACCGACCCCTGCAACAGGGTACGAACGGAACCGGTCGGCAAGACTTCGCCATGCAACCGCGTCGCCCACGCCGCGGCGTCGGATTTGACAGTGAGGTCGAGCGACGGCTCATGGCTGAGGGCCTCCGCGATATTTCTGGCGGTCGCCTCGCCGTAATGCGCAATCCAGCGCGCCATCAGCCATGGCGGCACGTCGAGGGTCTGCGCCGCGACCTCGTCGATCAGCGGCTGGCCTTCGCGCGCACAGCGCCGCAGCACGGCATTGACGAGCCCGGCATATTTCGCGGCGCGCCGGTCGGATTGCACCATCCGCACCGACAGATCGACGGCGGCGTGATCGGGAACATCCATCCACAGGATCTGGGCGGCGCCGATCATCAGCGCGCTCTGCGCCCGCGGCGCATCGGTGGGGATGCCGCGGTCGAGCAACCGCGACAGCACGTGGTTGAGCGTGCCCATCCGGCGCAAGATGGTGGCCACCAGCCGGCGCATCAGTGCCCGGTCGCGGTCGGACAGCGACTTCAGGGCGGGATGGGCGGCGGCGCCTTCGAGTTGATCGTCCAGGGTGCGGCGCTTGTGCAGCACGCCATCGAGGATGTCAGCCGCGATACGTCGCGCGGCGAGGCCGGGCACCTCGGCAGGTGGTGCGTATCTTACTTGCGACATGGGAAAACATCACGACAGAGGAGCGGCAACGACGCAGCCGGATTGAGCCTGCGCCAGGGTTCGGAAACAGATTCTGTCGCATGCGAATATGCCAAATGTAAGAATCGTCCCTATATGCTCGCAGTCGAAAGATGGATTTGATCATGGTAACGCGCGCTGGCCACGTCGGTTCAGCAGGAAGAACGAGATGAACGACATTCCCCCCGAGACTGCAACGCCCATTGCTGAACCCGCACCACTCAAAGTCCTGACACCGGCGGCGCAACGCGCGCTGGCCGAAGCCGAGGCGCGCCGCGCCGCCGCCGCGACCGAACAAAATACGCCTGCAAGGCCCAAGGAGGTAAACGGTCCGGCTGGACCGGAGCCAACCCGGTTTGGCGACTGGGAACGCAAGGGCATCACGTCGGATTTTTGAGTTGGCAATGTCGTTCCGGGCTGCGCGTCAGTCGGCGAGGCAGGCTGACATGCAACGTCGGGACCCGTAGATGTTATGGTGCTATCGGGACCCCCCGCCGTGCCAATTGGAGCGGCTGAGGTTTGCTCGCCGCTCGCACCGATCGCCCCGGAACGACCGTCAAATTCGGCTTGCCGTCCGCCGCGAATCTGATTGATCTTGGGCGATGGACACTTCGCCCCGCATCCATGCCGCGTCACCGTGGCGCAGGCGGTTTTCCGCGGCGCTGCCGTGGGTGTTCGTGCTGGGGATGGCCGCCGGCGCGATGCTGCCGATGCGACGCTGGGCACACTGGCTGCCAGCGGGCACCGAAGCGAATCAGACGCCGGCCGCGCGCGATGCCGAAACCATCTGGAAACGGGCCGGCAACCCGGCTGTTCGTCACCCCGTCGATGTGCTGCATGGGATCGATGGCGATACCTTCGCGGCGCGGGTGCATCTGTGGCCCGGGCTCGATCTCGACGCGCGGATCCGACTGCGCGGTATCGACGCGCCGGAACTGAAAGGGCAGTGCGCGCGGGAAGTGCGTCTGGCGGAGGCCGCCGGCGACGCGCTGAAGAGGCTGCTCGGCGAGGGCGCGGTGAATATCTACAACATCGGGCCGGACAAATATCCCGGCCGTGTCGTCGCCGACGTCGCCACCAGCCGCACGCCGAATGTTTCGGCGGCCCTGCTCAGCGGCGGCTTTGCCCGCGGCTACACCGGCGGCCACCGTGGTGGCTGGTGTGACAAGAGGTAGATCGGGATATCCATCGCCCTGCTAAAGATAGCCATGTTCCCGCAGATATCCGATGATCTGGCCACAAGCCTCATCGGCCGATATTGCGCAGGTATCGAGGGATAGCTCAGGTGCCGCTGGCCGCTCATAGGGCGAATCGATGCCGGTGAAATCGGCGATGCCGCCGGCCCGCGCGCGGCGATAAAGTCCCTTCGGGTCGCGGCGTTCGCATTCCGCCAATGGCGTTGCGACCTCGATCTCGATGAACTCACCGGCCGCCAGCAAGTGGCGGGCGATGGCCCGGTCGGCGCGGAACGGCGAGATCAGCGATACCAGCACGATCATGCCGGCATCGACGAACAGTTTTGCGATCTCGCCGACGCGGCGGATGTTTTCGACCCGTGCCTCGGCGGTGAAGCCGAGATCGCGGTTGATGCCCTGGCGCAGATTGTCGCCGTCGAGCAAATAGGTATCGCGGCCGAGGCCGCCCAGTCGCTGCTCGACCAGGTTGGCGATGGTCGATTTGCCGGCGCCGCTGAGTCCGGTCAGCCACAGCACGCAGGGCCGCTGCTGTCGCCGCGCCGCCCGCATGGTCTTGTCGACCGCCAGGCCCTGCCAGGGAATATCGGTGGCGCGCCGCAGCGGCGAAGCGATGACGCCCGCCGCGGCCGTGCGATGGCTGAGCGGGTCGATCAGGATGAAGCTGCCAAGTTCGCGGTTGTCGCGATAGGCCTCGCAGACCAGTGGCCGGTCGAGGCGGAGCTGGACATAGCCGATTTCGTTGGCGGCAAGCGCCGTCGCGGGTTGCCGCTCCAGAGTATCGATGGCGACGCGGTGCTCCAGGCAGGCGATCACCGCGCCGATGCTTGAACTGGCGCTTTTCAACAGATAGCGCCGCCCGGTAACCAGCGCGGCATCGTCAAACCAGACCAGATGGGCGGCGAGCCGGTCGGCGACCGCCGCCGGCGCGCCTGTCGTCAGGACGTCGCCGCGGCTGATATCGATCTCGTCGGACAACACCAGTGTCACCGATTGTCCGGCGACCGCGATATCGGCCGGCCCCGCCGGCGTCAGGATTCGCGCCACGCGACCGCGGCGATCCGACGGTTGCGCCGTCACTTCGTCGCCGCAGCGCACTGAGCCGCTGGCGACGCGCCCGCAAAACCCGCGGAAGTCGGCATTCGGCCGGCTGACCCATTGCACCGGCATTCGAAACGGCCGCTGTCTGGTCTCGCCGCTGACGTCGACGGTCTCGATATGCTGCATGATCGTCGGGCCGCGATACCAGGGCATGCGCGTGCTGGCGGCAAAGACGTTGTCGCCGTCGCGGGCCGCGACCGGAATGCACTGCACATCGGTCATGCCGAGCTGGGCCGCGATCAGCCGATAGTCGGTGGCGATTTCGCTGAAGCGTTCCTCGTCGAACCCGACCAGGTCCATCTTGTTCACCGCGAGCACAACGTGGCGGACGCCGAACAGGCTGATGATATGGCTGTGTCGCCGCGTCTGCGTGATCACGCCCTTGCGGGCGTCGATCAGCACGATGGCGAGTTCGGCGGTGGAAGCGCCGGTCGCCATGTTGCGCGTATATTGCTCATGGCCGGGCGTATCGGCGACCACGAACCGGCGGCGTGGTGTGGCGAAGAAGCGGTAGGCGACATCGATGGTGATGCCTTGCTCACGTTCCGCCTGCAAGCCATCGACCAGAAACGCAAAATCCAGATCGCCGCTGCCGCCGCCCAGCCTGCTCTCGGCCGCCAGCGCGATCAGTTGATCGTCGAACAGCAG
The DNA here is from genome assembly GCF_025356345.1 of Tardiphaga sp. GTDB lineage: Bacteria > Pseudomonadota > Alphaproteobacteria > Rhizobiales > Xanthobacteraceae > Tardiphaga. The sequence continues at coordinate 11,877 of NZ_JANXTC010000039.1, forward strand.
TTTTGAATCATACAGCAAGCGGCCGACCAGCGTGCTCTTGCCGTCATCGACGCTGCCGCAGGTAATGAAGCGCAAGGTGGGACTGTCGCCATGCGGGCCCTGCAGCGCATCGAGTACGGAGTCGACGGAATCATCCGGCCGCGACATCAGAAATATCCCTCGACCTTCTTGCGCTCCATCGAGGCCGTGGCGTCGCGGTCGATGACGCGGCCCTCGCGCTCCGAGCTGCGCGAGGCCATCATCTCGCGCACGATGGCGGGCAGGGTTGTCGCCGTGGACTCCATCGCGCCGGTCAGCGGATAGCAGCCGAGGGTACGGAACCGGATCGAGCGCCATTGCGGCGTCTCGCCCGGCAATAGCGGAATGCGGTCGTCATCGACCATGATCAGCGCGCCGTCGCGCTCCACCACCGGGCGAACCGCGGACAGGTATAGGGGCACGATCGGGATGTTCTCGATCAGGATGTATTCCCAGATATCGAGCTCGGTCGAGTTCGACAATGGAAACACCCGCATGCTTTCGCCAGGCGCCAGCAGCGTGTTGTAGAGACTCCAGAGCTCGGGGCGCTGGTTCTTCGGATCCCAGCGATGCGCCGCGCTTCGGTGCGAGAAAATACGCTCCTTGGCGCGGGATTTTTCCTCGTCGCGCCGCGCGCCGCCGATCGCGGCGTCGAAGCCATGGGCATCGAGCGCCTGCCGTAACGCCTGTGTCTTCATGATGTCGGTATGGCGCGCGGAGCCGTGGCTGAACGGGCCGACGCCTTGCGCGATACCGTCGGCGTTGACGTGAACCAGCAGGTCAAGCCCGAGCTCGCGCATCCGTTGATCGCGAAACGCGATCATCTCGCGGAATTTCCAGGTGGTGTCGACATGCAGCAGCGCGAACGGTGGCTTGCCCGGCTGGAACGCCTTCATCGCCAGATGCAGCAGCACCGAGGAATCCTTGCCGATCGAATACAGCAGCACCGGCTTGCGAAATTCCGCCGCCACTTCGCGCAGGATGTGAATGCTTTCGGATTCCAGCCGCCGCAGGTGGCTGCTTGGCCTTAGGCGGGCGGGGGCGTCTGCCAGATCAGCCGGCTGGCGTAACGGCGTTGTCGGGATATCGCGAAAATCGGGAGTGGCGTTCATGCCTCAACGCCATGGCTGTGTCCGAACAGTCGCTCGGAGGTGGCGAGGTCGAGGCCAAGGTCGCGAACGCACGCCGCCACGGAGCTCCTGTAGACATCGTTGACGCCACAGCGCTCGAGCATGTCGCGCTGCAGATCGGTCAGCGATGACCGGCGCGCACGGTAGCGATAGGCGGTGTCGGACCCGTGCAGGCCCAAGACATTGTAGATGGTCGGTTCGTCACCATAGGTGATGCGTGAGGTTTCCGATCGTAGCTGCCCGGTCTCGCGCCAGTCGGTAACCGTGGCCTCGGCAAACTGATCCCCAAGGCCGAGGCGTTCGAACAGCATCCGGACCGACTGCACGGCCTCCTTGCTGGCCTCATAGACGTAGTGGATCACCGGAATACCCGCGTGCCTGGCGTAGCTCTCCATGCGGCTCATGTTCAGCGCGGCAACGACGTAGTTCCGCAGCAGCATGCTGTCCGGCACGCAGCCGTGCAGCCTGTCCAGCCATGACGCCAGCGAACTTGCCGGCTCGCGGTCGAGCAGGATCACGCGCAGCCGGTTTGCGGGGTAGCCGGCCTCGATCAGCAGCCGCAGTGGATTGAACAGGCTCTCGGCCACCACATAGGGGCCGGCGGTCTCCTTACTGAAGATCTGCGGCTGGTCGGCCGCCATCGGGATCGCCCACGGGGTGGCCGCTTGGCCGATGAACAGATGCCGCATCATCATCTTGAGCGGCTGGTAGTAGGATGGCATTCCGGTGATGCCGAACAGGTTGGTCAGGGGCGTCGATCCGACCCGGCACTTGCCCCAGGCAAAATAGTGCATCGGAAAATCTTCCGCGCGATGCCCGGCGAAACCTTCGGCAAGGCTCGCCGCCATCTCGCGCATCAGGGTGTCGAGCGCGACCGATCGGGTCTGGTACTTGCCGTCGGGCTCCAGCCACATGGTGTCGAGCGATGGGTGTTGGGTGCGAACCCGATCGGCAAGTCGTTCCAGCTCGCCGCTGAATGGGGTGGGGGTGCTCATGGCGCTGCTCGTTGCCGCTGGCATGCGTTCGGCCGCTCGACATATCGGGACGGGCGGGCGCGCATGCAGCGGCATCGCATCGAGCGGGTCGGGTGATAACGGCCTTGCGGCGGCGATCAGAGGGGCCGGTTTCGACATCCGCCGGATTAGCAGCGGCGTGTAAATAGACACTTCACAACCTTCACCCATTTGCCGCACGCTCGATCGCAGCAGATATCGCGAGGCCAACCGATGTGGCGAGCCAATCCGATGGGGTCATGAATGGCGGTGATGGCGGGATCGCCGGCCTTGCGGGCCGGTCGAGCCGGATCGGCTACGCCGCGCGAACCGTTGCCAGGAATTTGTCGACCTCGGTTCGCAAATTCGAGCTTTCTCCGGACAGCGCCTGCGCCGAGGTCAGTACCTGTGCGGACGCCATCCCGGTGGCGCTGGCCCCGCGATTGACCTGGCCGATCTTGTCGGCGACCTCCGCCGTGCCCTTGGCGGCCTCGCCGACATTGCGGGCGATCTCGGCGGTCGCGGCACCCTGCTCCTCCACGGTGGACGCGATGGTCGATGCGATTTCGGCGATCCGCGTGATGGTCGCGCTGATTTCCTTGATGGCGCCGGCGGATTCCCGCGTCGCCGCCTGCATCCCGGTGATCTGGGCGCCGATCTCATCGGTGGCCTTGGCGGTTTGCTCGGCCAGTGCCTTCACTTCGCTGGCGACCACGGCGAAGCCACGGCCGGCCTCGCCGGCGCGCGCCGCTTCGATCGTCGCATTCAGCGCGAGCAGGTTGGTCTGTTCGGCGATCGCCGTGATCAGCTTGACCACATCGCCGATTCGTCCCGCCGCCTTCAGCAATTCGTTGATCTGCTCGTCGGTGCGCTCGGCCTGCTTCACCGCATCGGCAGCGATGCGGCTGGAATCATGCACCTGTCGGCTGATCTCACTGACTGACGCGCTCATCTCCTCGGCGGCCGATGCCACCGACTCCACATTGGCGGAGGCCTCCTCCGAAGCGGAGGCCACCATGCTCGATAGTTGCTGGGTCTCACCGGCGTTTTCCGTCAGCGTGCCAGCGGCGTGTTCGAGTTCGCGGGCCGCGGCGGAGACGGTGGTCACGATGCCGCCCACCGCGGTCTGGAAAGCATCCGCCAGCCGCACCATGTCGGCCTTGCGTTGCGTGGCGATGGCTGTCTCCTCGCTCTTCTGCAACGCTTCCATCTGCTCGATCCGCACCAGATTGTCGCGGAAGGTGCGGGCCGCCCGCGCGGCGTCGCCCACTTCGTCGCCGCAGTCCGCATAGGGGACGTCGACGGCCTTGTTGCCATTGGCCAGCTCCATCAGTACGTCGCCGATCCGCCGGATTGGCCGCGCGATATTGAATACGGAAAAGATGGCCGAGCCGATCAACATCAGGATGACCGGGATGCCGACCGCCAGCCCGACCATGCTGACCCGCGACAGATCGGCGATCAGTTCAGTCTGCCGCCGGGTGCTGAATTCATTGGCGACGGCGATGGTGTTTGCGATGTTGCTACGCACCGTCTTCGCAGCGGGCTGCATGCGATCCGTCAGCAGCCGGATTTTCGATTCTTCGGTTTTGGCGGCGACGTCGGAGGCTGCACGATAACGTTCGGCGATGGCGATCAGGGCATCGACCTTGCCCGGAATGCCGGCGTCGCTGACGCCTCGCGCCTTGTTGAGCGCGTCGATTGTCGACGCCGTGAACTTGGGTACCAGATCCCGCTGGGTTGGTTCCGACGTCACCGCGAACCGCCAGCCGGCGGCCCGCGCGGCGTTGAACAGCGAACCCGCTTCCTGAAGTGCGACGTTGAGGGTGGGCAGAGCGGCGACGGCGGGCGAAGCCAGCATCGGTTCCATCGCCTGCGACCAGGCAATCGAGGCCTGGTTGCGCTTCAAGGTCGTTTCCAGCACGTTGTTCTGCAGCTCCGCCAATTCGACACCAAGCGCGAGATAGCTGTCGATCGTCCCGCGCGTCACCTTGTAGGCGTCCTTGGTGACTTGCCGCGTAGCGCGTTCCATCGCGGAATCGGTGCGCGCGGCCGCTTCGCCGACGTGCGTGCGAAGATTTTCCAAGGCCTTGTCGATCTGGGCGGCGCCCCGCGCCCAGGATATTTCCTGGGTGGAAATCTCTGCCCGCGCTATCGCGGCGTCGGTCGATTGGGAATCGGCCTTGTTGGAAGAGTTGACGATCACCAGCCGGCTCGATTCCGAGATCGACTGGTTGCCGAGGATCTCGTTGGCCAGCATGCCGCCGACCAGGATCACGCCGATGCCGGCGGTGAGACCGAGCTTGGCGCCAATCCTGAAATTCAATTTTCCCATGGTTCCCCCTGCGTCGAACGCTTGATTTGGGGGCTTAATACTGAACCAGGTGCGATTTAAGCTCCATGCAACCGGCGGTAACATCGATCGCCTGCGTCGCAGCGGTACTATTGAGGCGTGTAAAACTTTATTTCGCACCAGACCAAGAAAATGCCGCGCAATGGCGCGGCCTTCCCGAACGACGAAGATCGGTGAATCAGCGCTGGGTGACAATCACCGGGGTGCCGACCGGCACGCGGTCGAACAGATCGGTAATGTCCTCATTGTACATGCGGACGCAGCCGTAGGAGACGAAGCCTCCGACCGACCGCGGACGGTTGGTGCCGTGAATGGCATATTCGCCACCTGCCAGGGTCATCGCCGCGACGCCCATCGGATTGGCTGGCGAACCGCCTTCAATGACGTCGGGGATGTTCGGGTTGTCGCGCTTGACGTCGGCCGGGGGAGCCCACGCCGGCTGGCGATATTTGCCATCGATCTTGGTGACGCCGGCCCACTGCTTGCCAGCCTTGCCGACGCCGACCGGATAACGAACCGCGTGGCCCTGTTCGAGCACGAGATAGAGGTGGCGCTCATTGGTCTTCACGACGATGGTGCCGGGCGCATAATCGCCGTGAAAGCCAACCATCGCGGGGCTCGCTTGTACCGGACTGATGGCGAGCGCGCCGAGCGTGATGGTGGCGAACAGCGCGCCTGCGATCTTCAACGACATCGGTTTCTCCGGTTCGGCCAAAGGCCGTTAAATTCCACGGTCGCATCGACGACCCGCACGTCTGAACTATCGCGCAACGCGCCTACTACCAAAAATTGCCGGCAGCTAAATCGGACGCGTTAGCCGCCAATTAGGAAAATCCTGGTCGCAAAGTAAATGCCCGGAAAACAACACCCGCCGGAAAAGTAGTTGCAGAAAGCGCTGGAGGCTGACAATTGCGTGAAATACCAGTCAGGCAATGCGCGATAGGTTACTTAGCGCGGCGCCATTGACGACACCGCGAGGCAACGGATTAGGCTTCGCCGGCTCGACGACACTTTCCCAACCCATCAAAGTCACCGGCGAACCGCGACGGGGTGGTCGCGTCGCGGTTCACGGTATTTCGTTGGCTTAAACGCCCGGTCGCTTGTTCTGGCGGTGCTCAACCAGATCATCCACCACGGCCGGGTCCGCCAGCGTCGACGTGTCGCCGAGCGTGCCGGACTCGTCCTCGGCAATCTTGCGCAGAATGCGACGCATGATCTTGCCGGAGCGAGTCTTCGGCAGGCCGGGCGCGAACTGGATCAGGTCCGGCGAGGCGATCGGGCCGATATCCTTGCGGACCCACGCCACCAATTCCTTGCGCAGCTCCTCGGTCGGTTCGGTGCCGGTCATCAGTGTGACATAGGCGTAGATGCCCTGGCCCTTGATGTCGTGCGGATAGCCCACCACGGCGGCTTCCGAGACCATGGCATGCGCCACCAGCGAGCTTTCGACTTCGGCGGTACCCATGCGGTGGCCGGAGACATTGATGACGTCGTCGACCCGCCCGGTAATCCAGTAATAGCCATCGGCGTCACGGCGGCAGCCGTCGCCGGTGAAGTACTTGTTCGGGTAGGTCGAGAAGTAGGTCTGCTCGAAACGCGCATGGTCGCCATAGACCGTGCGCATCTGGCCGGGCCACGACCTCGCGATGCACAGATTGCCGGAGCATTCACCGGATAGCACCTTGCCGTCGGCATCGACGATCTCCGGCGTCACGCCGAAGAACGGTCTCGTCGCGGAGCCCGGCTTGAGTCTGGTCGCGCCGGGCAGCGGCGTGATCAGGATGCCACCGGTCTCGGTCTGCCACCAGGTGTCGACGATCGGGCAGCGTTCGTCGCCGATCACCCGGTGGTACCATTCCCAGGCTTCCGGATTGATCGGCTCGCCGACCGATCCCAGCAACCGCAGGCTTTTGCGCGAGGTCTTCGTCACGGGCTCGTCGCCGGCCTGCATCAACGCGCGGATCGCGGTCGGCGCGGTGTAGAAGATATTGACCTTGTGCTTGTCGATCACTTCCCAGAACCGCGACATGGTCGGATAGTTCGGCACGCCTTCGAACATCAGCGTGGTCGCGCCATTGGCCAGCGGCCCGTAGAGAATGTAGCTGTGGCCGGTAACCCAGCCGACGTCGGCGGTGCACCAGTAGATGTCGCCGTCGTGGTAGTCGAACACGTATTGATGCGTCATCGCGGCGTAAAGCAGATAGCCGCCGGAGCTGTGCAGCACGCCCTTGGGCTGGCCGGTCGAGCCTGACGTGTACAAAATGAACAGCGGGTCTTCCGCGTTCATCGGTTCGCACGGGCATTCGGTGGTGACCATCTCGGCGGCTTCGCGGTACCAGAAGTCGCGCACCGGATTCATGGTGACCGCGCCGCCGGTGTGTTTGACGACGACCACCCAGTCGACGCCGCCGGCCTTGGCCACCGCCGCGTCGACATTGGCCTTCAGGGGCACTTTCTTGCCGCCGCGCAGGCCCTCATCGGCGGTGATGACGATCTTCGACTGGCAATCATCGATGCGCTGGGCCAGCGAGTCCGGCGAAAAGCCGGCGAATACCACCGAATGGATCGCGCCGATCCGGGCGCAGGCCAGCATCGCATAGGCCGCTTCCGGGATCATAGGTAGATAGATGGTGACGCGGTCACCCTTGCCGACATTGCGGGTACGCAGGATGTTGGCGAATTTGCAGACTTCGTCGTGCAGCTGCTGATAGCTGATGTGGCGCGACTGCGAGGGATCGTCGCCTTCCCAGATGATCGCGGTCTGCGCCGCGCGCGTCGGCAAATGGCGGTCGATACAATTGTAGGCGACGTTGAGCACGCCGTCCTCGAACCATTTGATGGATACCTTGCCGGGCGCGAACGAGCTGTTCTCGACGATGGTGAACGGCTCGATCCAGTCGAGGCGCTGCGCCTGCTCGGCCCAGAACCCGTCGGAATCGCTCACCGATCGCGCATACATCTCATTGTATTTGGCGTCATTGACGAAAGCGCGCGTGGCCCATTCGGCCGGTACGTCATAGATCTTGTCGGACATTGTCCCCTCCACCACTCGACCGCTGCCGCGTTGTCGCCGCAAGACGGTTCTCGTTGTTATTGCGATTATGCGTCGGCGCAGGGCATCGGGACAAGTCGGCCGCGCCTAGGTCTTTTGGCGGTCGAACGGTCGAACGGCCGAACACGGCCGATCAATTTCACGTTGCAATGCCGGGCAAACCTTCATCATGAACGCAAAATAGCTCGAGAACGGTACTTCAGCACCATTATCTAGGTATCGGCGGACTCGCCACGCGCGTTCATCCGCCCTAAATGGCCCCGTTGACGCTTGGGCATGGCCCGGAACCAAAAACCGAAGCTCGGCATTAGCAAGGCTCGAAGATCGAACGAGGCCAATAACGCCATGATGGAACAGCAGAATTCTGCGCCAACGCGGGCAAGGTCAGCGGCATCCGTGGGGGTTCTGCCGCGAGGCTCGAAAGCAGGGCCCGGCAGCGTGGAATCCCTGGCGAGGGAACTCGGCCTCAAACTGGGCGACCAGTCCGAACTGACGATCTGTCGCCTCAAGCGCGGGAAGACCTATTCATTCATTCGCGCCAATGGCACGGCGATCCGCCATATCGGCACCATCCGACGGCTCAACGCGATGGCGGTGCCGCCGGCCTATGCCGAGGTTCGCTACGCCGTGGATCCCGCCTCGCATCTGCAGGCGGTGGGCCGCGATGCCGCCGGCCGCTTGCAGTACCGCTATCATTTGGATTGGGAAAAGGTCCGGGAGCAGCGCAAGGCGCAACGACTGGCGAGGCTGGTCGGCGCGCTGCCGAGAATTCGCCGCCACGTCTCGAGGCATCTGTCCGGTGAGGTGCCGACCCGCGAATTTGCCCTCTCGGCGGTCATCGAGCTGATCGCGCGGACGGCGATCCGCCCCGGTAACGAATCTTACATGAAGCTGAACGGTACCCGCGGCGCCACCACGCTGCTGAAGTCCAACGTGCTGCTGGAAGGTGACACGCTGGTACTAAGCTTCAAGGCCAAGGGTGGAAAAGCCGTGCGCAAGGAATGCAACGCCGCCAGGCTGATGCGCGCCATCGGTGTTCTGCGGACCGTGCCGGGCAAGCGGATGTTCCAGTATAAGGACGAGGCCGGACGTAGCCACAACGTCAATACCGCGGCGGTGAACGCATTTTTGCGCGAGATCGCCGGGATAAAGATCTCGCTGAAGGATTTTCGCACGCTGATGGCGTCGGCCGTGGTGCTGGAATCGCTGTCGCGGGTTTCGCCGGCGGACAGCGCGCGGGGCCGCGAGAAGCAGGTGCTCGACGCTGTGCGCTCGGCGGCGGACGAACTGTCGAACACGCCGGCGATCTGTCGCAAGAGCTATGTCCACGACACCATCGTCACCGCCTTCGAGGATGGCGTTCTCAAACGCTTCGCGGCCACCATGACCGGCTATCGCTCGCAGTCGAAGCGCGAGAAATTATTGGCGCAAGTGGTGGCAGCGGCGGGCTAAGCTCCAAACTCTCGGTCGTCATTGCGAGCGAAGCGAAGCAATCCAGAAGGCCGCAAGCGAAGACTGGATTGCTTCGTCGCAAGAGCTCCTCGCAATGACGGGTAACTATGCCAGCGTCCACACCGCGGTGAGCTTGATGTCGACATCTTCGAGATCGCGCGTCACCGGCACTTCGTACTCGGCAATCTTTCGCAACTTCTCCATAGGCAAAAAACCGCGGCCGGGGTCGCCGATCAGCACGGTGGCCCCCTGCGCGGCCCTGGCG
>NZ_JANXTC010000063.1:0-3517 GCF_025356345.1 Tardiphaga sp.
CTGGATTGTCGCAGGCGTACCAGCCCTGGGTGCTGACGAGGCCGGAGCGGCGCTCGTCGATGCGCGGGAATTCGCCGGTGCTGTCGTCGAGATAGGATCGGGTGAAGCGGTCGGTAGGGGCGGCGAGATCGAAGCTCCATCGGCACAGCCGCGCGTTCGATTTTGCCGGATCGGTGGCTGAGCCGTCGGGATGGGTGAACAGCGGTGGTTCTTCGGACTGCATCACGTCGGCAATGATGCGGTCGCCGTCTTCCCAGGCGTTCATCACGTGGAATACGTAGCAGGCCTCGGCGCGAAACCATCGCATGTCGGCGGCGCCGCCGCCGCGCTTCATCACGCCCACGCAAGCTCCCTTGTCTGGCTCCCAGGCGTAGGGCGGGCGGCCTGACCGCGCGCGGTCCATGCTGCCGGTGATCGGCAGGATCGGGAACAGCAGATGGTTTTCGGTGACGATGAAGTCGTGCACCATGCTGGCATAGGGGGCCTCGAAGCGTTCGAAACGCTTGACGATGCCGGCGGCATCGATCGCGCCGAACGAAATCGTGGGACTGAACATGCCGCCGGCATTGTAGCCGAAGAAATTCATCTCGCCGGTGACGGGATCAACCTTCGGATGCGCGGTGAACGGTCCGCCGATGCGGCCATCATAGTTGCGATAGCCGAGTGTCCTGAGCGTGCCGGGCTCGATTTCGGTGGGGGCATGGCCTTCCTCGAGCGCCAGCAGTCGTCCGGCATGGAACACGATGTTGGTATTCGCCGAACCGGAGTCCCGGCCGATCGACGAAGGCGCGCCCGGAAGTTTTTGGCCGAAGCTGCCGTAGAGCGCGCGGCCGGCATCGCGCTCGGCGAGGAATTTCGGTGTGCGGACCCAGCGATTGCGATAGCTGGCCCGACCGTTCTCGATGTGAAAGGCGTGCAGCATGCCGTCGCCAACGAACCAGTGCGAGCCCTTCGTCTGGAACTGCGGATTGGGACCGTTGCGATAGAGCGTGCCGTTCAGCTCGCGCGGCAGTTCGCCGATCACCTTGAGAAACGGCGCGTCGCATTCCATGGGAATCGGCGCCAGATTGTCGAGGACTGTCTCGATCGGATCCATCGGCGCCATCGCGTTCTCCCTGACCGCCATCTTTACACTGTCTAAATAGGTACGGGCGATGACAGGCGCCGTCAAGCGAAATCTTTACAGTGTAAAAATGGCGCCGTATGATGTGATCATGACGAAACCGAGCAAGAGCAAGACCGCGAAGCCCGCCGCTCCCTCGACGGGGCGCCGCAAGGCTGTAGCTGGCATTCCACGCGTCAAGGCGGTGGCGACAAGGTCCGCGGCCGACGAATCTCCCTATCACCATGGGGACCTGCGCGGCGCGCTGCTGAAGGCCGCCGAAAACGTGCTGGAACGCGACGGGCTGCAGGGGCTGACGCTGCGCGCGGTGGCGCGCGAGGCGGGCGTCTCGCACGCCGCGCCGACGCATCACTTCGGAGATCTCACCGGGCTGGTCAGTGAACTCGCGGCGATCGGCTTTCGCAATTTCAACGTGACGATGACCGCAGCCGGCGCCACCGGTACCACGCCCCTCGAACGCGCGCTGGCGCGCGCCAGGGCCTATCTCGCTTATGCCCGCGCGCGTCCTGGCATGTACATGCTGATGTTCCGGACCGAGCGGCTCGACATGACGCGCCCGGCGCTGCGCGAAGCAGCGGACGCGTCCTTTGCCGGCCTTGCCGGGGTGGTTGGCGCGCATCAAGATGGCCCCGTCGTCGCCACCGCGCTGTCACTGGAGCAGGCGGCGCAGATCGCGCGGGCGTGGTCGCTGGTGCATGGTTTCACCATGCTGACCCTCGACGGGCGGCTCGGCGATATCCTGCGCCGGCTGCCCGAAGGCAGCGACGCCGAAACCCTGTTTGTCGAGATGCTGAAGATCACCGTCGCCAAACCCTGACAAACCGTTGCAGGTCCGGCATTATCGGGCATGGCAACACGGCCAACCTAGCGCTTTGCCAGTTCCACGGCACGGCCGCTGTGGCAGATGATGGCCACCTTGTCGTTGCCGCAGTCAAACCCACGGGCAAGCTGGTCGGCCGCCTTGCGGGCCAGCGCATTGGCGTCTGCATTGGCCTTCACGTCGATATAAGCGACGTGACATGCCGCGCCCGGCGGCAGCCGCGTCACGACCAGCATTTGTTCATTCCGCGGGCGGCCCTTGGCATCAAGGTCGCCATTATCGGCGATGTGCCAGCGCTGGATCATCGCAAACGGCTTGCCGTTGCCGCCAAGCCGCCATTCGATCGTGTCGGTGGTGGAGTTGAACGGCCCAAAGCCCTGCGCTGCCGCCAACTGTCTGCCGGCCTCTTCCGCGTTGCGGCCGACCGTCACCGTCTCCCGCAGATCAGTCTCGTTCTTCAGCACGACCAGTCCGGCCGGCCCGCGGCAGAGCTGCTCGGAGGCCTCGTCGTCCGTGTCGACCTCGCGGCCCGAGAGCGTGCGGCAGTCCTTGCCGGCGGCCGAGGTATAGGCGCTGCTGACTTGCTCCGCATGGGCCGGGACCAGCGCGCCGATCGCGGTGCAGCCGAGCAGCGTCAGGGGAGCGAGGAGCGTAAAGCGTGCCATATGCGGGCCTTTTGGAGTGAGTGACACGCCTGTGACGTTCACAAGCTGGAGAAGGTTCACGCAAACGGCTGACAGCGCCAGCGGAATCAATCTACAAAGCCCGCTACGCGTCCTTTTGGTCCCCAGCACGTCAGTCCCAGAGATCATGCCCGTCCTGTCCAGCAAGCCCTACCGCGTCGGTCGCTCCAGAACCGGCCTCGGCCTGTTCGCCACCCAGCCGATCAAGAAGGGCAGCAAGATCATCCGCTATTTCGGGCCGATGCTCGACTGCAAGAAGACGAAGGACGACGCGGTCGAGAACAAATACCTGTTCCAGATCACCAAGCGCTGGACCGTCGACGGCTCGGTTCGCAAGAACGTCGCGCGCTACATCAATCACGCCTGCAAGCCGAATGCGGAATCCGACGTCAACACCCGCAAGCTGAAGATCACCATCCGCGCTATCAAGAACATCGAGCCCGGACAGGAAATCAACTACGATTACGGCACCGAATATTACAAGGAATACCTCAAGCCGATCGGCTGCAAGTGCGATTCCTGCGAAAGGAAGCGCAAGAAGAAGCGCGCCGATGAACGGGCGGAGAAGCTGGCGCTGAAGGGCAAGGCTGAAAAGAAGGCGCTGCAGCCGGACAGCAAGAAAAAACTGAGCGGCAAGGTGAAAGCCAGGCCGACGGCGAAGCCATCAGCCAAGACAAAGGCCAAGACAATGGCCAAGTCGAAAGCTGCTCCGAAACCGGTGAAGAAGTTCGCCGGCAAGACGACCGCCGCGAAGAAGAGTTTTGCGGCGGCCAAAAGCATCGTCAAAGCCAAGGCGGCCAAGAGCCGGGCAGCCTAGGCTGCCTGCCGGGCGTTACTGCGGCGCAGACCGAGATATTGCAGTTCCGCGAACGCCCCGACGGCGATGGCCTG
>NZ_JANXTC010000069.1:0-16509 GCF_025356345.1 Tardiphaga sp.
GATCGACCTTCAGCGCCGAATGCCATGTGCGCTATCTGCGGGAAATCCATATCGACGATCCCGCGCAGGTTTCGATCCTGCTGATCGCCGCCGACAATAAGCGGCTGCACACGTTCGAGGAGTTGCGGCACGCTGGCGAAGGCTGGCTGTCGGCCACCTCCGAGAACATGCACCTTCACATGAATATGGAAAGCCGCAAGGTCGCGCCGTTCCCGCCGGACATTGCCGCCAGCGTGCATGCACTGCTGCGGGCGCATCGATCGCTGACGCGACCCGAGGGCATCGGTCGACATGTGGCGATGCCCACCCGGGTCTGGATCAGGCCCGCAGGCGGCCGCGCACCAGTCCAACCACAGCCGAGATCAGAAACAGGATGATGGCGATGAAGAAGATCGCCTTGGCGATTTCGATGGAGGCGCCGGCCACGCCGCCGAAACCCAGAATACCCGCAATCAACGCCACAATCAGAAATGTAACCACCCAGCCGAACATCGTAGCATCCTCAATTTCCATGTCTCAGACGGCGGTGACACCGCATTTGATGCTGAGATAAGCTGGAATTGGAACCAAAGTTCCTTGACGGAGGTACCGCCACGATCAAGGAAACGAGATCGACGCGCAAACATCCATGGGGTCGAGGACCGCTGTCCAGACATGCGCGCGGGATAACTCTGTCGCGAAGCGTGGCAAGCCCCTATATGCGGTTCTATCCTGTTAAGAAGGCTCCCGTTTAAGGTCCCGCGGTGCCACCGTGGATGGAAGACAATTCGCATGACCGAGCCACGCAAGCTGCCGACCAACGACCTTCCCGCCTACCAGCCGGCGGCAGGCGGCATTGGCGCGCGGGCGCGGGCCCAGGCAGCACCGGCACAATATTTGATCGGGCTGAACCCGGAGCAGCGCGACGCGGTCGAGACGCTGGAGGGCCCGGTTCTGGTGCTGGCCGGTGCCGGAACCGGCAAGACCAAGGTGCTGACCTCGCGAATCGCCCACATCCTCAGCATGGGCCGGGCCCGGCCTGCCGAGATTCTGTCGGTCACCTTCACCAACAAGGCGGCGCGGGAGATGAAGCACCGGCTCGGCATCATGCTGGGCCAGGCCGTCGAGGGCATGCCGTGGCTCGGCACCTTCCACTCGATCGGCGGCCGCATCCTGCGCACCCATGCCGAACTGGTGCAACTGACGTCCAATTTCACGGTGCTCGACGTCGACGACCAGATCCGGCTGCTGAAGCAGCTGCTGGCCGCCGAGAACATCGACGACAAGCGCTGGCCGGCGCGGATGCTGGCCGGCCTGATCGACGGCTGGAAGAACCGCGGCCTGACGCCGTCGCAGGTCCCTGCCGGCGAAGCCGCGGTATTTGGCAATGGCAAGGGCGGCAAGCTCTACACCGCCTATCAGGACCGGCTGAAAACCCTCAACGCCGCCGATTTCGGCGATCTGCTGCTGGAATGTATCCGGCTGTTCCGCGAGCATCCCGACGTGCTGCGCGGCTACCAGGCGCGCTTCAAATATATTCTGGTCGACGAATATCAGGACACCAACGTCGCCCAATATCTGTGGCTGCGGCTGCTGTCGCAGACGGCCACGAACGCCCAGAGCTCAGGCCTCTCCGCGACCTCTCCCCAGCGGGGAGAGGTCGGCCCGGCAAAGCGAAGCGACACCGGGCCGGATGAGGGGGAGCCACAGGCTTCGGAGCAGCCCCCCTCACCCGCTCCGTCGCTGCGCGACGAAGCGACCTCCCCCCGGAGGGGAGAGGTAAAGGAAGTAGCGTACCGAGTGCCACGCAACATCTGCTGCGTCGGCGACGACGACCAGTCGATCTATGGCTGGCGTGGCGCCGAGGTCGACAACATCCTGCGCTTCGACCACGATTTTCCCGGCGCGAAGATCATCCGGCTGGAGCGCAATTATCGCTCCACCGGCCACATCCTCGCCGCTGCTTCGCACCTGATCGCGCATAATGAAGGCCGACTCGGCAAGACGCTGCGCACCGAGGATGTCGATGGCGAGAAGGTGACCGTCACCGGCTCGTGGGATTCCGAAGAGGAAGCCCGCGCCATCGGCGAGGAGATCGAGCAGTTGCAGCGCGGCGGCAACAAGCTCAACGACGTCGCCATCCTGGTGCGCGCCTCGTTCCAGATGCGCGAATTCGAAGACCGCTTTGTCACCCTTGGCCTGCCCTACCGCGTGATCGGCGGCCCGCGATTCTACGAGCGTGCCGAAATCCGCGATGCGCTGGCCTATCTGCGCGTCATCAACTCGCCGGCCGACGACCTCGCTTTCGAGCGCATCGTCAACACCCCGAAACGCGGCCTCGGCGATGCCACCGTGCAGATGCTGCATGACTATGCCCGCAAGCGCCGCATTCCGCTGTCGGAGGCCGCGCGTAACGTGGTCGAGACCGACGAGATGAAGCCGAAGGCGCGCGGCAGCCTGCGCGAGCTGATGCTGAATTTCGAGCGCTGGCGCAAGCAGTCGCAAACCCTGCCGCACGGCGAACTGGCCGAGATGGTACTCGACGAGAGCGGCTACACCGAGATGTGGCAGAAGGACAAATCCGCCGACGCCGCTGGCCGCCTGGAAAATCTGAAGGAGCTGGTACGCTCCATCGAGGAATTCGAAAACCTGCAGGGCTTTCTCGAGCACATCTCGCTGGTAATGGACCGCGAAGGCGGCGTCGACGAGGACGCGGTCTCGATCATGACGCTACACTCCGCCAAGGGCCTGGAATTCGACAATGTGTTCCTGCCCGGCTGGGAGGAAGGCCTGTTTCCACACCAGCGCGCGCTCGACGATCAGGGCCGCGCCGGGCTCGAGGAAGAACGCCGCCTGGCCCATGTCGGCATCACCCGCGCCCGCAAGCGCGCGAAACTCTATTTTGCCACCAACCGGCGCATTCACGGCACCTGGAACACGACGATGCCGTCGCGCTTCCTCGACGAGCTGCCCGCGGACCATGTCGAAATCACCGAAGCCAAGGGCGGCTCCGGATGGGGCGGCGCGTCGGGTTATGGCCCGTCGCGTTTCGACAATGTGGAATCGTTCGGCTCCTCCTATTCGACGCCCGGCTGGCAGCGCGCCCAGGCCAACCGCCGCGGCGGCAATAATGGCGGCCAGGCCGGCGGCGGCTTCAACGAAAGCCAGTCGCCCTTCTCGTCATCACGCAGTGACGCGCCGGGCAGCGGCTTCTCGCGCAAACAAGGCCCGATGACCATCGAGGGCGAGTTGATCGCCAAATCGACCGGTACCCAATCCGCCTTCACGCTGAAGGACCGCGTGTTTCACCAGAAGTTCGGCTATGGCGCCGTGATCCGCATCGACGGCAATAAGCTCACCATCGCGTTCGAGAAGGCCGGCGAGAAAAAGGTAGTCGACAGTTTTGTCGAGCGGGTTTGAGATGCCGACCTATATCGCACTGATCCAGGAGGACGCCGACGGCATCTTTCGCGTTTCATTTCCTGATCTGCCGGGAGTCGTTACTGCCGGTGACAGTCTTGATGAAGCCATCGAAGAAGCCGAAGAGACGCTCGAATACGTGGCCGGCGAATGGACCAATCCGGACGGCTCCAACCAGCTGCCAATGCCGCGCAGCATGGAGCAGTTACAGCACGATCCGGATTTCGCAGAGGCCGCGGACGGCGGCCATATTGTTGAAATCGATTACGAAGCCGACGAATAGCCAATAAATTGCCGGCCTGCGATTGCGCTGTCCGATTGGCGTTCCTATGTACTGGCACCGCGGCCGACGCGGCTTCTCGCGTGAAATCATAAGTCTCCCATGTCCCCCATCATTTCTATCTCCAAGCTGACAAAGAGCTATGCCGGCGGCTTTACCGCGCTGAAGGGCATCGACCTTGAAATCAACCGCGGCGAAATATTCGCATTGCTGGGGCCGAATGGTGCCGGCAAGACGACGCTGATCAGCATCATCTGCGGCATCGCCAACGCCACATCGGGCAAGGTCCTCATCGACGGCCACGACAACGTCTCGTCCTTCCGCGCCGCCCGCGAATTGATCGGGCTGGTGCCGCAGGAGCTGCATACCGATGCATTCGAGACGGTGTGGGCCACCGTCAGCTTCAGCCGCGGACTGTTCGGCAAGCCGAAGAACCCCGCCCATATCGAGAAGGTTCTGAAGGACCTTTCGCTGTGGGACAAAAAAGACAACAAGATCGTCACCTTGTCCGGCGGCATGAAGCGCCGGGTAATGATCGCCAAGGCGCTGTCACATGAGCCGCAGATCCTGTTTCTCGATGAGCCGACCGCCGGCGTCGATGTCGAGTTGCGCAAGGGAATGTGGGAAGTGGTGCGCACGCTGCGCGCCGCCGGCGTCACTGTCATCCTGACGACGCACTATATCGAGGAAGCCGAGGAGATGGCCGACCGCATCGGCGTCATCAACCACGGCGAGATCATCCTGGTCGAGCAGAAGGCCGCGCTGATGCAACAGCTCGGCAAGAAGCGGCTGAAGCTGCATCTGCAGGGCAGGGTCGACGCCATCCCGCCAGGGCTTTCCGCCTATCATCTCGAACTCGCTGCGGATGGCCAGCAGTTGATCTACACCTACGACACCAAGAGCGAGCGGACCGGAATCACCAGCCTGCTCGGCGACCTGCGCGAAGCCGGGATCCGCTTCTCCGATCTCGATACCACGCAGAGCTCGCTGGAAGATATTTTCGTTAGCCTGGTGAAAAAATGAGCATGAACTTCCGGGCTGTCAAAGCCATCTATCTGTTCGAAATGGCGCGCACCTGGCGCACGGTGCTGCAGAGCATCGTCTCTCCAGTCATATCCACCTCGCTGTATTTCGTGGTGTTCGGCGCCGCGATCGGCTCGCGCATCACCTCGGTCGAGGGCGTCAGCTACGGCACCTTCATCGTGCCTGGCCTGGTGATGCTGTCGGTGCTGACGCAGAGCATCTCCAACGCCTCGTTCGGCATCTACTTTCCGAAATTCACCGGCACCATCTACGAACTGCTGTCGGCACCGGTGTCCTATGTCGAAGTCGTGCTCGGCTATGTCGGTGCCGCCGCGACAAAATCGATCCTGCTCGGCCTGATCATTCTCGCCACCGCCGGGCTGTTCGTGCCGCTGCACATCTTGCACCCCTGGTGGATGATAACCTTTCTGGTGCTGACCGCCGTGACCTTCAGCCTGTTCGGCTTCATCATCGGCATCTGGGCAGATGGCTTCGAGAAGCTGCAGGCGATCCCGCTGCTGGTGGTGACGCCGCTGACCTTCCTCGGCGGCAGCTTCTATTCGGTGAGCATGCTGCCGTCGGGCTGGCGCACCATCACGCTGCTCAATCCGGTGGTCTATTTGATCAGCGGCTTTCGCTGGAGCTTCTATGAAATCTCCGACGTCAGCGTGGTCTGGAGCGTGACGATTACCCTGATGTTCCTGGCTATTTGCATGGTCACCGTGTGGTGGATCTTCAAGACCGGCTACAAGCTGAAGAATTGATCAGCGACGCAAAAACGGCCCGGAACAAGTTCCGGGCCGTTTTTTGTTCAATTCGGACTAATTTCAGCGATAGCAGCGGAAGTGACCGCGACGGTCGCGATAGCCACGGCACTCGCGACCACGTCCATAGCCGCGATCGGGAATGCCAAGCACACCCTTCACGCCGCCAACGGCCGCACCGACGCCGAGGCCGATCGCACCACCCACAGCACCACCGACCGGACCCGCGGCACGGTTACCGTCGCGAACGCCCTGGTTAGCGCCCTGCTCGGCACCGCGGAATACGCCCTGCGCTTGCGCGAAATGCGGCATGGCAACCAGCGCCAGAACGCCGGCGGCAATTGCAAAGTTGGTCCTGAAACCGCGGGTTTGCATAGTAGCTGTCGTGGTCTTCATCTGGTTCCCCTGTGGGCAGCGATCTGCCTGTATGATTGTTCAAGGTATCAACGCCGAACGATGGAACCGGTTCCGTTCACGACACTAACTTTGCCGGATTGTCGCAGGAGATCGATCGCCGGGCCGCGTTTTGGCCGGGTCACGGCCTTGCTGGCGCCCCGCGCCGCATTAAGGATGCACGAAACTGTCACTGGAACGATAACCGCCCGATGTGCATATTGCGCGCGGAACGGCAGGCGGTTGAACAGCTTACGGCCCGGAGGCCCACATAATGCGTGCGTTATACATGACCGTGATCGGTCTCAGTTGTCTTGCCGCCAGCGTCGCCGAGGCCAAGATTGCCATCACTGTCGACAAGGACGTCCAGCAGATGACCGTCGCCGTCGATGGCGTCGAGAAGTATCGCTGGCCGGTTTCGTCGGGTGATCCGGCGCATGAAACGCCTGGCGGCAGCTTCCAGACCTTTCGGATGGAAGAGGATCACTACTCCAAGGAATTCGACGACGCACCGATGCCGAATGCGATCTTCTTCACCAAGCGCGGCCACGCCATCCATGGCACCGATTCCGTCAACCGGCTTGGTAGTCCGGCGTCGCATGGCTGTGTGCGGCTGTCGCGGGAGAACGCGGCAACTCTCTTCGCAATGGTCAAGGCCGATGGCGTGCTGAATACCACGGTAACGCTGACCGGCTCGTCGCAGGTGGCACTGGCGCGCATGCCACGTCCCGCCCGGGCCGCCGCCGTGGCGCGGCGCGATGTAGCACCGGTATCGCCATCCTACGACCCTGCATCAACGTCCTATGATGCCGCCGGCAATCCTGTCCAACTGGCTCCGCTGCCGGAGTCGACCGTCCGCCGTGCGCCTCGCCCGATCGCGGTGCCGCGGATGGCGGATGACGGCTACATCTATCCGGCCGATGGCAGCTCGAACGACCAGCGTTACCCGGCCCCTCCCGGATATCGCCGCATGACCGACGCCGAGACCCAGCAATATTACGCCAATCGTGGCTATGCCCGGCAATACCCGCAACCGCAGGCCTATGCGCCGCGGCCGTACCAGCCGCGCGGTCTGTTCGGCGGCTACCAGGACTAGGACAGATCGCATGACCTCCCTCTACCCGCCCGACGAGCTCAGCTTCGCCGGGCGGGTAGAGGTTCGCGCAGACTTATTCCGACAACCCTAATTCTCACCGTCACGCAGCCGGCGCAAAACCGCGCCCAGCACGTTGGAGTAGTCGTCGGTCCACACCCGTTCGTGGTCTTCCGGCTCGGTCAGCGCCCATTTGTCAGAGGTTGCAATACCGCCGACATCGGCAGGTTGCCGGGCCGAGATCACCACATTGGTCGAGAAGATATATTCACTATCGCGGCCGGAATCCTCGTTGAACACCCAGCTCTTCAGGTCGTTGGCATCGGCGATGCCGACCACCACGCTGGCCAGTTCGAGGTGGCGGTTGGAAACGTGCATGACCACCGCGCCGTCCGGCGTGAGCTTCTGCTTGTAGATCTCCATCGCCTCCTCAGTGGCCAGATGGATCGGGATCGCGTCCGACGAATAGGCGTCGACAATGATCATGTCGTAGACGCCGTCCGGCTCCTTGGCGAAGGTCAGGCGCGCATCGCCGATCACCGGCTTCATGTCCGGATCGCATTTCGAGATATAGGTGAAGTATTTCGGGTCGCGAGCGGTATCGACCATCGACTGGTCGATCTCGAAGAACTTCCAATCCTCGCCGAGCTGCGAGGCGCAGGCCAGCGACCCTGATCCAAGTCCGATCACGGCGACGCGGATCGGCCCGCCCTTGCGGGCCCGCACCGCCGCGATCGCCTGGCCGATGCCGCCATCCTTGTAATAATACGAAATCGGCTCCGGTCGCCCGGTGACCGGCGTGCCGTCATCGTTGAGAAACTTCTCGGCGCCGTGGATCGTCGTGCCGTGCATCAGCACGTGGTACTGATTGTTGGTCGTCACCACGATCTTGTGGACGCCGAAAAAGCTGCGCACGGTTTCGACCCGACCGTCATCGGACGGATAGGCGCGGATCATCACCAGCGCCAGCACCACCGTCACTACCAGCTTCCAGCGGCTGGCATTAAGTATCAGCGCGGCGATCGCCGACAGCACGGCGACATCGGCGATGAACAGCACGCGATGGTCGTCGACCCAGGTGAACAACCGGCCGGACGACAGCGACGGCGCCAGCGCCGCCACGGCGACAGCCGCGATCAGCGGCCAGTACCACCAGCTCCATTTCGCGAAGCGCTCACGGCCAGTTGGCCGGCACAACACCGCGAAGGCGATCAGGATCGGGTACTCCGCAATCCAGGAGAAGGTAAACGGCGCGATCAACCCGGCAAACAGGCCGCCGACCATGCCGCCGAACGACAGCGCGACGTAATAGCCGGTGAGGTATTTCGCAGCAGGACGCGCCCGCGCCAGTTCGCCGTGACAGGCCATCGCGATGACGAAGAAGCACAGCAAATGGCCGCCGAGTGTCAGCAGCAGGTTCTGCTCGCCGCCGATCGCCAGCAGCACGATGACGCCGGCTATCGCCAGCGGCTGCAGCAGCAAAATCCAGCTGTGCGGCAGCAGCGGCCTCGACTGGAACACCAGCACCCAGGTCAGCAGATAGAGCGACAGCGGCAGCACCCACAGCAACGGCGCCGCGGCGACATCGGTGGAAATATGCGCGGTGACTGCGATCAGCAGGCCGGACGGCACCGCCGCGAGGAAGATCCAGCGCGCCCGCAAGGCCCATGTCGGCGCCGGCGCATCAACCTCGTCAGCGCCCGGCTTCGCCATCACAAAAGCAGGGGACTTCAGCAGCAATACGCCACAGCCGGCGATCAGCAGGATCAACACGCCGTAACCGCAGGTCCAGATCAGGTTCTGGGTATGCAGCGAGAACATCGGCTCCAGCAGCACCGGATAGGACAACAGAGCCAAAAAGCTGCCGATATTAGACGAGGCATAGAGAAAATACGGATCGTGGCCCTGCGGATGGCCGGTGCGGACGAACCACGCCTGCAGCAACGGATTGTTGGCGGCCAACGCGAAGAACGGCAGCCCGATCGACACCGTAAACAGGCCGAGCAGCCAGAACGCATAGCCGCTCGCGGGCGGCTCGCCCCAGCCCGAGGCGATCGACAGTGGCAGAGTCAGCAACGCCACAACCAGCAGCACGAGATGGATCACCACCGGAATGATCCGGTTCCGGACCTGCATCAGATAATGCGCATAGGCATAGCCGCCGAGCAGCAGCGACTGGAAGAACACCATCGCCACCGACCACACCGCCGGCGAACCGCCGAGCCGCGGCAGCACCATCTTGGTGAATAGCGGCTGCACGGAGAACAGCAACAATGCGCTGGTGAAAATGGCGGCGGTATAGACCACCAGCAGCAGACGATGACGGGACGCGGAGGCGGGATCGGAGGCTGCGGGCAGCGGCGAATTCATGAAAGCTCCGGACTGGATTCGGCGGGCAATTGGCTGGGAGCCCGGCGGATCGCCGGGCGCCGGAATGGAGCATAGGATACCGGGTCGGGCAATGCGGCTGGCGATGGAGCCACAATTAAGGGCTAAGGTCTTGTGCCGGTCGCCGACGTCTTCGATAAAGACCGCTGGATGAACCTTTGATGAAGTCTCTCTTGAATGTCTGACAGCTCCGACATCGACGTCTTGATCATCGGCGCCGGCCATAACGGGCTGACCTGCGCGGCCTATCTCGCCATCAGCGGGCTTCGCGTCAAAGTGGTGGAGCGTCGCCAAGTGGTCGGCGGAGCGGCCGTGACCGAGGAATTCCATCCCGGCTTTCGCAATTCGGTGGCAGCCTACACCGTCAGCCTGCTCAACCCGAAGATCGCCGCCGACCTCAGACTGGAGCAGCACGGGCTGCGCATCGTCGAGCGCAAGGCACAGAATTTCCTGCCAGCGCCGGACGGCAGTCATCTGCTCACCGGCGAAGGCCGCACGCAACAGTCGCTGGCGAAGCTCAGCCCGCGCGACGCCGGACGCATCGAAACCTTCAACCGCGAACTCGAAGTGATCGCCGACGTATTGCGGCAATTCGTGCTGCGCGCACCGCCGAACGTGGTTCAGGGGTTCGGCCTCGGCAGCATTTCCGAGGCGATCAACGCCCTTGGCACCGCGAAAATCCTCAATCATCTGTCGCTAGAACAGCAGCGCACGCTGCTCGACCTCTTCACCTGCTCCGCCGGCGAGATGCTCGACGATGTGTTCGAGAGTGAACTGATCAAGGCGTTGTTCGGCTTCGATGCGATCGTCGGCAACTATGCCAGCCCCTACGCCGCGGGCTCCGCCTATGTGATGTTGCATCATGCCTTCGGTGAGGTGAACGGCAAGAAAGGCGTCTGGGGTCACGCGATCGGCGGCATGGGCGCGATCACGCAGGCGATGGCGGCCGCCGCGCGCAGCCACGGCGTGCAAATCGAGACCGGCAATGGCGTGCGCGAAGTGCTGGTCGAGCGCGATCGCGTGGCCGGTGTGATCCTCGACAATGGGAAGAGCGTACGAGCGAAATACGTCGCGTCCAACGTCAATCCGAAGCTGCTCTATACAAGGCTGATGCCGGCGGACGCGCTGCCAAAACCGTTCCTCGAGCGCATCGGCAACTGGCGCAACGGTTCCGGCACCTTTCGTATGAATGTCGCGCTGGACGTCCTGCCCTCGTTCACGGTGCTGCCCGGCGGCGGCGATCACCTCACCGCCGGCATCATTATCGCACCGAGCCTTGGTTATATGGACCACGCCTGGTCGGATGCGAAACAGCACGGCTGGAGCCGCGAGCCGGTGGTCGAGTTGCTGATCCCCTCGACGCTGGATGATACCCTCAGCCCGCCCGGCCAGCATGTAGCCAGCCTGTTCTGCCAGCATGTCGCACCCGTATTGCCGGGCGGCGCGTCGTGGGACGACCACCGCGACGAGGTCGCCGACCTGATGATCGCCACCGTCGACAATTACGCGCCCGGCTTCAGGAACAGCGTGATCGGCCGCCAGATCCTGACGCCGCTCGATCTGGAGCGCGATTTCGGCCTGCTCGGCGGCGACATCTTTCATGGGGCGCTCAGCCTGAACCAGCTGTTCTCGGCGCGACCGATGCTCGGCCACGCCGATTATCGCGGACCCCTGAAGGGCTTGTACCATTGCGGTTCCGGCGCGCATCCCGGCGGCGGCGTCACCGGCGCGCCCGGGCACAATGCCGCCAAAGCGATCCTGCGCGACCACCGCGCGCTGTTCGGGTAGACGTTACACGGTCATTCCCGGGCGCGAGCGCATCAGCGCGAGCGAACCCGGAACCTCGAGATGTTCAGCGTGCAACGATCTCGGGATTCCGGGTTCGCGTTCGGCTGGCGCCGCTCGCGCCCCGGAATGACGATTTGGGACAACCCTGTGGATAACCCTGTGGGTATTCCGTGCAGAACTGTAGGGCAACTCCGCTACATCCCGGTGAAAAACCCTTGCATAAACAGCGAATAAGCGGTGAACACAGCATCTCACGCACCCGCCGGATCCGCCATGACCGCCATGATCACGCCCTCTACTGCCCGTGCGCTGTTCGCCATTGGCGACGAACCCGGCGCCAAGCGGGTGGTCGATCTGCTCAATGAGAGTTTTGACGAGGGCCAGGCTGCGATCGCCGCCTTCGAGCGCGCCGACGGCCGCTGGGATGTCAGCATTCACTTCGCAGATCCGCCGGACCAGGCGTCGATTCGCAATCTGGTCGGACTGGCCTCCAGCGAGGCGGTGGCCGAAAGCATCGCGTTCGACGTCGTCGACGCCAAGGATTGGGTGGCAGAAAGCCTGCAAGGCCTGGTGCCGGTGCGCGCCGGTCGCTTCATCGTCCACGGCGCCCATGACCGCGCCAGCGTGCCGTTGAACAAGCTTGGCATCGAGATCGAGGCGGCACTGGCGTTCGGCACCGGGCATCATGGCACCACACGCGGCTGCCTGCTGCTGCTGGATCAGGTGCTGCGCTCGCGAAAGCCTAAGCGGGTGCTCGACCTTGGCTCAGGCACCGGCGTTCTGGCCATTGCGGCGGCAAAGGCGCTGAAGCGACGCGTGCTGGCCAGTGACATCGATCCGATGGCGGCACTGGTGGCGCGCGACAATGCCCGGCTGAACGGCGTCGGCAATCTGGTGGAATCAATCTGCGCCACCGGATTTTCGGCCGCGGCCTTCGGAGAACGCGCCCCGTTCGATCTGGTACTGGCCAATATTCTCGCTAATCCGTTGCGACAGATGGCGACCGCCATGGCGGCGCATCTGGCGCCTTCAGCGCAGGTGATCCTGTCCGGACTGCTGCCGCATCAGGCGATGAGCGTCATCGTCGCCTATCGCGCGCGTGGTCTGGTCTTGCTGCGCCACCAGCAGATTGAGGGCTGGAGTAGCCTGCTGATGCAACGCGCCGGCTAGGCAGCTAGTCGGAGGAAGTCTTGTCGGGGCTATTCCGCCGCGACTCTTCAACGCGCTCGGCGCGTTGCACGCGGGCTTCGACAAAGCGGCCGAGAACCTGGACGATAACGCCGCGTTGCTTCTTTTCGATGGATGGGATGGGACCGGGGCCGCGACGCTGCGGCGGGGAAATCTTCTCAAACGTAAAGGCAGGCATTGTGTATCCCCTCGTCGTTGAGTTGAAACACTGGACGGCTAGGCAATTACGTCAGCAACAAATACTGAGGCAAAAACATTCCATCCGCGTGAGCGTACCAGAATTATCAAGCATAAGTTATGCCAAATGCGTGCAACCCTGCCCCTCGATTGCAGCCGCGGCGGTGTGAAACTAGGATATCGGACAATGTTTGACGCCCATTTCCAGACGTTCGAAGAACCGGAAGGCGGCGTGGCGCTGACCGCGCGGCTGGCCGCGTACCGCGAGGAATTGCTGCGCCGGCAACTGACGGGATTCGTCATTCCCCGCGCCGATCAGCAGCAAAATGAATATGTGCCGCCATCCGACGAGCGGCTTGCGTGGATCACTGGCTTCACCGGTTCGGCCGGAATGGCGATCGTTCTCACTCATGATGCAGCAGTGTTCGTCGATGGCCGCTACACGTTGCAGGCCGCCAAACAGGTCGACGTGAAAGCTTGGCGTGTGGAATCGCTGATCGAACCGCCACCGGAAGACTGGCTAACGGAACGGCTCAAGCCGGGCGACCGCCTAGGATTTGATCCATGGCTGCACACTTCCGCGGCAGCCGAGCGACTGGCGGCAGCCTGCATCAAGGCGGGCGCCGAGCTGGTGGCGGTCGACAGCAACCCGCTCGACGCGGTGTGGACCGAGCGGCCGGCTCCGCCACTGGGCGAAGTCACGGTTCACGGGCTGGAATATGCGGGCGAGTCGGAGGCCGACAAGCTCAGCCGGATCCGCGCTGAGTTGACCCGGCTGCGCGTCGATGCGCTGGTCCTATCGGATTCCCACGCGGTAGCCTGGACCTTCAACATCCGCGGCGCCGACGTCTCGCATACGCCACTGCCGCTGTCCTACGCGCTGGTGCCCAGGGACGGACGCCCCTCGATCTTCATCGACCACCGCAAGCTATCCAACAGTGCGCGGGATCATCTCCAGGCGAGTGCCGACGTCAAGGAGCCGGAGGCGTTGCTGACGACGCTAGCGGCACTGGCGGCGACCGGCGCATCGATCGCGCTGGACAATGCCACCGCGGCCGAGGCGCTGAGCCGGCTGATTACCGCATCGGGCGGCAAGCCGGTGCGCGGCAATGATCCGGTCGCACTGCTGAAGGCAATGAAGAATCCGGTTGAGATCAAGGGTACCCAGACCGCGCACCGCCGCGACGCCGTCGCGCTGGCGCGGTTTCTGGCCTGGATCGACCGCGAGGCGCCGAAAGGCGGCCTCACCGAGATCGACGCCGTCGAGGCGCTGGAGACGTTTCGCCGCGATACCGGCGCGCTGAAGGACGTATCGTTTCCGACCATCGCCGGCACTGGTCCGAACGGCGCCATCGTGCATTACCGCGTCACCCGCAAGACCAACCGCCGCATCGCGCCAGGCGATCTGCTGCTGATCGACTCCGGCGCGCAATATCAGGACGGCACCACCGACGTGACGCGGACCATCGCGATCGGCGAGCCGACCGACGAGATGCGCGATCGCTTCACCCGCGTGCTGCGCGGTCATATCGCCATTGCCCGCGCCGCGTTTCCCGACGGCACCTCGGGCGCGCAGCTGGATACGCTGGCACGGCAATTCCTGTGGCACGCCGGGCTGGATTTCGCGCATGGCACCGGCCACGGCGTCGGCAGCTACCTCTCAGTGCATGAAGGCCCGGCGCGGATCTCCAAGCTCGGCACCACGCCGCTGAAGCGCGGCATGATCCTGTCCAACGAGCCCGGCTACTACAAGCCCGGCGCCTTCGGTATCCGCATCGAGAATCTCGAACTGGTGGTCGAAGCGCCTATCGAGGGCGCCGAGCAGCCGATGAACCAATTCGAAACGCTGACGCTAGCGCCGATCGACCGCCGGCTGATCAATGCCGGCCGCATCAGCCAGCGCGAACTCAACTGGATCAACGACTATCACGCCCGCGTCCGTCGCGAGGTCGCACCATTGCTCGACGAGACGACCCGCGGCTGGCTGGAGACGGCCACCGAACCGCTGCCGCGGCCGCTATGAACGAAAGAACTATCATCCGGTGAATTTCAGCCCGCCCGCCGCCGTCCTCGACGCCGTCGACCATTCCAAATCGCGGGTGATGCTGCTGCTGCTCGTTGCCATGACCGGCATAGCGCCGATCTCGCTGTACATGCTGGTACCGGCGCTGCCGGAGCTAGCCCGCACCTTCGGCGCCGACATCTCGATCGCGCAGATGACGGTGTCGCTGTATATGGTCGGGCTGGCGTTCTCGCAGCTGATCATGGGGCCGCTGTCGGACCGTTTTGGCCGCCGGCCGGTGCTGCTGGCCGGGCTTGGCCTGATGGTGATCGCCGGCATTGCCAGCAGCTTCGCCTTCACGCTGCCGCAGCTGATCGCGGCGCGCTTTTTCCAGGCGCTCGGCGGCGCCACCGGCATGGTGATGAGCCGCGCCATCATCCGCGATCTTTACCCGCGCGAACGCGTCGGCGCGATGATCAGCCTGGTGATCGCGGTCATGATGATCGCGCAGATGCTTAGTCCGCTGGCGGGTGGCCTCCTGGAAATCGGCTTCGGCTGGCGCTCGATCTTCTACGTCATCACCGGAGCCTCGGTCATCGTCACGCTGGCGATCCTGATCCTGCTGCCGGAAACCCGCTGGCGCATCGCGACTGAAAGCGGTGGCGGCGGCTTTATGGCCGACGCGAAAGTGTTGCTGCGCAGCCGGACGTTCCTCGGCTATCTGCTGTGCTATGTCGGGTCATCGTGGATCATCTTCACCTTTGCCGGCGGTGGTCCCTATGTCGTGGTCAATCAGATGGGCCGCAGCAGCGCCGAATATGGCGCCTGGTTCGCCTGCACCGGCTTCGGCTACCTGATGGGCAATGTGTTCTGCGTCCGGCTGGCGCCACGGCGTGGGCTGGAGCAGCTGATCTGGTTCGGCCTGGCTTTGCAGTTCGGCGGCGCCCTGCTCAACGTGGTGTGGGGCCTGGCAGGTCTCAACCAGATGCCGGCCTGGCTGTTTCTGACCCATATGATCGTGATGTTCGGCAATGCCTTCGTGATGTCGAATTCAGCGGCCGGCGCGCTCAGCATCCGTCCGCAGGCGGCGGGCGCAACCTCGGGCATGATGGGCTTCCTGCAGATGGGGCTTGGCTCGCTGTGCTCGCAATTCGGCGCCTATCTGGGCGGCCATTTCACCACGCCGGTGCCGCTCAACATCGCGCTGGTGCTGCTGTCATGCGGCTGCGCCGCGGCGATGATCTTTCTGGTGCCGCGCGGCGGAATCGTCGCGACCAAGCGGATGATCGAGGAAGCCGAAGGCGAAGAGACCGGGTTATTGTAGTTGTGGCCTGATCGCTCTTTTCCTTGCGGGACAGAGTGACGCTCGGATCACCCTTCGATCAACGCCAGCCATTCATCCTCGGTCAATACCTTGACGCCAAGCTCCGTTGCCTTCTTCAGCTTCGAGCCGGCATCCTCGCCGGCGACAAGATAATCCGTCTTCTTCGACACCGAGCCCGCCACCTTGGCGCCGAGCCGCTCGGCGGCGGCCTTTGCTTCGTCACGGGTAAACTTGGTCAGCGAGCCCGTGAACACCACTGTCTTGCCGGCGATGGCGGTGTCGCTCTTGGCTTGCTCAACCGGCAGCACCTCGATCTCGTCCAGCAACTCGCCCAGCGCCTTGACGTTGCGCGCCTCGGCGAAGAACTCGACCAGGGCATCGGCGACGATCTCGCCGACGCCGCCGATATTGTTGAGATACTGATAGGCCTCCGAGGTGTTTTCCGGCCCGCGCTGTCCGGCCGTGGCCGCCAGCATCGCATCCCGAAACGCTTCGAAGCTTCCATAGTGCCGCGCCAGCAGTTTGGCATTGCCTTCGCCAATGTGGCGAATGCCAAGCGCGAAGATCAGCCGGTTGAGCTCGATCCTGCGCCGGGCGTCGATCGCGCCAAACAGGTTGCGGACCGAGGTCTCGCCGAAGCCCTCGCGATCGCGCAGCTTCCTGGTCGATCGCTCATCGCGCTTCCGCAGC
>NZ_JANXTC010000087.1:0-6701 GCF_025356345.1 Tardiphaga sp.
CCGGTCTCGTCGATGACGAGAACAGCATCGTCATCTGCCAAATGCTCAATGACATAGTCGCGCACGATATCGCGCAAGGCATCAGCATCCCGATCCCTGCGACCCAGGATCGCCTGCTGCCGCCATGGACCAGGATCACCAGCTGCCTCCGCGCGCATCCAACCGGTCTTGCGTTGCTCATCGCCCAGCAGACCCTCCAGAAATAGGCCTGCGTTCCTCGCAACACGTTCTTACCCGAACAACGGACGTATCCGCTTCTTCACCTCATGAAGCGACGCAGCCAATAATCCAAGCGTTTCTTCAATCGACGCTGTCTGCGTCCACGATCTTCGAATCATGGTTGCCCATGGATTCAGAAATCTTCAGAAAGCGTAACTGTAATGCTAGGGCCGACCAACGCTGAATGGAGGCAAACCTCGGACCGAAATTATATCGCAACTTCAATCACATACGTGTTCGCGGTTTTATTCTGAGTGGCGCACCATTTATCTTCGGCACGGTTTTGCCGGCCCAGTCAGGGCTTCGCTTTAAGCGTTACCTGCCGTATTTTATGCCTCATTGATCTTCATCAGCCTCGTTGCCCTGCAGCTTCAGCGGGCAATCAGCGCGTGGCAATTCCATGCCGATGCCCCGTCTCCGAACTATTCCGATCGCGCATAGAATCGAACTGACAATGAACTGGTGTCGCTGAAGTCGGGCCGCTTATGCTTGTCGCAACGCGGTCGACGGCGGAGCGCAGGCAAGCTGGCTCGAGCCGATGACCCCATCGAACAATGAGAGCCCCATGCGCAATTCGGACCAGATCTGGCAGCTTGTCGATAACCACCGGCCGGAATTCGAGGCGCTCGCGGACCGGATCTGGGAGATTCCGGAGATCGCCTATACCGAATACAAATCGGTGGCCGAGCACACCGGGATGCTGACCGGCCTCGGGTTTCGCGTGAAGGAGAATCTCGCCGGCATTCCGACCGCGGTGATGGGCGAGGCCGGCGAAGGCGGGCCGATCATCGCCATCCTCGGCGAATATGACGCGCTGCCCGGCCTCAGTCAGGTCGCCGGCATCGCCGAGCACAAGGAAGTGGTGGCGGGCGGACACGGCCATGGCTGCGGTCACAATCTGCTTGGCTCGGCGGCGATGCTCGCCGCCACCGCGATCAAGGACTGGCTCGCCGCGACCGGAACGCCCGGCCGCGTGCGCTATTATGGCTGTCCGGCCGAGGAGGGCGGCGCCGCCAAGTCGTTCATGGTCCGCGCTGGCGAATTCGACGGCGTCGACATTGCCATCACCTGGCATCCGGCGGCGATGACCCGGGTCGATGAAGCCATGTCGCTGGCCAATACGCGGATGGATTTCCAGTTCACCGGCCGCGCCAGCCATGCCGCGGTCGCGCCGCATCTCGGCCGCTCCGCGCTCGACGCGGTCGAACTGATGAATGTCGGTGTCAATTACATGCGCGAGCACATGCCCGCGGATGCGCGCATTCACTACGCCATGCTCGATTCCGGCGGCATCGCGCCCAATGTGGTGCAGGCTTCGGCGAAAGTCCGCTACGCCGTCCGCTCGCGCGATCTGCGCGGCATGTTCGCGCTCAACGAACGGGTCAAGAAAGTCGCCGAGGGCGCGGCGCTGATGACCGAGACCACCGTGAAAATGACCGTCATCAGCGCGGTCTCCAACAAGCTCGGCAATACCCCGCTCGAAGCGGCGATGAACGACGCGATGCAGCGGCTGGGCCCGGTGCTGTTCGACGACGCCGACCGGGCGTTCGCCGCCGACATCCAGAAGACGCTGTCCGACGAGGACATCCAGAGCGACTATCTGCGGGTCGGGCTGCCGCGGCGCGATGATACGCCGTTGTGCGATTTTGTCGTGCCGTTCGACGCCAAGGGCGAGCCGATGATCGGCTCGACCGACGTCGCCGACGTCAGCTGGGTAGTGCCGACCGTGGAAGCCCGCGTCGCCACCCATGCGATCGGCACGCCCGGCCATTCCTGGCAGATCGTCGCGCAAGGCAAGTCGCCGGCCGCCCATAAGGGCATGGTGCATGCCGCCAAGATCATGGCGGCCACTGCCGTTGAGGCGCTGACTGATAGCAGCCTGATCGACCGCGCGAGGGCTGACATTCGCGCGCGTACCGCGGCGACGCCCTACATCTGTCCGATCCCGCCCGAAATTAATCCGCCGCTGCAGCCGCGTCCCGTCATCTAGGCGCCGCGGTTGCGACGCTGAACTGTCGGCCGGTGTCGACGAGTTTCACCAGAAGGATCGCAACCATGTCTGATCACCGTCTCCTCGTCGCCGCGGCCAATCAAACGTGGCATCGCCCGCTGCTCAACCTTGGCGTGGTTTCCTGGCTGTTGCTGTCGGCGACCGCGATGCAGGCGGCGACGCCGAAGACCGCGCTGGTGATGGCCTGGAACATTGACGCCATCTCGACCTTCGATCCCGCCCAGGTCGGCGAGGTCGTCACCAACGAAATCCTGCAAAATACCTGTGACAGCCTGGTCGATTTCGATCCGGCCGACGAGCGCAAGATCGTTCCGCTATTCGCCGAAAGCTGGACGGTGTCACCGGATCGCCAGACCATCACCTTCAAGATCCGCAACGGCGCCAAATTCCCGTCGGGCAATATCGCCACCGCGCAGGACGTCGCGCAGAGCATGCAGCGCGTGGTCAAGCTCGGCTCCGGCAATGCCACCACTTTAACCGAATACGGTTTTACGAAGGACAACGTCGACCAGCGCATCACCGCGCCCGATGACGCAACGGTCGTGCTGACCTTCGACAAGGCCTATCCGACGACACTGGTGATGCAGGCGATCGGCGCCAACCGCGTCAGCGCGGCGATGGACATCAAGGTCCTGATGGCCAATCAGCTCAATGGCGACATGGGTAACAAGTACCTCGCCACCCATACCGAATGTATCGGCCCGTACCGGCTGGCGCAGTGGAACGCCAGCGAATCCGTGTTGCTGCAGGCCAATGACAATTACTGGGGCGTGAAGCCGGCGATCAAGCGCGTGCTGATCAAGCATGTGGCCGAGGCCGGTACGCAGCGGCTGATGCTGGGGCAGGGCGATGTCGACGTGGCGCGCGACCTGACACCGGAAGATCTCAAGGATTTCGAGACGTCGAAGGACGTCACCATCGCGAAGGTGCTGAAGCCGCAACTGTTCTTCTGGACCTTCAACACCACCGAAGGCCCGTTCGGCAATGAAAAGGTACGCCTCGCGATGCGCTACCTGATCGACTATGACGGCCTGGCCAAGACGGTGATGACCAATCTCGGCGTACCGCGCGCCAGCTTCGCCCAGATCGGCGCTGTCGGTGCGCTGGACGAGAGCGAGGGGCAGCCGTTCAAGCTTGACCTCGACAAGGCCAAGGCGCTCTTGACCGAAGCGGGTTATGCCGACGGCTTCACCGCAAAACTGATTTTCGGAACGCTGCAGCATTCCGCGCCGCTGGCGCAGAGCGTGCAGCAGAACGCGGCCCGCGTCGGCGTCAAGCTGACGCTGGAGCGGATGTCGAACGCGCAGCTTTTCGCCAAGGTGCGCGGTCGCGACTATCAGAGCGCGATGCAGGCCTGGCAGACCAGCGTCCCGGACGCGCACGGCAACGCCTCGCGGCTGGTCTATAATCCCGACAGCCGCCCGGAAGCCAAGCTCACCCAGATTCCGGTTTGGCGTACCGGCTTCCAGTCGAAGGAGTTGAACGAAAAGGTCGATGTCGCGCTGCTCGAGCCCGACGTCGCCAAGCGCAATGCGCTGTATGCCGAGTTGCAGAGGGATGCGATGGCGAAGGGGCCGTTCGCGATCATGTTCCAGATGTACAACATCGCTGCCATCCGCAACGATGTGAAGAACTGGACTTGGAACGGTTTTCGCACCTATTACGCCCCCGCCAGCAAATAGTGGCATCATGACCGATGCAGCCAGCATGGCGTCGCGGCATCCCCGGAGGTCGGACCGCCGGCGGCGCCTTTTGACTCTGGCGCGGTCGCTCGGCAATGGCGCGGTCTCGGTGGTGACAACGCTGATCGGGCTGGCGGCGCTAACCTTCTTCATCGGTCATCTGCTGCCGCTCGATCCGGTGATCGCCGTGCTCGGTCCCAACGCCACCCATGACGCCTATCTGGCGATGTACAAGCAGCTCGGCCTCGACCAGCCGCTGTGGAAGCAATTCGCGGTCTATCTCGGCCACCTCGTCCAGTTCGACTTCGGCAACGCTCTGACCACCGGCCGGCCGGTCGCTACCGACATCATCCGGGTGTTCCCGGCGACTCTTGAACTGGCCAGCGTCGCGATCCTGATCGGCACCGGGCTCGGCGTTCCCGCTGGTGTGCTGTCGGCGATGTACCGCGGTTCGCCGCTCGATCATCTCGTGCGCTTCGTTGGCCTGCTCGGCTATTCGACGCCGCATTTCTGGCTCGGCCTGATGGGCCTGTCGCTGTTCTATGCCACGCTGGGCTGGGTCGGCGGGCCTGGCCGTATCGACACCATGTACGAGCTCGACCTCGAGCCGCGCACCGGCTTCTATATGATCGACGCCGCGCTGACGGGAGACTGGGCGCTGTTCAAGGACGTGTTCGGTCATATCGTGCTGCCGGCCTCGATCCTCGGCTTCAGTGCGCTGACCTATATCAGCCGTATGACCCGCAGCTTCATGATCGAGCAGCTCGGCCAGGAATATGTCGTCACCGCCCGCGTCAAGGGGCTGTCCTGGTCGCGTACAGTCTGGGTCCACGCCTTCCGCAATGTCGCGGTGCAGGTCATCACCGTGGTGGCGCTGTCCTACGCTTTTCTGCTGGAAGGCGCGGTGCTGACCGAAACGGTGTTCGCCTGGCCCGGCTTCGGCCGCTATCTCACCAATGCGCTGCTGGCCGGCGACATGAATGCGGTGGTGGGCTGCACCATCCTGATCGGCGTGATCTTTATCGGCCTCAACATCGTCTGCGACCTGCTGTACCGGGTCTTCGATCCCCGAACTCGCTGAGGCAACCATGGCAGACGATGTCCGTTCGATTTCGCTATCGGCCTGGCTCAGGGCGCCGGTCCCAACCTCATCATGGCAGGCGCGGGCGCAGCAATTGTGGCTGTCCTGGCGAGCGCTGCGCTCCAACCCGTCGGTGATGTTCGGCGGCACCGTCATCCTGGTGGTGACGCTGCTGGCGGTTTTCGCGCCGTGGGTCGCCAACCACGACATCTTCGCCCAGGACCTGTCGATCCGGCTGCAGAAACCATCCGCCATTCACTGGCTCGGCACCGACGAACTCGGCCGCGACGTATTCAGCCGGCTGGTGTTCGGCGCCCGGATCACGCTGTACATCGCCGGGCTGACGGCGGTTATCGCCGCGCCGATCGGCCTGCTGGTAGGCACCACGGCGGGCTATCTCGGTGGCTGGGTCGATACCGTGTTGATGCGGATCGTCGATGTATTTCTGGCGTTTCCAAGTCTCATTCTGGCGCTCGCCTTCGTGGCCGCGCTTGGTCCCGGCATCGAGAACGCGATCATCGCGATCTCGCTGGCGGCGTGGCCGCCGATCGCGCGGCTGGCCCGCGCCGAGACGCTGTCGATCCGCAAGTCGGATTACATTGCCGCGGTGCGATTGCAGAAGGCATCGAGCCTGCGGATCATCTTCAATCACATCATGCCGATGTGCATCCCGTCGGTGATCGTGCGGGTCACGTTGAACATGGCCGCGATCATCCTTACCGCCGCCGGTCTCGGTTTTCTCGGGCTCGGCGCGCAGCCGCCGAGCCCGGAATGGGGCACCATGCTGTCGTCGGCACGCGAGTTCATTTTCACCAACGGCCTGATCGCGGCGATTCCGGGCACCGCCATCCTGACGGTCAGCCTCGCCTTCAACCTGCTCGGCGACGGGCTGCGTGACATGATGGATCCGCGTCATGGTTGAGCCGCTGCTGCAGGTCGAGGACCTCAACATCTCGTTCCATGGCGGGCGTAACGTCACGCACGCGGTGCGCGGGATTTCGTTCACGGTCGGCCGTGAGAAGGTCGGCATCGTCGGCGAATCCGGATCGGGCAAGTCGCAGACCGGCCGCTCGATCCTGCGGCTGACGCCGAAGGGCGCGCAGATCACGGCAAAGACGCTCAACTTCGATGGTATCGACCTGCTCGCCGCCACCGAGCCGGAGATGCGCAAGATCCGCGGCAAGCGCATCTCGATGATCCTGCAGGATCCGAAATTCTCGCTGAACCCGTTGATGCGGGTTGGTCACCAGATCGTCGAGGCCTACCGCGTGCATACGCCGTCGAGCAAGGCCGAGGCGCGCGACAAGGCGATGGCGATGCTGGAGGCGGTCAATATCCGCAATCCCCAACGGGTGTTCGAATTACTGCCGCATGAAGTGTCCGGCGGCATGGGCCAGCGCATCATGATTGCGATGATGCTGATACTGGAGCCGGACCTGATCATCGCTGACGAGCCGACCTCGGCGCTAGACGTCACCGTGCGGCGCCAGGTGCTGACCATTCTCGATGAGCTGGTCAGCCGGCGCGGCGCCGGGCTGATGTTCATCAGCCACGATCTCAACCTGGTCGCTGACTTCTGCGACCGCGTGCTGGTGATGTATGCCGGCCGCATCGTCGAGGACATTCCGGCGCGCGACCTCAAGCACGCCGAGCATCCCTATACGCGCGCGCTGCTCGACAGCCTGCCGCGGCTCGACCGTCCGGTCGA
>NZ_JANXTC010000088.1:0-13355 GCF_025356345.1 Tardiphaga sp.
GCATCTACAAGGCCGTCAAACATCCGATGTTGACCGCGGTCAAGCGGTGGGCGCTGGCGCACCTTCTCGCCAATGGCGATCTCGGCTCGATCATCCTGTTCGGCTCGTTCCTGGCCTGGGCGGTGATCGACCGCATCTCGCTGAAGCGCCGCACCGACCCCGGCAGCCCGCCGATCGCGGTCGGCGGTGTCGGCAATGACGCCATCGCGGTGGCGGTCGGCATCGTCGCCTATCTCGCGCTGGGCTTTGCGTTTCATCCGGTGGTGATCGGCGTCGCCGTCTTCGGAGCTTGAACATGTCCGTACAGTCAGCGACCAGGCGCAAGACGGCGCCGGATATTTTCGCGCGCAAGAACGGCGAACCGATCGTGATGCTGACCTCGTATCACGCGCATACCGCGGCGCTGGTCGATCGCTATTGCGACGTCATCCTGGTCGGCGACTCGCTCGGCAATGTGATGCACGGCTTCGAGACCACGATCCCCGTGACCCTGGAGATGATGATCCTGCAGGGCCGCGCGGTGATGCGCGGCTCGCAGCTCGCACTGGTCGTGGTCGACATGCCGTTCGGCTCCTATGAGGCCTCGAAGGAGCAGGCGTTTCATTCCGCCGCGCGGATTCTCAAGGAAACGCATTGCGGCGCGGTGAAGCTGGAAGGCGGCGCGCGGATGGCCGAGACCATCGCCTTTCTCACCGAGCGGGGCATTCCGGTGATGGGCCACATCGGTCTCACGCCGCAGTCGATCAACACGCTGGGCTCGTTCCGCTCGCAGGGCCGCGCCGAGGCCGAGGCGCTGGCTCACGGCGAAAATGCGGGTGGCCCGATTCAGAACGATGCCATCGCCGTGGCACAGGCCGGCGCGTTCGCGGTGGTAATCGAGGCGGTCGCCGAGCCGCTGGCGCGAAAAATCACCGAGACCATTGCGATCCCGACCATCGGCATCGGCGCTTCCGTCGCTTGCGATGGTCAGGTGCTGGTGCTGGAAGACATGCTTGGCCTGTCAGCCCGGGTGCCGAAATTCGTCAAGCGCTACGGCAATCTCGGCCCGATGATCGAAGCCGCCATCGAAGGCTACGCCACCGATGTTCGCTCCCGCGCCTTTCCGGGGCCGGAACATGTCTACGGCGTGAAGCCGAAGGGCTGATCGACGCTAACGCAGCCGTGAAGGAATTTGCCGGCTTCCGCAGTGTACACTGTCGCCAGACGTCAGGAGCGATCCATGAAATTTCAGTTGGGAGCGGCGATCATCGCCGCCATCGTCGTCGGGAACTGCGCGGCCGAGGCTGCATCGGGAAAGAAGTACCGCAAGCCGGTGCCCCCCATCGTGCGGCCGGGGCCGGTCGCCAGCCCGTTCGATCAGAGTCGCGGCAATGCCGCTCTGGGCGGCAACAATGGCAATTCGGCTTCCGGCTCCAACAGCGCCAATGAAAATGCCAATGGGCGCTCGGGCGGCGGCTTCGGCGGCTAGGCCCATCCTTGGCTCCGGGGCCTGGTGAGCCGGTCGCGTTAACGCCTTGATCGCGCTGGCTTTGCCTTGTGGCTGCCATAACGCTAGGGTATCGCCGCCGCCATGCCGGGGCCACAGGTCCGGCGCCGCTCGGGGTCGAGCGCGGCCAAGTTTTGACGGGATGCCCTTAAGTGTCTGAACTCTTTAACGAAGTTGATGAAGACCTGCGTCGCGAGCGGCTCAAGAACCTTTGGGACCGCTATTCGCTGCTGATCATGGCCGTCGCGATTCTGATCGTGGTCGGTGTTGGCGGCTGGCGCGCCTACAGCTATCTCGAGGGCAAGAAATCCGCCGAGGCCGGCGCGGCGTTTGATCGCGCAGCCGACCTGTCCGAACAGGGCAAGCATGCCGAAGCCGAAGCGGCTTTCAGCAAGCTCGCCGCCGAGGCGCCAGCCGGCTACCGCACTCTGGCGCGGCTGCGCGCCGCGGCCGCCGCCGCCGCGCGCGATCCCGTCGCCGCCGTGAAGATGTATGACGAGATCGCCGCCGACCGCGGCGTCGCCATCACCGAACAGGATCTGGCCAGGATTCGGGCCGGCGCGCTGCTGATGGAAACCACGGCCTATGATGCGCTGCTGCCGCGACTCGAGTCGGCGACCACCATCACCGGCACCTACCGCCATTCCGCCCGCGAATTGCTGGCGCTGTCGGCCTGGCGTGCCAATAACCCGGTGGCCACGCGACAGTGGCTGGACATGATCGCCAATGACGGCGAAACCCCGGCCAGCCTGCGGACCCGCGCCGAGGCGCTGCAGGCCCTGTTGCCGCCTGTCGCCAAAAGCTGACCCCGACAAAGTTGAGTGAGAAGCCGTCCATGCGCCCGATGCACCGCCTCGTCTCCGCTGCTGTCCTGATCGCGCTGTGCAGCGCATTGTCCGGCTGCGGCAGCATGTCCAGCTTCGACCCTGCCGATCTGCTGGACTTCCTCGACACCAAGAAGAAGCTGCCCGGCGACCGCAAGCCGGTGTTCCCGGAAGGCGTCCCGGGCCTGCAGCAGGGCGTGCCCAAGGAACTCTACCGCGGCGGCAATTCCGAGCAGCCGCCGGCGCAGCCGCCGATCGCCGCCGCTCCGGCCGCGGCGCCCGAGCCGACAGCCAGCAAGTCAAAGTCGAAGGGACGG
Organism: Tardiphaga sp.; assembly: GCF_025356345.1. GTDB lineage: Bacteria > Pseudomonadota > Alphaproteobacteria > Rhizobiales > Xanthobacteraceae > Tardiphaga. The sequence goes on from NZ_JANXTC010000088.1 coordinate 2,628, forward strand.
GTCAATGTCGGCACGGTGCGCAACGCGCCGGCCGCCGAGGCGCCCGCAGCCGCCGACGAAGCTGCCATTGGCGAAGAGGGGGCTGCCGTCGCCGTGCCGGCCGAGCCGAAAGGTCGCAAGATTAACCGGCGCCGCACCACGGCACCGCCGGCCGATTCTTCGGCAGCGCCCGCCGAGCCGGCGCAGTCCGGCACCCCGGGCAGCCCGGCCTTCCCGGCTCCGGTGCAATCCGGCACCTTCTCGCGCTGAGTTAGCCGTTTTCGGCTGATCGCATTGACATGCGTCCGTTAAAGGGCGCACGGAACAGCATGTCTTTCACCATTGCCATTATCGGCCGACCCAATGTCGGCAAATCCACGCTGTTCAACCGTCTGGTCGGGCAGAAGCTCGCGCTTGTCGATGATACGCCCGGCGTCACCCGCGATCGCCGCGAGGGCGAGGGCAAGCTCGGCGACCTCGAATTCACGCTGATCGATACCGCCGGCCTCGACGAGGGTCCGAAGGGTTCGCTGACGGCGCGGATGCAGGAACAGACCGAGACCGCGATCGGGCTCGCCGACGCGCTGATGTTCGTGATCGACGCCCGTGCCGGCCTGACCCCGAACGACCGCGCCTTTGCCGATTTCGCCCGCCGCGCCAACAAGCCGGTGGTGCTGGTCGCCAACAAGTCCGAGGGCAAACATGGTGAAGTCGGCGCCATGGAATCCTACGCGCTCGGATTGGGCGAGCCGATCCAGATCTCCGCCGAGCACGGCGAGGGCCTCAGCGACCTGTATGATTCGCTGCGCGACCTGATGCCGGAGCCACCCGCCGACGTCGATGATTTCGACGATGACGACATCATCGAGTCCGAGGAAGACATCGCCAAGCGACCGATCCGGGTTGCCATCGTCGGCCGGCCCAATGCCGGCAAGTCGACCACCATCAATTATCTGCTGGGTGAGGAGCGGCTGCTGACCTCGCCGGAAGCCGGCACGACACGGGACTCGATCTCGGTCGAACTCAATTTCAAGGGCCGCGAATTCCGCATCTTCGACACCGCCGGGCTGCGCCGCCGCTCGCGGATCGAGGAGAAGCTGGAAAAACTGTCGGTCGCCGACGCGCTGCGGGCGATCCGTTTCGCCGAAGTCGTGGTGCTGATGATGGATTCGCAGACCAAGTTCGAGGAGCAGGACCTGCGGATCGCCAATCTGATCGAGCGCGAAGGCCGCGCCTTGGTGGTGGCGGTCAACAAATGGGACCTGATGGGCCAGAAGGCCAGTCTGGTCGCGGATTTACGCACCGACGTGGACCAGATGCTGCCGCAGGTGAAGGGCGTGCCGATCGTGGCGATCTCCGGCCTGATGGGCGAGGGGGTCGAGAAGCTGATGAAGGCGATCGAGGATTCCTACGCCATCTGGAACCGGCGCGTGCCGACGGCGTCGCTGAACCGCTGGTTCGAGCAGGCGGTCGACGCCAACCCGCCGCCGGCGGTGTCGGGTCGCCGCCTCAAGCTGAATTATGCGACCCAGGCGAAGGCGCGGCCGCCAAGCTTCATCGTGTTCTGCTCGCGCGCCGACGCGGTGCCGGAATCCTATCTGCGCTACCTCGTCAACAGTATCCGTGTGTTCTTCGACATGCCGGGCACCCCGATCCGCATCAATCTGCGCGAAAAGGCCAATCCCTTCGCGCACAAGCGCAAGCGCCCGACGCGGTAGCGGTAGTTCAGGTCCCGGACGCGGCGCGGCGCGCTTGCGCTGCTCCGCGAGTCGGGACCTCATTAAACTCCTTAGCTCTTTCGCGGTCCCGGCCCCGCAGCGCACGACGCCGGCAAGGGGCGTCGCACTGCGCTGCGTCCGGGACAAGTGGAGATCCGGTTACGCCTCCACCTCGCGTTTGCCGCTGAACCATTGCGCCACCCAGGACGTGGACGGCTGCAGCGGCGGCGAGTGGTCCGATACGAACGGGTCCGTGTAGCACCGGGCACCGGCCAGCCGCGCCGTGTTGGCGATGGTCTTGGTCATCGCCGGCGCGCCGGCGGTGTAGACGATGTCGGTATCCCGCAATTCCGGCATGTAATCTGTCGGTCGACCGCAGCGGATCACGTCGGATACCGTCTGCCGCTCGGAGACGACCGGGATGATGGTGACGTTGGGAAACGCCGCCAGTCGGCCCAGCGCACGATGCATGTACATCGCGCGCATCGAGCGCGACGAAATGATGAATACAAGTTCGCGGGTCGGCCGTTCGCGGATCGCCGCCACGGCGACCGACCACATCGGGGCGAAGCCGGTACCACTCGAAATCAGCACCATGCGGCCTGGGTGATCGGGCCGGAAATAGGCGGTACCAAGCGGGCCGGTGATGTTGACGCGATGCCCGACGGTAATCTGTTTGCCGAGCGCCGATGACACCATCCCGCCCTTGACGGTGCGGATGTGGAAATTCAGCAACCGGTCCTTGGCGCCGCCTTCGAGCGGAAAGGTCGGACTGTAGCAGCGGGCCGGGAAGCCGCGGAACTGCACCTTGCAATACTGGCCCGGCAGGAATTCGAACGGCTTGGGCACTTCCAACTGCGCGCCGAAGACGTCGGCGGCGAGCTTTCCGAGATTTCGGAGCTTCGCCGTGGTCGACACGATGGGCGGGACTTCCTCGGTGGCGATCTCGAGATCGGAAATCACGCGGGCCTGGCAGGCGTGGATGACATCCTCGTTGCTGTCCTGGCCGCCATAGACCTGGCCCTTCACCACATTGACCCGGCAGGCGCCGCAGATGCCGGCGCGGCAATCATGCGGGATATCGACGCCGTTCATCAGCGCGGAATCCAGCAGCAGGTCCCCGCAATTGGCAAAGAAGGACTGGTCGTTGAAGGTTACTTTGCAGATCTTCGCCATGTTACTCAAGCTCCAGACGGATGGGTCGGACGTGTCTCGTATGTTCGATACGGCTATGGTCGAAGGCGGCGACGCGCATCGAGACACCACTCTTGATCGGCACGTCATATTGGCTGCCGGTATCGAGGCGTCGCGTTACTTCCAGAGACCAGTAGCCAGAGGCCCAGCGCGCCGCGCAGCGGATGTCAGCGCGATCGCCGCTGTAGTTTCCGGCGACCACGACGCCGGGAAGCACGGTACCCCTGGCAATGCGGCGATCGCGCTCGGGATCGTACGGCACCGAATCTTCCTCGGTCATGTACCAGCGCGCCCGCTCGCTCTCGCCCCGATTGGGGTCGGCATCGATCTGTCCCAGCGCGAAGGTCGTCGCGGCAACGTCCTTCGGTAGCCGCCGCGGCGTCAGCGTCATATCGTCGTCGTCGGCGGCGTGGCCCAGCGGCAGGAAGTTGTCGGCATAATTGGTGCTGCCGGGATCGGGCGCGAAGCCGCCGCGGTACGCCGGCGTGGCGTTGCTGACCTGTTGCGGCGCCTCGAGCGGCGGGCCGAAATGCATGTCATCCATCCAGCCAACTGGGCCGCTGCTGGTCGCCTTCCACAGCCACACGTCGGCATAGCCGCCACCGGTGTAATGCAGGCCGCGGCCTGTCGTGGTTGCCGGCGCTCCGGCGAGCGGGCGCGGTCCGGCATGGAACGTGTTGTCGCCGGCCAGCACCCCGCTGGAGGGGGTAAACAACACGGATAATTTGTCTTCGGAGAGCTGTTGCCTGTCGGCGTTCGCTCCATCGGGATGAAGCAGTTGCCATCCCATATCGGTCTTGATCAGCGGCATCTGCTTCAGCGAGCGGGTCGGATCGCTCCAGGTAAACAGGAAATAGGCGTTCGATCCGTCGTGCACGGCGCGGATGTCGATCCGGGTTTCGCCGCCGCCGTCAAAATTCGCACCATGGGTGGTCACAACCGAAAACGGCTTGGCGGTTCTCCAGGCCTTGTCGGAGGTGTCGCCATCGATCAACGGGATATCAATACGGCGAATTCGATGAATGTGAAGCGTGTCGGTGGCTTCACTGTCCGCTGCGATCAGCAGGCCGCCGCTGGCCAGTGCCACGGCCGCGGCCACCACGAACGGGTTGGACTGTACGATGGAAGATCGTCGCGGCGGTGGACGATTGTGTATATCTAGGCGCGGCGAAGAAGCTGATGACGGTACCGAAGCGAAAGGATCGTATGGGCGCGAAGCATCCCGTGGCTCGGGCTCCGGCTCGGCGGGCTGCAGCCGCGTCTCGTTGGCGGCGGTCTGTTCCACCAGCAGCAGCATCAGTTCAACGGCGTCTAGCGGGGCAGGCGGCCGGGTCAGCGGCGCCGGCCGCATGATCCGGAGCAGCTGCGCGACACCGCCCGCGGCATAATGCGAGAGCACATGCAGTAGCAAAAATCCCGGCAGCACCCAGCTCGCGTACCAGTGCAGCAGCAACGCATCGGTGCCGGCACTGTAGCTAAGATAGAGAGAGCCGCCGGTGACGATCAGCACCAGCATGCTGATAAAGAACACCCAGTACAGGATGACGTTGAAGGCCCCCCACCGCGCCGAACCGCCGCGCCGCAGGCTTTGCAACCGGGTGGCGTCCAGTTCGACGCGGCGCTTCAGCCCGGATTTCACAAGATAGATGATATAGGCCACCGTCACCGTGGCGAGGATGACACCGGCTTGCATATGCAGGGTCCAGGCGCTCTGTTGCGGCAGCAGGCCGTCAAGACGATTGATCCAGGCTCGCCCCGGCGTCTCGGTGGCGATCCGAAGGCCGGTCATGAAGGCGACCCCCAGAGCCGCCACCAGAATCCAGTGCAGGACCACCGTCCCATAGTCCGTCTTGCGTGTTCTCATTCGACCCCGTCGAGATATGATGTAGCGGCTGCCGCCGAAGCTATCGCGCCGTCCCCATGTGCGTCGCGCGATGGTCGATGCTTGTGTCCTGGATGCGGCGTGTTGCTTGATGTCGCGCCGCATCCGATCTCACGGCCGCGCCGGGCCGTGGCCCGAGACGGAATTTTAGGTCAGCCCCAGACGTGCTGGAAATGGTGGGCCATTTCGGCGAGATGCCCGTGACCCATATCGACGCCGGCGGCGAGGTCCGCACTGTGGGCAGCCGCGTCGGTCGTCGCCGGTGTGGCGGCGGCCGGTGCCGTCGCAGCGGCAGCGGGTGTAGCCGCGGCGGCCGGTGTAGCGGCCGCAACGGCCGTGGCCGCAGTGGCGGTCGACAGCACATCCGCGGCGGTCAGGCCATCCGCGTTGTAGGTCCCGCCGGTGGATGGCGTGTTGTTGCCGCCGACATCCGCCGCATTGGCATGCATTTCCTCGGCAGCGGCCGAAACCAGCGCCGCGTTACCGGTCTGCAATCCTTCCAGCATCTTGGTGACTTCCGCGCCGAGCGTACTGGTGTTGCCGAGCAGTTCATTGTCGAACCGCGCCTGGAAAATGCCGCCTTGCGCCGCGTCAAAATCCGTGACGGTTTTCTCGAAGCTTTGCAGGTCGGCGGTCACGGTCGCGATCGCGGCGGCATCATGCGCACCGACGGCCTGGATCGCATGCTGACCGATCGAATTCGACTGCGCGATGAAGTCCGCCCAGAACGTCGTTTGCGCTGCGTTGTCGACATAGGCCGGCGTCGGCGCGAGCGCGTCGCCGAACGGGGTGAAGCCGTGCACGCCGCCCTGCGACGCCATATTGGCCAGGTTGGTATCGCCCTGAACGATATCGATAATATCGAGCAGATTGTCATTGCTGGCGCGGCCGGCGTCGGGATTGATACCGGCCTGCGCCAGATAGGTTAGTTCCAGATCCAGCTGCCGCACCACGGTTTCGGCGTGGACGCCGGTGAGGCCGCCGAACAACGCCGGTTGGTTGGTCATCAGCGCCTGCATGTCGCTGACCATGGTGGTGAAATCATGGGTCAGCAGATCGACATTGCCGCTGTTGACGCCGCCGAGAATGTGGCTCGCCGCGTCGTTGAAGATGGCGCCGATGTCCGCGAGATTGGCATGCGGCGCGGTCGCCGCGGTGACGCCGTCGGCGAAGGCCGTCGGTGCCGCCAGAAATCCGGTCGCGCCATTCTGCGTGGCGAGCGTGGCGAGCGCTGGATCATTGTTGATAACCGTGAGGATATCGAGATGGCTGGTGCGCAACGCGGTTTCCGCCGCGGCAACACTGCCGAAATCACCGCCGCCATTGACCGAGGCGGTGGCGGCGGACAGCGCGGTGGTGATATCCGCCAGCACCGTCTGGACATGGGCCAGCGTGTCGCCGGTGAACTGCCCGGCCTTCACTTCGGCAAGCAGGCCGGTCTGCACATTGGTCAGGTCGGTGGTGTAGCGTCCGATACTGCCAAAACCCTGGCCGCCTTCCTCGACGGCATTCTGCCAAAGTCCCCCCTCCATCGCGCGTGTCGCGTCATTGAACGTCACGCCGAGGTCGGAGAACGCCGCTACGGGCGCAGCGGGTGTAGCAGGCGCCGCGGGAGCATCGGGCATGGTCGGCGCGGCGGGCGCGGCGTCGCCGCCATGGCCAGAATGTCCATTGTGATGTGCATGGTGAGAAGCAGCCATTACATTTTCTCCGCTTTGAGTGGCGCGACCGACGGCGCAACTCGGCATGCCGTCATCGACGTTCACAAAATCGTTGACGTTCGTGGCGTCATTCGGATCGCAACGAGGCAAATGTGTACTTAAGCAAGGCGATCATGAACCGGATGCGTCTGCCTCGATCACGACCGGTCGACATTTCCGCCGACCTGGTTTTCGAACCGCGACGGGAGTTGAAGAAAGTTACTTAAAGCAATGGACTGTCTGATCTTTCATGCGCGAGGACCTTGGCCTCGATCGGATCGTCGCCGGTGCGCGAACGATAGGCGCTGCCTCACATTGCTTTCAGAACGATCACATTGTTGCCGAGAAATGGTCGACATGAGACGCGAGGGTGCATGTCAATTAGAAATATTGCGTTCGTGGAGACGCCAGCCCGCATGAGTATAGTTCAGAGTCATGACGGCGCCGCGCCGCGCAGCCATCACACCGCCATTGAACCTGATCCGGTTTCGCAGGGGCTTCGTGCCAGTGTGTTGCGGATGGGCGGCATCGCAGTGTTCAGCGGCGTGATCAATCTTTTGATGCTGTCTGGTTCGCTTTATATGCTGCAGGTCTATGACCGGGTCATTCCTGGCCGCAACATCGCGACGCTGATCGGCCTGTCGCTGATGGTGCTGCTGGCCTATCTGATCCTCGGCTATTTCGATGCGCTCCGCGCGCGCATGCTCAGTCGCGTAGCGACGTTGTTCGATACCGGTCTGCAGGAATCGATTCATCTGGCGCTGGCCACGCTGCCGCTGCGCGGCGTCAAGCCGATGCAGATGCAACAGCCGCTGCGCGATCTCGACCAGATCCGCATGTTCATGTCGGGGATGGGGCCGACGGCCTTCCTCGACATGCCGTGGATTCCGATCTCGCTGATCGCGCTGTTCATGTTTCACCCGGCGATCGGCGCCACGGCGGTGATTGGAATGCTGTGTATCATCGCGATGACGTTGCTGTCGGAACGGCTGTCGCGCGGCGCGGCAAAATCCGCCATGGAGTGCAGTGCGCAGCGGCAGGTGCTGGCGGACGTCACGCGGCTGAACGCGGAAGTAATTCGCGCGCTCGGCATGACCGGGAGGCTGACCGAACGCTGGTCGCAGGCCAATGAGCGCTACCTCGGTCAGAACATCAGCGCCACCGACGTCCACGCCAATCTGGGCGCGGCGGCCAAGGTACTCCGCCATGTGCTGCAATCGGCGATGCTCGGCATCGGCGCCTATCTGGTGGTCGCGGACCGGGCCTCGGGCGGCATCATGATCGCGTCCTCGATCATGATGGGGCGGGCGCTGGCGCCGGTCGAAGTGGCGCTCGGCACCTGGAAGCAACTGGTCGCGGCGCGACAGGGACTCGCGCGGCTGCGCGACATTCTCAAGGCGACGGCGTGCCCGGCGCCGCCGCGGGTGGTGTTGCCACGTCCCAGCCGCGACCTGGTGGTGCAGGGCGTGACCGTCACCCCCCCGGGTGCCGCAAGGCCGATCGTGTCCGACATCAGCTTTGCGCTGAAGGCCGGGATGGGACTGGCGCTGCTCGGCGCCAGTGCGTCCGGCAAGACCACACTCTCGAAGGCGCTGGTCGGCATCTGGCCGGCGCAGAGCGGGGTCGTCCGCCTCGATGGCGCGGCAATCGATCAGTGGAATGCCGATGATCTCGGCAGCTATCTCGGCTATCTGCCACAGGATGTCGCGTTGTTTGACGGCACCGTGGCGGAAAACATCAGCCGCTTCGACGGCGCGATGTCATCCGATGCCATCCTGAAAGCGGCCAAGATCGCCGGTGTTCACGACATCATCCTGCGGCTGCCTGACGGCTATTCGACACGGATCGGCGAGGGCGGCATGTCGCTGTCGGCCGGCCAGCGGCAACGTGTCGGTCTGGCGCGCGCGGTGTATGGCGATCCTTTCCTGATCGTGCTCGACGAACCCAATGCCAATCTCGATGCCGAAGGCGAGACGGCGTTGAACCGCGCGATCCAGTACCTGCGCCAGAGCCAATGCATCGTGATCGTCATCTCGCACCGACCCAGCGCGCTGTCGGCGCTCAACATGGCGATGGTGCTCTATGAGGGGAGAGCGATTGCGTTCGGCCCGCGCGAGGAGATTTTTGCACGCGTACGAAACACCGGAAATCCGGCAGCGGGCGCAGCCGGCGTGAAGCCCCCGACGGTGCGCACCGTTGAGCCGATGGAAGGCGTGCCGGCATGAAGCGACTCGAATCAACCATCTCCCCGCGAATGCCCAATGCATATGCCGGCGAACAGCACGGCGGCGAGGCGGGCCCGCAGGGCGAGGCCTTGATCCTGGAATTGCAACGGCTGCGTCACGCCTTCGAGCTCGAATTCGAGGACGCGCCACAGCGGGCTCCGCCGCCACGCAAGGGGCGCACCGCCGCGGCTGTTCCGAAGCAGCCGCGGGCAAAGAAGGCCGCGCCGCGAAAGATGGCTCGCGCCATCGACGTCTGGCTGCGGCACTTTGGATTCGGCCCGGCGGCGTTGTCGAGTGATCAACCCGTCCGCGAGCGGTCGACCGTCGCGCCGGGGCCTCGTGCGCGCGCGCCGGCGGCGCCGGTTCAGGCGCGCCCGCCCAAGCGGGGGGACGCTGCGCCTCGGCGGTTCGAGTCCAAGCCTCATCAGCCCAAGCCTTTTGGGCAGGAGCCTTATGGGCAGGAGCCTTACGAGCAGAGGCCTTATGAGCCAACGCCGTTCGAGCCCAGACCGTTTGATATCACCCGCGCCATGCGATCGGCGGAGGATGACGCGCCGCCTCGGTCGCAGATCCGTGTATCGGCCGCCTCTGTACGGAGTGATCCGCCGTTAACCGAGTTTGCCGAGGCCGTCGCTATTCCACCCGTTGCAACACGACCGGCTTCGGCAATGGTCGGCGCCGCGTTGGCGAGTCCGATGCTGCCGGCGCGAGGTTCGCAGATCGGCAAGGCCGTGTCCTTTCTGTTCAAGCAACATCCGGCTGCGCTGGGAGCCGCGGGTCGGCAGGGAACGTCGGCGGCGGAGATCCGGCGATCGTTCGACGGTGAACTACGCAGCGGGTTGCGGGTGCTGCTGGTCGCCGGCACCGCGATCGGCGGCTGGGCGACGCTGATGCCCCTGGCTGGCGCCGTTGTGGTGCCGGGCAATCTCGTTGTCGAATCCAACGTCAAGACCGTCCAGCATCCGACCGGTGGCGTGGTCGCAGAGATTGCCGTGCGTGACGGCGCCCGGGTTCGCAGCGGCGACCTGCTGGTGCGGCTCGATCCGACGCAGGCCCGCGCCAGCCTTCAGGTCGTCGCCAAGCAGCTCGACGATTCGCGGGTGCGGATCGCGCGGCTGCTCGCCGAGCGCGGCTCGCTGCCGGCGCTGGTGCTGTCGCCGGCCCTGGAAAAGCGCTCGGCGGATGCGGATTTCCAGGTGCTGCTGGCCTCGGAGCAGGCACTGTTCAAGGCTCGCGCCAGCGCGCGCGAGAGCCAGAAGGAACTGCTGAACAGCCGGATCGTGCAGCTCGGCGAAGAGGTTTCCGGCATCGACGCGCAGCTGACCTCGAAAGTGGCGCAGCTCGACCTGATCGCGGGCGAACTCACCGGCGTGCAGGAATTGTTCGACAAGCGGCTGGTGCCGTTGACGCGGCTGACGACGTTGCAGCGCGAGCGCGCGCGTATCGAGGGCGAGCGTGGGCAATTGCTGTCGGCGGTGGCCGAGACCAAGGCCAAGATCGGCGAGGCGCAGTTGCAGATCGTGCGGGCCGATCAGGATTTCCGGACCGAAGTGATGAAGGATCTGGGGGAGGCGCAGAGCAAGGAGGCGGAGCTGTCGGAACGCGGCATTGCCGCGCGCGACACGCTGGACCGAATCGAGTTGCGCGCACCGACCCCGGGAGTGGTGCACCAGCTCGCCGTGCACACGGTCGGCGGGGTGATTCGTGCCGGCGACACCGTGCTGCAGATCGTGCCGGATTCCGAAAATCTGCTGGTGGAAGCCCGGCTGCAGCCCAACGATATCGATCAGGTGCGGACCGGCCAGAAGGCGTTCGTGCGGCTCTCCGCCTTCAACCAGCGGGTGACGCCGCAACTGATCGGCGAGGTGTCCTATGTGTCGGCCGATACCAGCCACGACCAGCAGACCAACGCGGCGTATTTTTCGGTGCGGGTGACGCTGCCGGAGCAAGAGCGGCGCAAGCTCGCCGGGTTGCAACTTGTCGCGGGCATGCCGGCCGAAGTGTTCATGCAGACCGGCAGCCGGTCGATG
>NZ_JANXTC010000091.1:0-3602 GCF_025356345.1 Tardiphaga sp.
CCGGCGGCCAGGCGTCGCGCCGGACATTGATTGAACCGATGGGGAATTTGTTTCTCGCTGGCGAGGCCACCCATGAGACGCTGTCGGGCACCGTGGACGGCGCCTGGGAAAGTGGCGATCGCGCCGCCGAAGCGGCGCTGAAGAAGATCGGCGCGCTGAAGGAATCGGTGCCGGAAAAGCCGGCGCGGGCGTCGAAGCGGCGGCAGCGCTCAAGCGGGACCGAATAGCTGGAATGGCTCGCCGGCTAGACCGGCAACATCAACTGCATCAGGTCTTTCGCCACCACGATCCTGCCGGAGAAATGCTTCTTCACATCCGCCATCCATTCGTCGTCGGTGACGTCGAGATCGCCCGGCACGAAATGGCTGAGCACCAGAACCTTGACGCCGGCGGCGGCTGCAATGCGGCCGACGTCTTCGGTGGTCGTGTGGCTCTCCAGCAGGTGCTTCTTCAGCGTCGCGCCATTTTTGGTCTTGATCACCAGCCTGTCGACTGCCGGGACGTAAAGTGCCTCGTGAACCAGTACGTCGGCGCCCTTGGCGAATTCGGCGAGCCTCGGATTGTAGGCGGTGTCGCTGGAGAAAACGATGGTACCGTCCGGCGTCTCGAATTTGTAGGCGAAGCTGTCGATGATGGGCGGATGCGGCGTCCGGAACGCGGTGACTTTTACATCGGCCGTCTGCAGCACCACGCCGTCGTCGAGAATATCCTTGGCGATCAGGAGCGGGCGCGGATCCGGCCGGCCCTCGTCCTCGATCCGGGTGTCGACATCGAACCTGTTGAGGTCCCAATAGGTCCTGGTCATCTGCTCGATGCCCTTGGGGCCGAATGAATGAATCGGCGTCGAAAGTCCTGCCGCCCAAGCGTTGTAGGCCAGGTTGCCATATTCGAGGTTGTGATCCGAATGGTGATGGCTGATGAAGATATACTTCACCGACGGGATCGAGACGCCGGCATTGACGAGTTGCCGGCTGACGCCCATGCCGCAGTCGATGACGAATGGCGTGCCGTTGACTTCGACGAGGTTGGCCGGATTCGAGGCGCCGACGCCGACGCGGGGGCCGCCCTTGGTGCCGAGAAACACGATGCGCGTGCGCGGCTTCACCGGCATCACGGCCAGTGCCGCTGGTGCGGACAGGGCGGCCGCACTGCCGATCGCGAGCTTCAACAGATGTCGGCGATCGACCATGGTGTTCTCCCGGTTAATTTTCTTGGCGTCGCGGTAACCCTAACGCGGCGGCCGCGCGCCGCGCAAGGAAGGCGGTGGGACTAGCGAAACAGCCCGTCGAACAGCGGCAGGCTGATCAGGGCGGACACCACGATCAGCGTGTAGCAGATGCGGCGGAAGGTCTCGTTGCTGGCACGGCCGAACAGTTTCGAGCCGAGCCACAGGCCCAGGCCGAACAGTGGGCCGGTGATCACCGCGAGGCCGAGGATGGCTGAGGTCCACAGCCCTCCGATCGAATAGCTGATGATGATCAGGACGTCGGCGATCGCAAAATACAAAATGATGTTGGCGCGGGTGACGGCGGCTACCGCGGTGTCGCGCAGCCAGTACATCACCACCGGCGGGCCGCCGAGTTGCGCCAACCCGCCGAAGAAGCCGGCGACGCCGCCCACCGCCACCGTCGCCGACGTGGTCGGCTTGCCGGGATAGCGCCAGCCGCAGGCCAGCAGCACCAGCATCGAACCGATCAGCGCCACGATGATCCAGCGGATCGCCAGCGGATTGCCCCACGCCAGCATCATCGTGCCGAGCGGCACGCCGATCAGCGCGCCGAGCGAGATGATTGCGACGTCACGCCGGTCAGCCCTGCGATACGCATCCGGAATCAGCGTCAGGGTCGTCAGGAAATCGATCACCAGCAATAGCGGCGCGGCGACCTGCGCGCCGGCCACCATGCTGGCGATCGGCATGAAGATCAGCGCGGAGCCGAAGCCCGAGAAACCGCGCGCGAGGCCGGCGATGAAGGCGGTGGCGACGAGGAGGGCTAGCGAGGCGGTGGCGTAGGAGGTGAGGCCGAGCGTGGCCATCATCCCCGCAACACGCCACCGGTCTTCTTCGTCACCTCGGCGACAAGCTTCGCCGCCGCCGCCTCGATGTCCTGATCGGTCAGGGTCTTTTCACGCGGCTGCATGGTAACGGCAATCGCCACCGATTTCTTGTCGTCGTCGATGCCCTTGCCTTGATAGACGTCGAACAGCGTCACTTGGCTGATCAACTTCTTGTCGACATTCTGCGCGGCGCGGACGATGTCGCCGGACTTGACGTTGCGATCGACGATGAACGCGAAGTCGCGCGACACCGGCTGGAACGCGGACAGCTCCAGCAGCGGCTTAGCGCGGGTCGCCTTCTGCTTGGCGTCGGGGATGCGATCGAGGATGACTTCGAAGGCGAACAGCGGACCATCGGCGCCGAGCGCTTCCGCGGCGCGCGGATGCAACTCGCCGAAATAACCGAGAATGTTCTGCGGGCCGATCTGGATGGTGCCGGAGCGGCCGGGATGCAGCCAGGAAACGCCTGAAGCGGCGCCGCCCGCCACGATCTGCAGCGCCTGCATCGGTGCGCCGGCCGCGGCCAGCACGGCGAAGGCATCCGCCTTGGCGTCCAGCGCATCGGCGGCGACCGAGCCGGACCAGTGCCGGCCGATACCCTTCGACGACGCCAGGCCATGGCGCAGGCCGGCAGCGGCGATGAACTGGTCCTGCGGGCGATCGCCCTTGAAGATTTGCCCGACCTCGAACAGCGCCAGATCGGCGTAGCCGCGATCGGCATTGGCCTGCGCCGCGGCGATCAGCCCGGGCAGCAGGCTCGGCCGCATGTCGGAGAGGTCCGCGGCGATCGGATTGGCCAGTGCCAGCTCCGGCGCGCCACCGCCGAAGGTCTCGGCATGCAGCTTCGAGATGAACGACCAGGTCACCGCCTCGACCATGCCGCGCGCGGCCAGCGCGCGCTTGGCCCGCCTCGTGCGCAGCTGGATCTGGGTCAGGATCGGTTTGCGCGGCGCATCGCCGCGATCGAACGGCGTCATCGGCACCTTGTCGACGCCGAAAATGCGCATGATCTCTTCGACGATATCAGCCTTGCCATGCACGTCGCTGCGCCATGACGGTATCGCGACCTTCACCACCGGGCCGCTGCCGACCATCATGAAGCCGAGATGCACCAGAATGCGGCGCATTTCGATCAGCGGGACGTCGATGGCCGCGAGCCGCTTCACTTCCGCCACCGGGAAGTCGATCACGCGGTCCTCGCCAAAGGCCTCGCCGACGACAATGATCTCCGACGGCGTTCCGCCGCACAGCTCCAGCACCAGCTTGGTGGCGAGCTCCAGGCCGGGCAGCATGAAATTATGGTCCACGCCGCGCTCGAAGCGGTAGCGGGCGTCGGAATTGATGCCGAGCCGGCGACCGGTCTGGGCGATGTTGATCTCGTTCCACAGCGCGGATTCGATCAGCACGTCGACGGTGTCTTCGGAGCAGCCCGACGCCTCGCCGCCCATGATGCCGGCCAGCGATTCCACGCCATTGTCGTCGGCGATGACGCAGGCCTTGGCATCCAGCGTATAGGTCTTGCCGTCGAGCGCCAGCAGCGTCTCGCC
>NZ_JANXTC010000118.1:0-19214 GCF_025356345.1 Tardiphaga sp.
ACCGCCGCCGCCGCCGCCGCACGGGGGCTATCGATCGTTGTGCCGCTCTACAACGAGGCGCCCGGGCTGGTGATTTTCCATGACCGGCTGGACGCGCTGGCCGCCACGCTGAAGGCACGTCATGGGCTGAGCTGCGAGGTCATCTATGTCGATGATGGCAGCGCCGACGCCACGCTGAAGATCGCAGGCGGGCTGCGTGCCACCGCGCTCGATGTACAGGTGGTATCGCTGTCGCGCAATTTCGGCAAGGAAGCCGCGCTGATGGCGGGACTCGACCACGCAACCTTAGGCGCGGTGCTGTTCATGGACGGCGACGGACAGCATCCGCCGATGCTGGTCGAAACGCTGGTCGGGCACTGGATCGATGGTGGCTACGACGTGGTCTACACCGCCAAGGCCCATCGCGACGATGAAGGCTTCCTGCGCCGCCAGGCGGTGCATGGCTTCTATATGCTGATCAACTGGGGCGCGCGGGCGAAAATCCCCGAGGACGCCGGCGACTTCCGGTTGCTGTCGCCGCGCGCGGCGGCGGCGCTGCGGCAACTGCCCGAGCGCAACCGCTTTTTCAAGGGGCTGGCGACCTGGATCGGCTTCAAGCAGCTACGGGTCGACTACGAGCCGGCGGCGCGCGCACATGGCGTGACCTCGTTCAATCCGCGCCAGCTGATCGGCCTGTCGATCGAGGGCCTGACTTCTTTCTCGGTGGCGCCGCTGCGTTTCGCCAGCATGTTCGGCCTGCTGCTGGCCGTCGGCGCCTTCCTGTTCGGCCTCAACATCCTGTGGGAGACCTGGTGGGAGGGCAAGTCGGTGCCGGGCTATCCCTCGCTGATGGTCGGGCTGATGACCATTGGCGGCGTGCAATTGCTGATGATCGGCATCGTTGGCGAATATATCGGCAAGATCCTGTCGGAGCTGAAGGCACGGCCGATCTATTTCGTCGCCGAGCACAGCGTCAAGCGCGCGCCGGTCGAAGCGGGCAGCGCAACCGACCGGACCGCCGCCGAATGACCGACGCCACCCGCCGGATCTGGCTATGCGCCGACGATTACGGCATCAGCCCCGGCGTCAACCGCGGCATCCGCGAACTGATCGAACGCGGCCGCCTCAACGCGACTTCAGTCATGGTGGTGGGGCCTGCGATCGGACGCGACGACGTCCGCGCGCTGCAGGAGGCCGTGGCGACAGGTCCGCATTGCGCGATCGGCCTGCACGCGACGCTGACGGCGCCATTCCATCCGGTGACGATGCACTACCGACCGCTGCGCGATGAACAATTCCTGCCGCTGGGAAAAATGCTGCGCGCCGGACTGCTGCGAAGGCTTGATCCCGAAATGGTCCGGGCTGAACTGGCCGCGCAGATCGCAGCCTTTGCCAAACTGTTCGGACGTCCGCCGGACTATGTCGACGGTCACCAGCACGTGCAGACGTTTCCGCAGGTGCGCAATGCCTTCCTGGCCGCGGTCAAGGCCGGTGCACCGAACGCCTGGGTGCGACAGTCCGGTCGCATCCGCCCGCTGGCACAGCGCCTCGACATGCCAAAGGCCGTGCTGCTCGATACGCTGAGCGCCGGCTTTCGCAAGCGCGCCAGCCGCCAGGGCATCACCTTCAATCCGGGATTTGCCGGCGCCTATGACTTCAACAAGACGGCCGATTTCGGTGTCTTGATGGCCGGCTTTCTCGCCGGCCTGCCCGACGGCGGTCTGATCATGTGCCATCCCGGCCATGTCGATGATGTGCTGATCAGCCTCGATCCGTTCACCGACCAGCGCGCGCGCGAATATGCGTTTCTCGCCAGCGACGCGTTTCCCCGCCTGCTCGATGCGCAGCGGGCGACTCTGGCGGCATAGACCCGACGCGATCTTGCCGGTCGATTTGCCGCATACGGAAATTTAATCCGGACGGCACTTATTGCGACAAGAAACGTCCTTACATCTGCAACGCGCTCACCAAGCGCGTCTCGAAGCAAGCCGGAGGACGCCATGACACCGCAAGAACGACAGCTGGTCGACGATCTCTTTGACCGACTCAGCAAGGTCGAAGCCGCGCCGCGCGACCGCGATGCGCTCGACGCCATTGCCGACGGCCAGCGCCGCGCGCCCAACGCCATCTACGCGCTGGTGCAGACGGTGCTGCTGCAGGACGAGGCGCTGAAGCGCGCCCATGACCGCATTACCCAGCTGGAAGGCAGTGGCACGGCTGAGCCGGCGCCCGCCAGCGGCTTCCTCGATACGATGCGCGACACGTTGTTCGGCCAGAGCCAGAACTCGAACCAGCCGCGCGGTTCGGTGCCGAGCGTACGTCCCGGCGAACCCAGTCATCCTGCCTGGAATACCGGTCAGGTGATCGGGCAGCCGCAGCAGCAGGGCTACGGCCAGGCTCCCGGTCAGGGCCAGTATGGACAGCAGCCCAATGCCCCGCAGCAACAGCCCCAGCCGGGCCGCGGCGGTTCGTTCCTCGGCACGGCCGCGGCCGCGGCGGCCGGCATGGTCGGTGGCTCGCTGCTGATGAACAGCCTCGGCGGAATGATGGGCGGCAACAAGCAGGGCTTTGGTAACAACGCCAATGCCAGCGAGAGCAAGAGCCCGTGGAGTTCGGATTCCTCCGGAGGCGATCTCGGCAAGCAGGCCGGCGTCAACGATATCGGCAACTCGTCCGGCCAGCGCGCGGGCTCGTTCGACCAGGCCCAGGCCGATACCGACCAGGACCAGGATCAGGATCAGGACGACGGCGATTACGACGACATGGACATGGATTCCGACGACGCCTGATGGCGCCGACATCGGTCACAGACAAACGGCCGCTCTCACGAGCGGCCGTTTGTCTGCGTGTCCCGGTTTTCTGTCGATGACCGGGGCCCCGGTTCTGCGAAGCAATACTTCGTATTGCATCGCGCCCGGGGAACCGGCTGAGGGCGATCAGATCACGATGACCCGGGCGCCGACATTGACGCGGCCGTAAAGGTCGATGACGTCCTCGTTGCGCATCCGGATGCAGCCCGAGGATACGTTGGTGCCAATGGTCCAGGGCTCGTTGGAGCCATGGATGCGATACAGCGTCGAGCCGAGATACATCGCACGGGCCCCGAGCGGATTTTGCGGACCGCCCTCCATGTGCCGCGGCAGATCGGGACGGCGCACCAGCATTTCGGGCGGTGGCGTCCACGCCGGCCATTCCTTCTTCGCGGTGATCGTCTTCACGCCCGACCAGGTGAAGCCGGGTTTGCCGACGCCGATGCCATAGCGCATCGCGCGGCCACCGCCCTGCACCAGGAACAGGAATTTGTTGGGCGTATCGACCACGATGGTGCCGACGCCTTCCTTGCCGGCATAGTCGACCAGTTGCGGCTCGTATTTCGGATCCATGCCGGGACGCGCGGAATCAATCGCCTCCTGCTGCGGCATTCCCTGCGGATCCGGCTGCGGCAACAATCCGCGCCGCGGTTCGTAGGACGGATCGTAAGGCTGCTGCTGATAGCGCCCGCCGGGCGACGGACTATCGCTGAACAGGAATTCGATGAAACCGCCGCCCATCCGCGGGCGCTCGGCATAGGCGGTGCGCTGCATGATAGGACGCGGCGCCTGGTTTGCGTAGTAGACGGTCGGTTCGCCATCGATCGCAGCGGCCTGCTGGATTTCAGTACCGAGGAACGACGCGCTGGCAAGGAAGACGAGAGAGAATTTTTTGAACATCGACGTACTCTGCACTGTTTCGTCGTACGACTCCTCGCATGAGGAGCGCTTTGCACGTTTCTGACTTAAGGTAAGAAACGCCTCCGTTTGGTAAACAGAATGAGCTTCTGGATTCACCACGTCGCCAATTGCCGCGGTTCTCGCAGGTAGCGTTTATTTTTCATAAACGCACGGCGGGATTGGTTAATGAGGGCGCGCGTAGTGCTACCAGTCCGACCCGACGACGTTGCGCCGTGAACTTCACGTTAAACTGCTTGATGTACAAAGGAGCATTATTTGAATGTTGGGGGACTCGATGTCTGTTCGTCGCAAGCGTTTTCGTATCGAAGAAGTCAATTTTGCCGGCATGCCAGCTCCCGCCGAAGTGGATAGCGGCGAGACCGCGCCGATGCACCACGAGATCATGTCGGAACTGCGCGCGATCCGCACCCAGATGGGGACCCCGGGTCGCAACGCTGTTTCGGAAGAAGTCAACGCCTCGACCAACCAGCAGGTCGCCGAGGCTCAGGCCATGCTGCTGACCTACCGCGCCCAGATCGAGCAGTGCGAAAAGCTCAAGATCGAACTTGACCTTATTCACGACGCCATTACCCGCACCAAGCAGGAAATTGCCGTCCTGCACGGCAAGAGCTTCGAAGGCGACGAGATGGCCAAGGTCAACGGCGAACTCGGCGCCGTGGTCGGCGGCACCGAGGAAGCCACCCAGCAGATTCTCACCGCCGCCGAAGCCATCGACAATGCCTCGACCGCGCTCGGCAAGGTGTCCTCGGTCGACCAGCAAAAGCAGCTGCTGGACGAGATCGGGGACAGCGTCGTGGCGATCTTCGAGGCCTGTAACTTCCAGGATCTCACCGGCCAGCGCATCAGCAAGGTGATGACCACGATGAAGTTCATCGAGAATCACATCATGGAGATGATGGAGATCTGGGGTGGCGTCGACGCCATCAAGGCACACGCGCCCCCGATCATTGACACCCGCGAAGGCGATGACAAGTTGCTCAACGGCCCGAAGCTGAATGGCGACATCGGCCATGCCTCGCAGGACGATATCGACGCTCTGTTCGACTAGCGCTGACGCCGTCATTCCGGGGCGCGGACGCGCTCGCGCCCCGGAATGACAAACCAAAACGGCGCGTCCCGCGGGACGCGCCGTTTTCGTTTCGGGCTAATGAACCTTACTTAAGCCTTGGGTGCGCAGCGGACGTAGATCATGTTGCCATAACGAACCGCGGCATCCTTATCGATGAACTTCGTCACCAGCACGCGACCGTCGAACGAGACGATCTCGCGATCCTTTTCACCGCCGGCCGGGCCGATCGGGCCAATGTAATTCTTGCCGCTCGGACTTCCCTTGAGGCGAAGTTCCTGCGGCGTCGCCTCGTCGGCGAGATGCATGATGACGCCGCCAGTCGGACCGGCCCCGATGATATAGGGCTGCTTGCACTGGCCGCGGGCGTTGTTTTCGGTACGGGTGCGATCGGCCGGGTTCATATAAGAGGCCAGGCCCCAGCGTCCGACAATTTCGTCGGAACGGATCGAAGCCGGCATTTCCGGCACCGGCGGCGGTTCCGCGGGAGCGGTCGGCTCCGAGTTCCCGAAACCGCTGAAGCCGTTGAACGACCCGCAACCGCCGAGCATCATCGCCAGGGATGAGGCAATCGCCAGATGGGTAAACGTGCGGACGTGGCGTGACCTGATCATAGCATCCCCTGAACACAGACTTTTGGCCGCCATCTCGCAGCCCAGTATAAAACACGGATGCATGAGGTCGTATAAAATACGCCCCCACGCCGATATGGTTTCCAGATCATGCTATATTGGCCTCACCAAGGCCTTAAGCCCTCGCTTGACAGCAATTGCGTCTGGCCATATCTCCGACGCTCATTTAGCACTCTTTGGGCGCGATTGCTAAGGGCGTGGCGGGTTGCCGCAGTCGCCTCGCCCCGCTTACTGATCGCCTCGCCACCACGAACCTCAACCGAACCAGGGAAATGTCCATGGCCAAGACCAAATTCCGTCCGCTGCATGACCGCGTCGTCGTCAAACGCATCGATGCCGAGACCAAGACCAAGGGCGGCATTATCATCCCCGACAGCGCCAAGGAAAAGCCCCAGGAGGGCGAAGTGGTGTCGGTCGGTCCCGGCGGCCGCGACGAGGCCGGCAAGCTGATCCCGATCGATATCAAGGTTGGTGACCGGGTCCTGTTCGGCAAGTGGTCAGGCACCGAGATCAAGCTCGATGGCGAGGAGCTCCTGATCATGAAGGAATCCGACGTCATGGGCGTCACGAACTAACCAATCTCGATAAACGGCCCCTCGTATCGTCATTGCGAGGAGCGAAGCGACGCGGCAATCCAGTTCTTAGACTTAGTGACGAAAGACTGGATTACTTCGTCGCATCGGCTCCTCGCAATGACAGCCGCGGGGGGCTCCCAATTCCAAATCATAGGAGCCATCATGGCCGCCAAGGACGTTAAATTCTCCGGAGACGCGCGCGATCGCATGCTGCGCGGCGTCGACATTCTCGCCAACGCCGTCAAGGTGACGCTCGGCCCCAAGGGCCGCAACGTCGTGATCGAGAAGAGCTACGGCGCTCCGCGGATCACCAAGGACGGTGTCACCGTCGCCAAGGAGATCGAGCTCGAGGACAAGTTCGAGAACATGGGCGCGCAGATGCTGCGCGAAGTCGCTTCCAAGACCAACGACACCGCGGGCGACGGCACCACCACCGCTACGGTGCTGGCGCAGGCGATCGTCCGTGAAGGCGCCAAGTCGGTCGCCGCCGGCATGAATCCGATGGACCTGAAGCGCGGCATCGACATCGCCGTCGCCGCCGTCATCAAGGACATCGGCAAGCGCGCCAAGCCGGTCGTCTCCTCCGCCGAGGTCGCCCAGGTCGGCACCATCTCCGCCAATGGCGACGCCGCGATCGGCAAGATGATCGCCCAGGCGATGCAGAAGGTCGGTAATGAAGGCGTCATCACCGTCGAAGAGAACAAGTCGCTCGAGACCGAAGTCGACATCGTCGAAGGCATGAAGTTCGACCGCGGCTATCTGTCGCCATACTTCGTCACCAACGCCGAAAAGATGACCGCCGAACTCGAGGACGTCTACGTCCTGCTTTACGAGAAGAAGGTCTCCAGCCTGCAGGCCATGCTGCCGGTGCTCGAAGCCGTGGTGCAGAGCGGCAAGCCGCTGCTGATCATCGCCGAGGACGTCGAAGGCGAGGCGCTCGCCACCCTCGTCGTCAACCGTCTGCGTGGCGGCCTCAAGGTCGCCGCTGTGAAGGCGCCGGGCTTCGGCGATCGTCGCAAGGCGATGCTGGAAGACATCGCGATCCTGACCGGCGGCCAGCTGGTCTCGGAAGATCTCGGCATGAAGCTGGAAAGCGTCACGCTGGCGATGCTCGGCCGCGCCAAGAAGGTGGTGATCGACAAGGAAAACACCACCATCGTCAGCGGTGCCGGCAAGAAGGCCGCCATCGAGGCTCGCGTCAACCAGATCAAGGCGCAGATCGAGGAAACCACCTCGGACTACGACCGCGAGAAGTTGCAGGAGCGTGTTGCCAAGCTGGCCGGCGGCGTCGCGATCATTCGCGTCGGCGGCGCCACCGAGATCGAAGTGAAAGAAAAGAAGGACCGCGTCGATGACGCGCTCAACGCCACCCGCGCGGCTGTCCAGGAAGGCATCGTACCGGGCGGCGGCACCGCGCTGCTGCGCGCCAAGAAGGCCGTCGGTCGCATCAGCAACGATAACCCGGACATCCAGGCCGGTATCAACATCGTGTTGAAGGCGCTGGAAGCCCCGATCCGCCAGATCGCCGAAAATGCCGGCGTTGAGGGCTCGATCGTGGTCGGCAAGATCCTGGAAAACAAGTCCGAGACGTTCGGCTTTGACGCCCAGAACGAAGAATATGTCGACATGGTCGCCAAGGGCATCATCGACCCCGCCAAGGTGGTTCGCACCGCCTTGCAGGACGCGGCCTCGGTCGCCGGTCTGTTGGTGACCACCGAGGCCATGGTGGCCGAACTGCCGCGCGAAGCAGCTCCGGCCATGCCGGGTGGCGGCGGCGGAATGGGTGGTATGGGGGGCATGGGCTTCTAAGCCAGCGCTTTTTCAGCCTGCGTTCGATTGAAGGCCGCCCTCGGGCGGCCTTCTTTTTTGTCCATTGCGAAATCACCGTTGCCTGATGATCTTTCGCCCCGGGACCGGTTCTGATTCAATCCGGCGGCAAAAGCCGCTAGGATACCCCGGTTATTGACGCCCAAGGATGCTTGAAATGCGCGCGCTTCGTCTCTGCCTGATCGGTCTGGCCGCCTCCTCGTCGGTCCTGACCCTGAACCTGGCCTCAGCCCAGATGAAACTGGCGCCGAAGAGCCAGGTCGTCGGCCCCGAGACCCGCTATTTCACCTCGATCGACGGGCTGATGGACGGCAATGCCGACGTCATCCTGCGCGAGACCCGGCAGGGCAAGACCGTCACCGCCGCGACGCTGGATGTCTGCTATCCCGCCGAGAAGGGTTCCGAGCGCAAGGATCGATTCATTGCCACCCTGTCGGTCAACGGCCAGACCCTGACCGGGGCGACGCAAAGCCAGATCGACAAGCTGCCGGTGACCATCAAGCTGGCGCGTCGCGCAACCGGCGACACCTTCGAATTCAAGGGCCAGATCCTGGTCGGCCAGACCGCCAACAACGTGACATCGACCGACAATTCCGACCAGAGCGAGAAGGAATTCCAGGATAACCAGTCGAGCGATGAAAGCATCGTCGCGGCCCCGAAGGATTTCACCGAGGTTTCGCCGGAGTCGATCGCCGTCAAGATCAAGCTGGACGCGGCGCTGGAGTTCGTGAGAACGCTGCGCGGCCAGAGCGTCGAAGTGGCACTGAGCAGCCTCAGCGTGTCCTGCGACGCGCTGCGCGCCGGCGAGCAGGTCATCAACCTCAGCATCGATCCGGAACGCGCCGCGGCTTTCCTGACCAAGATAAGGACCTATCCCGGGGTCACCGCCGCCGGCTGGACCAGCGGCACGGTCGACATGGAGCGCACCATCCGCTTCGCGGCGGCGGAGTGGCGCGACGGTGACAAGATCAATCGCGACAAGGTCGCCGCCGCGGTCAGCAGCGTGATGGCGAAGTCGCTGTCGGCGAAATTCGCCACCGCGGCCTGGGACGACGAGACCGGCCGGCTGAAACTGATCTTCAAGCGCCCCAGCCAGGTGCTGCCCGCGCTCGACCTGACCGAGATCGTGGAGATCACCGCCATTGTCGCCAACGACAGGCCGGGCGCCACTGACAAGCTCATCCTGTGGGTGAGTACGCCGTCGGTCGCGACCGCCGACGAGACCTCCGGCGCCAAGCTGGCATTGGCCGACACCGCCAACACCGATGAGGAAAGCGACCCGCGCGACGACAATGGCGCCGTTGCCGCCCTCGCCGCCGAATTCAAGGCGCAGCGCTGGGATGCCGACAAGACGAGCTGGAAGTAAGGCTTCGCCTCGCCTGCAGACGCGCCCGCCTCGCGGGAGGTGGGCTTTACGCGACGCGGCGCACGAACTGGCGGCACTCAGGACGTGGACAGCGACCTGCTTATTTCATATCCACGAAAGTCACGGCGTCGGTCGGGCTCTTCCAGTCGGTCGCCAGACTGCTTTGGCTTTTCCAGTTCGGTCCATCGCCCAGCGTAGCCACCATGCTGCCGTCCCGCGCACGGGTTGGCGGACAATCGCGGGCTTCCGTCGCGCCGGTAATGAACACAACTCCCCGCGCCGACAGCTGACCCAGGCCGCTCTTGCACCAAGGCTCGACGCGGGTTTCGGCTGCGTCGCGAACCGTTACGGTGATCGACTTTGGCGGGACCGGCTCGCGGATCGCCTCGAACATCATCTCGAGTCCAAACAGCACGGCCAGATGGACCATGCCGGCACGCAGTAGCGTCATCACCGCAATCATGTGAGCACTCAAATAACGAGTTAAATCGCGTCGCCGCGAACGAATGCATTTCTATTGCCAATGATTTCGCGCGCGAATCGGGCACCAAGACGACAATCCTGTGGTATTTCCGTATTCGATTTACGATGCATCAACCGCGCTGAAGCGGCCAGCATGGCTTGTCCGGAAACCAGCCGCGACGTGGCGATACATCGACGTGCGCCGACGCGCCGCTGCGCGCCACGGCATCATTTTTTTGATCAAGTATCGATTGCGGCGCCTGTCACATGAACGAACGGCGCGACGAATAAGCGGGCCGCACTTGACTACTGCGCGCTGGCAACTCTCAGTTGGTGTTCAACCTAAACCGCAGCGACTTCGCGCCGACAAAGGTGATGGCATCGCCCTGGCGTCGCCAGTTGGTGGCCTCGCCGAGCGTCGCCAGCAACTCGTCATCCTGCTGCGCCCGCGCCGCCGGACAGTTGCGCGCTTCCATCGCGCCGGCGACGAACACAATCGTATTGCCGGCCACCGAAAACTGTCCCTTGCCGCCCTTGCACCACAATTCGATCAGGGTCTCGCCGGCATCGCCGATATCGAGATTCGGCACCCGCTTGGAGCCGGGCTGCGCAGCCGCGTCGAGCGACATGGCAAGACCGAACGGGAATTCCTCCGCGGCTTGAACGGGGAGGCCGGACAACATCACCGAGCCCAACAGCCCGGCGCGCAGCATCGTCTTCACTGAAATCATCTGAACTCTCAAGGATCGTCGTTACCGCGCTCGACGCCTCTCGCAGAGCACGGTTCATGCCACTTCGCCCACAAATCGGGCGTCAAAAAGACGCCTCCGCGACCTTGCGGAGACGCAGGATACGTCACGCGGGCGCGGCGCCTATTTCAGAACCATCAGCGTGAATGGATAGACATAGGCCTGCAGCATGACGAACAGGCCGACCAGGCAGGCCAGCGCGATCGAGTGCTTGAACACGAAGCGCAGGATGGTGCCTTCATGGCCGTACCAATTGGTCGCCGTGGAGGCGACCACGATCGATTGCGCGTCGATCATCTTGCCCATCACGCCGCCCGACGAATTGGCCGCGCTCATCAGGATCGGCGACAGGCCGAGTTGCTCCGAGGTGATCTTCTGCAGATTGCCGAACAGCACATTCGACGCGGTATCCGAACCAGTCAATGCGACGCCGAGCCAGCCGAGCAAGGTACCGAAGAACGGGTACAGCACCCCGGTCGCGGCAAAAGCGAGGCCTAGCGTGGCGTCGATGCCGGACAGCCGCGTCAGCGTACCGATCGCCAGCATCGCCGAGATGGTGATCAGCGAATAGGCGCACAGCCGGATGGTGCGGCCATATTCCAGCATCAGGCCGAGCGGCGTGTAGCCCATGATGAAGCCGGAAATGATCGCGGCGATCAGCATGCCGCTGCCGGTATAGGACAGCCAGGTGAAGGCGAAAACCGCGCCTTCCGGCGTCGGCTTGGTCACGATCGGCGCCACCTTCATGATCGCGCCATTGAGATCGGGCACCGCGTAGCGCCAGGTGGCCCACGGGTTGACGGCGTTCTTGAACAGGTCGGTGCCCCAGATCAGCAGCACGACGCAGACGATGATCCACGGCGTCAGCGCCGCCCACACCTGCGCCGTGCTCGGCTTCGTCTTGTTGGTTGAAACCGGCGTCCGTCCGATCATGGAATCGTCGCGGGTGCGCAAGGCCGCCGAGGTCCAGATCGTCTTCGGCTGCCAGACTTTCAGAAAACCAATCAGCGCGGCCATCGAGATCAGCGAGGCACCGATATCGACAATCCACGGGTTGATGTAGTTCGAGATCAGGAATTGCGGCACGGCAAAGGAAACGCCGGTGACCAGAACCGCCGGCCACACTTCCTTCATGCCCTTGTAGCCAGCGAAGGCCCAGACCACCCAGAACGGCACGATCAGCGAGAACAAAGGCAACTGCCGTCCGACCATGGCGCCGAGGATGAACGGATCAAAACCGGTGACGCTGGCGAGGCCGGCGATCGGGGTGCCCAGCGCGCCATAGGCGACCGGCGCGGTGTTGGCGATCAGCGACAGGCCGGACGCCGCCAGCGGTGAGAAGCCGAGCCCGATCAGGATCGCGCCGGTCACCGCGACCGGGGTGCCGAAGCCGGACGCGCCCTCGAAGAACGCCCCGAACGAAAACGCGATCAGCAGGATCTGCAGCCGCCGATCATTGGTGACGCCGCCGATCGTGGTCTGCAGCGTTTCGAACACGCCCTTCTTCACCGTCAACTGATAGAGAAAGATGACATTAAGCACGATCCAGCCGATCGGGAAGAAGCCGGTGACGATGCCGAGCAGCGACGCGCGCACCGACAGGCCAGCGGGCATCGTGAACAGGAAGATCGCGACCAGGTTCGCAACCACCAGCGCGACGATCGCGGCGATGTGCACCTTGACCTTGTTCGAGGCGATCAGAACCAGCAGCGTGACGACGGGGATCGCCGCGGCGATGGTCGACAGCACCGAACTGTCGAATGGATTGTAGACCTGATTCCACATGGCATTTCTCCCCCACGCTTCTGAGCGGCGCCGGTGCCCGCGTGGAGGGCTCGAACGCGCGAGCGTGGTGGCAGGAGAACTGCACTCGTCGCGAAAGCAGCGATAACCCGGCCATACCGGCGCTCACTTCCGCGCGAATGGGGAAAGGTCCCCGCCCCTCGCCGTGGCGCCCATGCTAGGGTAAATTACCATTTGGCAACAAGACGGTGCAGGACATCAAAACTGCGACTTTAGTCTAGAAATTCCCATTCCCGCCTTGTTTGACGGCCGCGCGCCCTGCTCCGGAGATCTCACCTGTGAACAATATCCGTTCGACGCTCGCGACCGTGTGGCGGATCGCGATCCCGTATTTTCGTTCCGACGACAAATGGGTGGCGCGCGGCCTGCTGGCGGCGGTGATCGCCATCGAGCTGGCGGTGGTGTTTCTCAATGTGTTGTTCAATCGCTGGAATAACGTGTTCTACAACGCGCTGCAGGAACGCAACCTCGACGTCTTCACCTATCAGATCGGCTATTTCTCGGTGCTGGCGGCGATCTTCATCGCGCTGAAAGTGTACCAGCTCTACCTCAACCAGTGGCTGCAGATCCGCTGGCGGCGCTGGATGACTGAGCGCTATCTCGGCGGCTGGCTGGCCCACGCCAACCATTACCGGATGCAGCTGCAGGGCGACGCCGCTGACAACCCGGACCAGCGCATCGCGGAAGATACCCAGTTGTTCGTCGATCGCACACTGTCGCTCGGCGTCGGACTGTTGAGTTCGGTCGTCACGCTGGCCTCCTTTGTCGTGATCCTGTGGGGGCTGTCCGACGCGGCGCCGTTGCACCTGTTCGGCCGCGACATTCCGATTCCCGGCTATCTGGTCTGGGCCGCGCTGGTCTACGCCGTGATCGGCACGGTGCTGACGCATCTGATTGGCAAGCCGCTGATGGGTCTAAATTTCCAGCAGCAACAGTTCGAAGCCGACTTCCGCTTCAACCTGGTACGGGCGCGTGAAAACGCCGAACAGATCGCGCTGCTGCATGGCGAGCAGGTCGAGCGGCTGCGGCTGTCGACCCGGTTCCAGCGCGTGGTCGGCAACTGGCTTTCCATCATGAGCCGTACCAAGAAGCTGACCGCCTTCACCGCCAGCTACTCGCAGGCCTCGGTGATCTTTCCCTACATCCTGGTGGCGCCAGCCTATTTCGCCGAAAAGGTTCAGCTCGGCGGCATGATGCAGACCGCCTCGGCCTTCAGCAGCGTCCAGGACGCGCTGTCGTTCTTCATCACCGCCTATCGCACGCTGGCCGAATGGCAGGCCGGCGTCGCCCGCCTCGACGGCTTCGAACAGGCCATCGCCAGCGCCGAAACGCTGACCGCGAAGGCCGATATCGTCCGCGTCGCCCCGGCGGGCTACGGCGCGATCGACCTCAAAGACCTCCAGGTCAACCTGCCGAACGGGACGCCGCTGGTCGCGGCGGACAATTTCCGTTTCCGCGGCGGCGAGCGCACCCTGTTCACCGGCCCTTCGGGCGCCGGCAAGTCGACGCTGTTCCGCGCCATCGCCGGGATCTGGCCGTTTGCCACCGGTTCGGTCGCCATCCCGGCGGAGGCCACGCTGATGATGCTGCCGCAACGGCCGTATTTCCCGGTAGGCTCGCTGCAGGACGCCATCGCCTACCCGGCCGAGTTCAGCGCCTTCGGTGCCGAGCGCATCGCCGAAGCCGTCACCGCCGTCGGACTGCCGGCGCTGGTCGCGCGACTCGATGAGGATGCGCACTGGAACCGGATGCTGTCGCTCGGCGAGCAGCAGCGCCTCGGCGTCGCCCGCGCGTTGCTGCACCAGCCGCAATATCTGTTCCTCGACGAGGCCACCGCGTCGCTCGACGAGCCATCCGAGGCCGCGTTGTACCGGCTGATCGAAAACAGGCTGCCGGCGACCACCATCGTCTCGATCGGTCATCGCAGCACGCTGCAGGCGTTTCATCAGCGCGGCGTGGCGCTGGTCAAATCGGGCAGCGGCTACACCCTGGCGGAGACCGTCTAGAGCAGGATGTCGTTAGGTCGTATCGCCGTGCCCGCTCCGTCATTGCGAGCCAGGGACAAGTCGGCTGTGCCGACCTGTCCCGGTGCGAAGCAATCCAGATAACTGCAAGCGAAGACTGGATTGCTTCCTCGCAAGGGCGCCTCGCAATGAGGGGCGGAGGTTGCGAACAACGTAAAATCATCCCGCTCCGGAAATTACAGGATGGGCAAAGCCTCGACCGCGCTAGTCTAATCCCGGCGAGGCATCTTCATGCGGCGTCGCAAACGCGTGGGCACGGCGCAAGGGCGCCTTTGCCACCCTACGAAGTTGAAGCTTTCGATTTTTGAAGCTGAGTCACATCAGAGACTTGGAGCCGGATTCGTCAGGATTGAAGGACGGGTGCCCCGGACGGGGAGGATGCGGCATCGTGGCAGCAACTTTCAACGGCCGCCCGTCCGATTCCTTGCACAGCGGCACAAACAGAAAAGGGGCGGCAGATTGCTCTGCCGCCCCTTGGTCTGGATCGAAGTACTTACTTCAGGTTGGTCATCGCGGTCAGGTCAGCCGACAGCTTGACGATGCCGGTCGCGCCGCACCAGCTGGAACCAGCACCGCTTGGATTGATCGCGGTGAAATTTGTACCGGCAGCGGGAGCGGTGAAGTCCGAAGTGAACGCATTGCAATCACCCTTGGACAGGTTGGTGTCCGAGTAGCGCAGATCGAGCGTGAATACCTTGTAAGTGAAGCCGATGCCGATATTCCAGGTGTTATAGTCAGCGTAGTTGATGCCGCGAGGGAACTGAGGAGTGCCGTAGAACGAATCAGATGTTCCAAGCCACTGGCGACCAAATTCACCCGAAACATAGGAGCCGATGCCGGTCGAACCGAACCAGGTCGACGGCGCGATGACCTTGCCGGTTACCGAGGCGTAGGTGCCTTCGGCACCGGTGTTCAGGAAGTTCGGCGAGTAGAAAGCGTTGCCGCCGAGCGAGAAGTAGTCGTTGAAGGTATAGTTGAGCTTGGCATAGCCTTCGTAGAAGCTAGCGTTCTTCTTGGCGAAGCTGCCGTTGGGCAGCGGAACAGCGTTCACATCGCCACCGCAGAACGCGGGGGTGTTGAAGCACTGGCCGCCCGGATAGCCGTAGTAAAAGAAACCGAAGTCGAAGGCCGCGGCGCCCCAGGTCGGACGGATACCGAAATAGCCATCGAGCTCCATCGAAGCGCGGTTCGGGAACGCGATGCTCTCACCGGAAACGCCGGCGTACAGCTGAACGTCCTTGGTGATGTTGTAGCGCGGTTCGAAATAGGCGGCGACCGAGCCCTTCTGGCCGTTCGACTGGGTGATACCGCGGAACACGTAATTGCTCATGATCGCGCTGCCGAAGGCGATGTCCCAGGGGTCGAAAGCAACGATCGGCGGTGCCTTCTTGTACATCTTGGCCGCCATGTCGGCCGCCGACGCCGAGCTCACCCCAATTACGAGCATTGCCGCGACCGTAACAATTACCTTCTTCATGACATTCCCCATCGCATTTGAAACAAAGCAGCTTCGTGTCCGGAAGACGTCGATGCTGCGAAACTCTGAACCCATCTCAACTCTGAGGCGCAATTTACCAATCGTGAAGTGAAAAAAACTGGCAATTGCCGTCTAATTAGGCGAACTTCACAATCCAGAAATAGTTGTCTTGAGGGTGTGGCATATTGACCACATTGCTGACGCGCTTTAAGATCGAAAAATACCACCAGGCGGAATTAAGCCGGCAGATCCGACAATTGCGTCATTCCGGACTGTGATCTTGCGGCCATTGGCCGCCGTTTGAGCCAAATCGACGGATTGGATCGCGGCCCGACCGAATCGACCGCCGGCGACATGGCAAACGAAAGGCCGCAACGGGGTTGCGGCCTTTCGTTCTTTCTCGACGATTCGATGAACGGGCTACCGTTGATCGTGGTCGAGCATGTCGTGATCCGGGGCTTCAACCTCGGTCTCGTGCCCGGTGCCATGCCCCTCGACCGGTGCCGGATCGAGCTCAGGCGACGACCAGACCGGTGTTTCGGTCGCGGCGGGTGCTTCCGGCGCGGGCTTCGGTTTGGCTGCCCGCGGCTTGCGGGGCGCCTTGGGCGGCAGCGCGACAGGCGGCGCCTCCGGGACGACTGGCGCCGGGCTAGTTATCAGCAACTCTGCCGGAACGCCCGCCGGCTTGCTGGCCCGGGGCTTCTTGACGACCTTGTTCGGCACCGCCTTGCCGCCGGCTTTCGGTGCCGTTTTCTTCACAGCCTTCTTCGCGGACTTCGGGGCCAGCTTCTTGACCGATTTCTTGACGGCCTTCGTTACGGCTTTCTTGGTCGCTTTCTTGGCTGCTTTCTTGTCTGTTTTCTTGTCTGTTTTCTTGTCTGTTTTCTTGGCTGTTTTCTTGGCTGTTTTCTTTCCGACCTTTTTCGGCGCCTTGGTCACCGCCTTTTTGGCGGATTTCTTGGCGGATTTTGCCGCCGCTTTTTTGGAAGCTTTGGGGGCTTTCTTCGGAGATTTCTTGGAGGACTTCTTCACAGCCTTCGCCGCCAGCAGCAGCTTCTTTTTGCTTTTCTTGTCCTTCTTGTCTTTCTTCGACTTGTTGCCTTTAGCCATCGTGGTCTCCTGTTGGCGCCGATCGAGGTGGATCAGGCGTTTCAAGTTGTCCGCTCCAGCGCGGGGCCAATCTAGTTCAGTTCAATCCTGGCCGGGGACCGCCTGTCGCCCAATCGAGAAGCTCAATGGTGTGGACGACGGGGATCGAGGTCCCGCCAGCGAGCTGCACCATGCAGCCGAGATTGCCGGCAGCGATCATGTCCGGCTTGATCATCGCGATATTGGCGACCTTGCGATCACGCAACTGGCTCGCAATATCAGGCTGGAGAATGTTGTACGTTCCCGCCGAACCGCAACACAAATGGCTCTCAGCTATATCTTTGACTACGAATCCATTCTTGGAAAGCAATTCTTTGGGCGCCTGTGTGATTTTCTGCCCATGCTGCAGCGAGCACGCCGAATGATAGGCGATGACAAGATCGCTGCGATGCTGCGCGGCAGGCCAATTCAGCCCGCTGACATATTCGCTGATATCCTTCGCCAGCGCGGACACCATCGCCGCGGGCGCGGCGAATTCCCGGTCCTCCCGCAGCATGAAACCATAGTCCTTGATCACCGTGCCGCAGCCGGACGTCGTCACCAGAATGGCGTCGAGGCCGCCGCGATCGGCTTCGCCGAGCCACACGCCGATGTTGGCGCGGGCCCACGACAGCGCATCGTCATCGCGGCCGAGATGGTGGGTGAGCGCGCCGCAGCACTGCTCGTCCCGTACCAGCACCACTTCGACGCCGTGCCGGGTCAGCAGCCGGATGGCCGCCTGGTTGATTCGCGGCGCCAGCACCTGCTGGGCGCAGCCCTGCAGCAACGCCACCCGGCCACGCCTTGTTCCCTCGGCCGGAAACACGCTGCCGCCGGCCGGTCCCGGTGCGGGCAGCGCTTTCGGCGCCAGCAGCAGCATCGCTTTGATCCGGCTGAGCAGGTTGGGATTGGCCTGATGCGCTGTCGAGGGCAGCAGCATCGCCAGCGGCCGGGCCAACCCGGCGAGCTTCATCGCCGCGCGAAACAGGCCGGGCCGCGGCAGCACCCAGGCGAGCACGTCGCGCAGCATCCGTTCGGTAAAAGGCCGGGTGTAATCGCGCTCGATCCGGACCCGGGCCTGGTCGACCAGATGCATGTAGTTCACCCCGGACGGGCATGTCGTCATGCAGGCCAGGCAGGACAGGCAGCGATCGATATGCTTGACGACCTCTTTGGTCGGCGCCTGCTCCTTCTCCAGCATCTCCTTGATCAGATAGATGCGGCCGCGCGGGCTATCGAGTTCGTCGCCCAGCAGCACATAGGTCGGGCAGGTCGCGGTGCAGAACCCGCAATGCACGCAGGCACGCAAAATCTTGTCGGCCTCGGCGAGGTCCGGATTGGCGAGCTGGGCGAGGCTGAAGTCGGTTTTCATGCGAGGATTCCACGCGACAACCGGCCGCGATTGAGAATGTTGCGGGGATCAAAACTGTGCCGCACCCGCTCGCCGAGCGCGGCCAGCCCCGCCGCCTGCGGATGGAACACATCGACGGCGCGGCGCACCAGCTCCGGCGCCCGGATCAGCGTGGCATGGCCACCGGCGGCATTGACGAGTTTGCGCAATGGCACGGTCTGGGCATCGGCGGACGGCGGCAACGCCGCCCAGATCAGGCCGCCGCCCCAATCATAGATCACCTCGCCCTGCGAGGCCTTGGCAATGGCCTGCCCCAGCGCGCCACCGGACGCTGGCGGACAGACGATCCGCCACACCGGCCACAGCGCGCGCGGCCCGCTGGCGGCAAACGGCACCACGTCGCGGATGCCCGCCCACAGCGCCGCCGAGGCGGCGTCCTCGACAATCTCCGCGGCGCCGAACGATGCCAGTGCCGCCGCCAGCGAAGCCGCGCGGTGTTTGGCCGAGACCGAGATGCCTTCGAGGCGCAACAGCGTCACTGACTGGTCGGGACCGGCGAGTTCGCCAAGCGGTCCTTGGGTAGTGCGCAGCGCCGAACCGGTGAGATGCGCCGCGCCGGAGACGTCGAACGGCGAGCCCAGCGCCGCGGTCATCGCCTGGTTGGCGGCGAGGTCGTCGAGCCCGCGCAGCAGCACCGTGCGCTCGCTTTCCGCGCGCGGCATCACCTTCAGCGTCACTTCGGTCATGACCGCCAGCGTTCCCCACGAGCCCGCCAGCAGCTTGCACAGATCATAGCCGGTGACGTTCTTCACCACCCGGCCGCCAGCCTTGAAACTGTCGCCAAAGCCCGACACCGCATGCGCGCCGAGCAGATGGTCGCGGGCGCCGCCGGCCTGGATCCGGCGCGGCCCGGCGAGGCCAGCCGCGATCATGCCACCGATAGTTCCGATGTCCTGCGTCCCCAGCAGCCGGGACGTATTCATCGGCTCGAACGAGAATTGCTGGTTTTTTGAATCGATCAGCGACAGCACGTCGGCGATCGGC
>NZ_JANXTC010000126.1:0-2170 GCF_025356345.1 Tardiphaga sp.
AACCCAGATCGCCGGCCTTTTGCTCGACAATCCCGGCTTTGACGGCGTGCTCTGCCTGCCGGGCACCCATACCAAATGGGTGCGGGTGCGGGGCGGCGAGATCGTCGCATTCCAGAGCGTCATGACCGGCGAGCTGTTCGCGCTGCTGGCCGGTCAATCGGTGCTGCGCCACAGCCTGGATGGCGAGGGCTGGGATGACGCCGAATTCGCCCGCGCCGTCAGCGCCACGCTCGCCGATCCCGGCGGTTTCGCCGGCCGGCTGTTCGCGGTCCGCGCCGAAGCGCTGCTGTCGGGCCTGCCGGCGGCGGCGGCGCGGGCGCGGCTGTCCGGGCTGTTGATCGGCGCCGAACTGGCGGCGACGCAGGCCTATTGGCGCGACGCCGATGTCACCATCGTCGGCAATGGCGCGCAGTCCGGCCATTATGCCGACGCGCTGCGCGCGCAGGGCCGCTCGCCCGCGATCGCCGATACCACCCTCGTCACGTTGAGCGGCCTGCGCTCGGCCTGGCAGCAACTCGCAAAGGAGGCGTCATGACGCGCCACATCATCGGTATTCTGCGTGGTATTCGGCCGGAGGAGGCCGAGGCGATCTGCGCCGTACTGATCGAGGCGGGGCTGACCACGCTCGAGATCCCGCTCAACTCGCCGCAGCCGCTGCGCACCATCGAACAGCTCGCCAGGACGTTTGGCGACGTGGCGACGATCGGCGCCGGCACCGTGCTGACCGCGCAGCAGGTGCGCGACGTCGCCAGCGCCGGCGGCACTATCATCGTGTCGCCGAATTTCAACGCCGAGGTGGTGGCGGCGACCCAAGCGGCGAGACTGCGATCATGGCCCGGCGTGTTGACGCCGTCGGAATGCTTTGCCGCGCTTGCTGCCGGCGCCGACGGGTTGAAGATCTTTCCCTGCTCGGTGGTCGGTCCGGCCGGCATCAAGGCGATGCGCGCGGTGCTGCCGGCGGACACTGCGCTCTATGCGGTGGGCGGGGCAGGCCCATCGAACTTCGCCGAATGGCGCGCCGCCGGCATCACCGGCTTCGGCATCGGCACCGCGCTGTATCAGCCCGGCCAATCCGCCGACGCCGTAAGCCAGGCCGCGGCGGGTATCGTCGCGGCCTATGATGCGATGTGACGGTGGCCTGAAGCGGCGTCAGTCCACCGAGACGCCGGCCAGTTCCACCACCTTGCGCCACTTCTCGGTCTCCTCGGCGATCAGTTTGCCGAACGCTTCCGGTGTCATCGGCCGCGGCAGGCCGCCGACCTCGCTCAGCCGCGCCACCAGCTTCGGATCCTTCAGCGCGAGGTCGATCGCCTTGTTGAGGATCTCGACGATCTCCGGCGGCGTGCCCTTCGGCGCTGAAATGCCGTAGAAGCCAACCGACTCGAAGCCCGGCACGGTCTCGGCGATCGCCGGGATATCCGGCAGCGGCGGCCAGCGCTTCGGCGAGGTCACGCCGAGCGCGCGCACGGTGCCGCCGCGCGCCTGTTCCAGCGCGGTCGGCAAATTGTCGAAGATCAGTTGCACCTTGTTGGAGATGATGTCCGGGTAGGCGATCGCCGAGCCGCGATACGGCACATGGATCATGTCGCATTTGGTCAGCGCCTTGAACAATTCCGCCGACATGTGCACCGAGGTGCCGTTGCCCGACGAGGCATAGGAAATCTTGCCGGGGTTGGCGCGGCAATAGTCGATGAATTCCTGCATCGTCTTCGCCGGCACCGCATTGGCGACCACCAGCATGTTGGCGAGCTGCATGATGCTGGCGACCGGCACGGTGTCGCGGATGAAATCATAGGGCAGCTTCTTGTACAGCGATGCCGAGATCGCATTGTTCGGCGCCACGAACAGCAGCGTGTAGCCATCCGGCGCGGAGGTCACCGCCGCGGCGGCGGCGAGGTTGCCGCCGGAGCCGGCGCGGTTTTCCACCACGAATTGCTGGCCGAAATGCTCCGACAGCCACTGGCTCATGATTCGCGCGACGATATCGACCGGGCCGCCGGCGGCAAAGCCGATCAGCCAGCGCACCGGGCGGTTCGGATAATCCGCGGCAGCAGCGGGCAGGGTGCCCAGGCAGAACACACAGAGCAGCGCAACGCGCCAGAAAGCGATCATGTTTCCTCCAGAAGGTGGCCGCGTCGTCGCTGTGCGACGGCGCGGGCTCCGGCTTGGC
>NZ_JANXTC010000135.1:0-2079 GCF_025356345.1 Tardiphaga sp.
CCCCGCCAACCAGACCGGACGCATCACCCAGGTCATCGGCGCCGTCGTCGACGTGCAGTTCGAAGGCCATTTGCCCGCGATTCTGAGCGCCATCACCACCATGAACGGCAGCAACCGTCTGGTGCTTGAAGTCGCCCAGCAACTCGGCGAATCGACGGTCCGCGCCATCGCGATGGACACCACCGAAGGTCTGGTCCGCGGCCAGGAAGTCAGCGACACCGGCAACCCGATCATGGTTCCGGTCGGCGCCGGCACGCTCGGCCGCATCATGAATGTGATCGGCGAGCCGATCGATGAAGGCGGTCCGATCGTCGCGGAAGGTCTGCGCGCGATCCATCAGGAAGCGCCGAAATACACCGACCAGTCCACGGAAGCTGAAATTCTCGTCACCGGCATCAAGGTCGTCGATCTGCTCGCGCCCTACGCCAAGGGCGGCAAGATCGGCCTGTTCGGCGGTGCTGGCGTCGGCAAGACCGTGCTGATCCAGGAACTGATCAACAACGTCGCGAAAGCACATGGCGGCAATTCGGTATTCGCCGGCGTCGGTGAGCGGACCCGCGAAGGCAACGATCTCTATCACGAGTTCATCGAGTCGAAGGTCAACGCCGACCCGCACAATCCCGATCCGGAAGTGAAGTCGAAGTGCGCCCTCGTGTTCGGCCAGATGAACGAACCCCCGGGCGCCCGCATGCGCGTCGCGCTGTCCGGCCTGACCGTGGCCGAACATTTCCGCGACCAGGGCCAGGACGTGCTGTTCTTCGTCGACAACATCTTCCGCTTCACCCAGGCAGGTTCTGAAGTGTCGGCGCTGCTGGGCCGCATTCCGTCGGCGGTGGGCTACCAGCCGACGCTGGCGACCGACATGGGCGCGCTGCAGGAGCGCATCACCACCACGACCAAGGGATCGATCACCTCGGTGCAGGCGATCTACGTGCCGGCCGACGACATGACCGATCCGGCGCCCGCGGCCTCGTTCACCCACATGGACGCAATGACCGTGCTCAACCGCGCGATCTCGGAAAAGGGCATCTACCCCGCCGTGGATCCGCTCGACTCGACCTCGCGCATGCTGTCGCCGCTGATCGTCGGCCAGGAGCACTACGAGACCGCGCGCATGGTCCAGCAGGTGCTGCAGAAGTACAAGTCGCTGCAGGACATCATCGCCATTCTCGGCATGGACGAACTGTCGGAAGAGGACAAGCTCGCCGTCGCCCGCGCCCGCAAGATCGAACGCTTCCTGTCGCAGCCGTTCTTCGTCGCCGAAATCTTCACCGGCTCGCCGGGCAAGTTCGTTGACCTCGCCGATACCATCAAGGGTTTCCGCGCGATCTGCGAAGGCAAGTACGACCACCTCCCGGAGGCCGCCTTCTACATGGTCGGCGCCATCGAAGAGGCCGTCGAAAAGGGCAAGAAGCTGGCTGCCGAAGCGGCTTAAGAAGCGAATTGGGAGTAGCGAATGGCGAATAGTCAAATACGCCTTCTCTGCTCCCTCGTTCTACTCGCTATTCGCCATTCACTATTCGCAGGTTTCTCATGCCCACCTTTCACTTCGATCTCGTCTCGCCGGAAAAGCTCGCCTTCGCGGGTGAAGTCGATCAGGTCGATGTCCCCGGCCTCGAGGGCGATTTCGGCGTGATGGCCGGCCACTCTCCGATGGTCGCAGCATTGCGCCCCGGCATCATGACCATCACCACCGGCAGCACGAAGCAGATGATCATCGTGCTCGGCGGCCTCGCCGAAGTGAATGAAAAGGGCCTCACCGTGCTGGCCGACGTCGCCACATCGATGCAGGATCTGGATCGCGCCGCGTTCGCCGACCAGATTGCCGCGATGGAAGCGAAGCTCGCCGAAAAGGAAGGCTCTGTGCTCGACCGCGCCATCGAGCGCCTCGACCACTTCAAGGTCATCCAGCAGCACGTCAATTCGACGGCGATGCATTAGAGCGGGATGATGTTTGGCTGAATCGATTGGGGGATTCCCAAATCAGGCGGTTTCTGATTCAAGCTTGATGCTGGAATTGGAGGCCAGCAGGGATGGCACGACCCCTGTCGATGGATTTGCGCGAGCGGGCGATAGCGC
>NZ_JANXTC010000146.1:0-4054 GCF_025356345.1 Tardiphaga sp.
CGTCGCCGACGCCGCAGCGGCTTCCAACGAGTTCGCCGACGCGTCGGCCGCCTATCGGCTACTGCGCCGCTTTGCGGATCAGATGGAACGGACCGGGCATCAGCCCGCCCTGTTCGTGGATATCCTCGGACAGGCCGACAAGGGACGGCGGGCGGCATGACCGTGAACTCGCTTTCCGCATTGATTCACGGGGTCGTCGCGGCGACGACGGTTCCGCTGATCAGCGACCTCGACGATGTGTTTGGTCTGGGTTCGGTGCAGGTGCACGTCAAGGACGATCTGGCCTTGATCGCTTCGCGGGTCCCCGGCGACATCGATCTCACCGCCCTGTTTGCCGATCAAAACCGCGTCGCCAAGGTGGCCCTGGCGCACCACCAGATTCTCGCGGAAATCTGTACATCGGTTGACGTTGTTCCGATCCGCCTCGGCGGTGTGATTTCCGGCGAACAGACCGCGCAGGAATTGATCCGCAAGGACGGCGATCGGTTTCGCGAGACGCTGCGCAAGATTGCCGGTGCCGTCGAATTTTCGGTGATCCTGAATGATGGCGCTCCCCGACCCGTTGCCGCACCAAAACCGAGCGACGGCCGCAGCTATTTGCGCGGCCGGTCGGCGGTGGCATCCCAGGTACATTTGCGTCCGCTGCGTATCGAAGCCGCGATGGCGGCGGTCGATGCCTTGTTGCGTGAGGGCACGCGTTCTCAACAGGCGCGACCGCTGCCCCACGCGGAGCAGGGCGGCCAGCAGCGGCGGTTTGACACGACCTATCTGGTTGACCGCGACAACACGACCGAATTCCTACGGCGTTGCAGCACGTTGCCCGCCCTGCTGGCCGACGCCAATCTGGTGTCCGCCGTGCGCGGGCCGTGGCCGTCCTACAGCCTCGCAGGCGAACTGGAGACGACCTCATGAGCGACATCATCGCAGCGATCCCGGTTCATACCGAAGGTGGGTTGCTGGGCGTGATCGATCGTCTGCTTGAGCACGGCGTGGTGGTTCAGGGCGACCTCGAGGTTTCGGTCGCCGGAGTCGATCTGCTGTCGGTCGGACTGAAAGTGTTTCTGGCGTCGATCGACAAGGCCGACATGTGGAAGCGCGGCGTCAGCGCTCCGGACGAAATCCTGGTCATTCTGATCGCGCCGGCGTTTCCTGCCCCTGACGCCAAGCTGTCAGGTCGCGATTTTCTCGCCCGTCGCCGCGCCAACAATATTTCCGACGCCACCATGGTCGCGCAACTGAAATGGCTCGCGGAAGATCATGGCGGGCGGCTCGATCCGGCCGAAAGCCGCGATCTCGGCGGAGAACTGCGGATCGTGGTGCGGATCCGGCAGGAACAGCGCGTCGCGCTGCTGGCCGCGGTGGCGCTTGATCTGCCTGCATTGACGGTATCCACCTCGGGGCCGTCGAGCGAGGCGATCGCATGAATGCCCATGCTGATATCTCACCGCCCGTTGAAGCCGTTAAACGCGACGCGCTTGGCAACGAGACGCTGACCGAGGCTTTTGAATCGATCGCCGCGCAGATGCTGCCGAAGATCGCCGTCGACGTCGACCCGGAGAAAGCAGGTCAGGATATCGCCCGCATCGTTCTCGCGCTGGTGGAATTTCTGCGTCGGCTACTGGAGTTACAGGCCATCCGCAGAATGGAAGCCGGACGATTGACCGAGGCCGAGGAAGAGCGGGTTGGCACCGCCCTCATGAAATCCGCCGAGGCCATTCGAATTGTCGCTGCCCAGTTCGGGCTACAGGAGAAAGACCTCAACCTGGACCTGGGGCCGTTGGGGAAATTGATATGAATCGCATCGTCATTGAAAAAGCCACTTCCAAACCTGACCGTTCGCGCACCTCCTCGCTCAGATTCGCCTTCATCACGATGGCCGCGGTGCCAGCGGCCTCGGCTGGTGTGGTGGCGCTGACCGCGGTGCTACTGGCACCGAGCACGCCCACACTCGCCGCGACGGCGGTGACGCTGTTCGCGTTCAACGCGCTGGCGATGCCGGTGTTTCTCGACCGCCGGATCAGTTCCCGCCTGACCGCGATCGCGGATGCGCTACGCGCCGCCCGTGATGGGCGGGTCGAGCGTACGCCCTCCATCGCCGATAGCGACGCGATCGGTGATATCGCCCGACTGGCCAACGACATTGTCGTCGGCCAAGCCGATATCGGCCGTTACGCCATGAGCCTGCAAAGCGCCGAGGAATTTGCCCGGGTCTCCGAACAGACGATCCATCGCCTGATCGGCGGCGCGCAGGGTCTCGACCAGATGCTCGCCGGTCTGCAAACCACGGCGAGCAATGTGTCCCGCTCCAGCGACCGGGTCGTCGCCAGCCTCGATGCCGCCTTGATCGTGACCGACCAGACCGCGCGCGATTTTGTCGCCACCGCGTCACGTGTCAGCCGCTCGGCGGACACCATTGTCGTGTCGATCGGAAAAGCCGCTGGCGCGATCGCGCCGCCGCGGCAGATTGAATGGCGCGAGGCACCAACCTCCCCCGCGCTCGACGCCATCCAGATCAAGCTCGACCATATCGGCCGTTCCATCGCCGGTCTGCCAGCCGCGCCGGATGCGCGCGACCTCGCCGAGGCCGTCGCGGCGCCGGTACTTGCCCGACTGGCCGAACATCTGACCGACACACAGCGCGCCGTGGCCCGTCTGGAATCGCCGATTGCCGAAAGTCGCGACGCGATAGAAGCGCGGTTAAACGGATTGGACGGGCGAATGGCCCGCCAGGATAACGCCAGGGTTGAGCCGGACGAAACACCGGCCAAGGTCGCCAGCCTCACCCAGGCAGTGATGCGCCTGGAGGCGCGTCTCATCGAGCAGTCGACACGGGTCGCACCGATCGTCGCAACCGCGCCCGCGCTCGACATGAGTCCTTTGGTCGAAGGTATCGAGCGGCTGGAGGGTCGCCTGATGCTGCTGATCGAACGCGCCCCCATCTCGTCAAAGCCGGTCGATCTGCGGCCACTTTTGACCGGACTCGCGGTCATCGAATCGAAGTTGATCGCGATCGAGGCCGCCGCGGCCAGCCCCTCCGCCGCCTCGCATCCGGATCTGGAACTGGTCACCGAATTCGATGCGGCGCGAGCGCCGCTACAGCGACTGCTGGTCGCCTCCCAACTGGCCGTACGCGATATCGGACAGCAGTCTGACCGGTTGCACACCACCATTGACGGATTTGCCGCCCCGGAAAACACGGTAACGGTGCCGGTGCAGCTTGACCTTTCGCCGCTGGTCGAGCGGCTGGATGACGTCGTTACCCGCTTGGCCTCACTTGAAACCGCGACACAGGAATCCTCTCCGACCCGACCAGCAGAGCCCAACCTCGGTCTGCTGGCTGAATTCGAGGCCAGCAAGGCGCCCATGCAACGAATCCTGGTCGGATTCCGACTCGCCCTGCGTGAAATCTCGGGCAGCGCGGCCCAGTTCCGCGACACGATCGGCCAGATCACCGCGCAGCCCGTCACCGAGGCTGCGACGGCGCCGGTCATTGACCTGTCGCCTATCGTGGCGAGCATCGATGATCTGGCGTTGCGCTTCACCTCGATGGAAAACACCACCCGGGAAGCGATCCAGTCGCAGCCTGCGCGCCCGGCGATCGACAACCAGATGTTGCCATTGCTGACGCTTGATCGCAGCGCGACAAATACCGCGCTCACCGGCCTGAAGCTGATGATGCGCGAGATCGCCGATAACGCGACCGCGTTGCGCAGCGCCGCCGAGGCGCTGCCGGGCAGGATCGAGGTGATCGCGCCAGCCATCGACCTGTCGCCGATCGCAACGCGCCTCGACGATCTCACGGTGCGTTTCGCCTCGATGGAAAACACCACCCGGGAAGCGATGCAGTCGCAGCCTGCGCGTCCGGTGATCGACAACCAGATGTTACCGATGCTGACGCTCGATCGCAGCGCCACCAATACCGCGCTCACCGGACTGAAGCTGATGATGCGCGAAATCGCCGACAACGCGACCGCGTTGCGCAGCGCCGCCGAGGCGCTGCCAGGCAGGATCGAGGTGATCGCGCCAGCCATCGACCTGTCGCCGATCGCAACGC
>NZ_JANXTC010000147.1:0-12303 GCF_025356345.1 Tardiphaga sp.
TAAGCCCTGGGAGAGTAGGTCGCTGCCAGGCCTGCAAAGGACAAAGATCTCAAAGCTTCACGATGTCAGACAATAACAAAAACGCCGTTCCCCAAAAGGGAACGGCGTTTTTGCGTTGGTATTAGCAAATTTACCGGACAGCACGACGCTGCAAATACGCCGCGGACTCTCGCCTGCCAAAAATCATTCAGCCACGATTCACCCGCAGGACTCCACGTTGGGATAGTCGCTCCTGAACCTGTGCAGGGGCATGACCGACCCACCGAACGGCCACCCTTCGAGGAGACATCATGCGTCCTGTCATTCGCCCCGTCATTACCGCGCTCAGCATCGGTTGTTGTGCCGTGTCGCTGATCGCGATCAGCCTTACGCCCGCCCTGGCACAGGCAACCAAACAGCCGCCAGCCGCCCAGCAACCAGCCGCGGCGACTCAGCCCGCGGTCGAACGGCCGGCGCCGAAGCAGCTGACGCTGACGGACAAGCAGATCGACTCGGTGCTCGCCGCGCAGAAGGATCTCGATGCGGTCACGGCAAAGCTGCCGGAAACCGCCGCCGACAAGCCCGATCCCAAAATGATCGCCCAGCTCGAAGACGTCGCCAGGAAATACGGCTTTGCCAGCTACGCCGAATATAACGAAGTGGTCGAGAACATCAGCCTGGTGCTGAACGGCTTTGATCCGCAATCCAAGAAATATGTCGGGCCGGAAGCGGTGATCAAGCAGCAGATCACGTCGGTGCAGGCCGACAAGAAAATGCCGGCGAAGGACAAGAAGGAAGCGTTGGCCGAACTCAACGAGGCGTTGAAGTCGCCGCCGCCGGTGCTCGAGAACAAGGGCAACATCGAATTGGTCGGCAAATATTACGACAAGCTGTCCGCGGCGATGCAGGAAGAGGAATAGCGGGGGCTGACCGGCCGTCGCCGCGACCGGATGGGGCTTGGCCTTGGCCGGATAGTTGTCTAAGTCAGCCCATCTGTCACCGACGCGCGAGACCGACATGCAAGACAATCCCAATCCGAAAGACCGGCCGGCCCTCCCGCTGAAGGGCTACAGCCTGATGGATTTCCAGCCCGATCCCACCGTGGTCGGGATCGCGTTCGACACCGAGCAGGGCCCTTTCATGTTCGTCGCCAACCGCGAGATCCTGGAAGCGCTCGGCCAGGCCTTTACCCACAAGGCCGCGTCGATGCCGTCGCAGCAGGGCTGATTGCCTATCGGTTGCCCCCCGGAATCGGGTGGCGAAACCGCCGCGAGCATCGCAAACCGCAGGCCATCAATTCCCGTCCGGGATTATGGAGGTGACCATGCCTGATGTTCGCTTCGCGCTGTTCGACACCACCATCGGCCGCTGCGGTGTGGTCTGGGCGGACTCCGGCATCGTGGCGGTGCAACTGCCACATCCCGATGAAGCGCAGACCCGGGGCCGCATCCGGCAGCGTCATACGGACCTGGTCGAAGCCTTGCCCCCCGCGCGGGTGCAGACAGCCATCGACGGCATGGTGACGCTGTTGCAGGGGCGCCCCATCGATCTCTCCTCGGTCGAGCTCGATCTCGGCGATCAGCCAGCCTTCAACCGTGAAGTCTATGCGATCACGCGCGGCATCCCGCCCGGCGCGACGCTGACCTATGGCGCCATTGCAAAGCGGCTCGGCGGGGTCGAGCTGTCGCGTAGCGTCGGCACAGCGCTCGGCCAGAATCCGTGTCCGATCGTGGTGCCTTGCCACCGGGTGCTCGCCGCCGGCGGCAAGCCCGGCGGCTTCTCCGGCAATGGCGGCGTCCTCACCAAGCTGAAGATGCTGGCGATC
Organism: Tardiphaga sp.; assembly: GCF_025356345.1. GTDB lineage: Bacteria > Pseudomonadota > Alphaproteobacteria > Rhizobiales > Xanthobacteraceae > Tardiphaga. The sequence continues at coordinate 1,805 of NZ_JANXTC010000147.1, forward strand.
GAGGGCGCCGCGGTCAATCATACGCCGTCGTTGTTCGACTGACCGGGGCGCCAGTCTTCCACCGATGTGCCGACCCTGATCATGAAGTCCTGATCGTGTTTGCGCGGTGGTTGTGTCAGTGGATTGTACGGAATATCAAGCGGCGGCAGGCAACTTGTCGTTCCTGGCCTGGTCTCGATCGAGCGATGGCAGGGTCGAATGGCGGGCTGTCGTGGTCGATATTCTGAACGGAGCTGATACGGATGGAGTTTGACGTCGGCGCGCGACTGAAGGAGCTTCGTTTGGCGGCTGGTTTCAGCCAGCGCGAGCTCGCCTCGAAAGCCGGCGTGCCGCACGGTCTGATTTCAATGATCGAGCAGAACAAGAGCAGCCCGTCGGTATCTTCGTTGCGCAAGATCATCGGTGGCTTCGCCATGACGCTCAGTGATTTCTTCCAGGAGAATAGCCCGCATCCGCGGCAGATATTCTTCAGAAAAGTGCAGCTGGTCGATCTCACCTCGCGGCTGGTGGCAGATCGTCACTCCGGATCGGCATCGATCCGCATGTTCCAGGTCGGTGATGCCAAGAAGACCAATTTACAGATCCTGTATGAGCGGTATGAGCCTGGCGCCGACACCGGCGCGACCATGTTCCAGCACGAATCGCAGGAAGGTGGCATCGTCATCGCGGGAATGCTGGAACTGACTGTCGGGGACCAGGTCGGATTGCTGGCAGCCGGCGACGGCTTCATGTTTGATAGCCGTACGCCGCACCGTTACAAAAATGTCGGCGATGTCGTCCTCGAGATCGTTGTCGCCAATACGCCGCCTTGGCTTTGAAGCGGGGTACTCCGTGCCGGTAGCCAGTAGCCCACATTGTGGTCAGAACCAATCGGTTCGCTCGATATACCGTCCGTAATTGCTCAAAATTTCATTATTTTCGAATTGACGATGCGCGGTCCTGCCCGCATGATTGCTCAAAATTACGTGTCAGAGCGGCCAACGCGCGATGCACAATTCTTCCCGGGCAATCACAGGACCCAGACGATGCAGCACAGCCAGACAGATCACACGCCGTTCCGGATCGAAGAGGCGACGATTTCGGAGCTGCAGGCGGCGATCAGGACAGGCGAGATCACCTGCGTCCAGATCGTGCAGGGCTATATCGACCGGGCGCGCGCCTATAATGGGGTGGCGAGCGTTCTGGTTACCGCGGAAGGTCAGCCGGTCGCCCCGGCGTCAGGTACCGTTAGGGCAGGGGCTGCGCTTCGCTTTCCGACCGCGACCGTGGCTGCCTCGGACATCTTTCCGGACCTCGACCGCTATCAGGGCAAGCCGCTCGAATTCGGCCGAATGGAGCCGACCAGGTCCGATCCATCGGTCCAGCAGCAATTCGGCATGATCACTGGCATCCCCGACGGTAGCCAGGTCAACGCGCTGTCGACGCTCAATATTCGTGGCGAACGCTCGGCTGTTTGCAAGGGCGACTTAGACCGGCATCCATCCCTTGGGGCGCTGCCGCCGGGTGCGCCGCCGGTCTGCGAATTCTTTCGTCATTATCCGGATGCGCTCGAACATGCGGCCGAGCTGGATGCCAAATACGGTGCCAACCCGGATCTCGAGAAAATGCCGATGTATGGCGTCGTCTTCTCGTTCAAGGATCCGTTCGATTGCCGCGATATGCGGTCTGTCGGTGGCGGCGATGCCGCCTACGACATCGACGTTCCCGCGCGCGACCATCAGCTCGTCGGCAAGCTGCGCGAGAAGGGGGCCATCATCTTCGCCAAGGCCGTCAGCACGGAATATAATGGCCGCGCCGGCGACCCCGGCGGCGAGCACCTCCCGGACGAGATCCTGCCATCCATTCTCGGCTACCAGCGAACCACATGGGCCGGCAATCCGGCCAATCCCTATGACACCACACGTTCCGCCTCGCTCGGGTCCAGTTCGGGATCGGCGTTGTCGGTCTCGACCAATCTGGTGATGGCCAGTCTGGGCGAGGAAACGCGGGCGTCCTGCCGCGGACCCTCGAACCACAATGCCGTGGCGCTGATCCTGCCGCACAAGGCGATGCTGGGATTCGACGGCGGCGCTGTCGGTGCCGACATCTACACCGATCGCACCGGCGTGATCTGTCGCTCGGTGTTTGATTGCGCCAGAGTTGTCGATGCGCTGGTCGATGCCAAGACCGATGGCTATTACGATCCGCGCGACCCCTTCACCACGGTGCCACGGTCATCGATCCTGGCGACGCCCTATATCAACCATCTGTCACACGGCGGCAGCGAGGGCGCGCTGCGCGGGATGCGGATCGGCGTCGTGCGCGAATCCATGATCATCCCCGAAGGGTCCCTGGCGGAGCGGCCGATCGTCGCCGCAGCCAATGCCGAGATCAAGGCGATCCTGCGCGATCACCTCGGCGCCACCCTGGTCCAGTCCAGCGATCCGCAAGCCGAAAACGATCCCGAACTCGAGACGATGGGCGTGGATTTCAGAACCGCCGTGGCGCGGCTCGTCTCCATCTTCATGCCGGATCTGTTGTTCCGGTTGGGCGCCGATGGTCAACCCGTCTACAGGGAAGTCGCCGAGGCGATCATTCCGACACCCTTCGTCGCCGGCGGGATGCCGAGCCTCGCCTCGCCCACCGTCGCCGCCGGGGCGGAAGCCAACTTTCAGCCGCCGAAGATTTTCGGGACCGGCAAAATGAAGCCAATCGATTACTGCGTGGCGTTGACGGAAGGGAAGATCGCTCCGCCGCGCAATCTCGATATCCATTCGATCCAGGAACAGGAACTGGCGACCACCTTCAGGTTCCACATCCAGCAATATCTGATGCGACGCGCCGACGACTGGGCGGCGAAGGGATTTACCGAAACCCTGACGGATTTTGCCGCCCTCAATGCCCGTTCCAAATTCTGGGGCGACGACCAGCGCGCCGCCTTCCTGAACTGGGATGCATTGTCAGATCCGCGCAATCGGCTGGACGGACGACAGGGCGTCAACGAACGCATCATGCTGCGCGAATTGCTGCGCCGGATCGACATGATGGTGCTGCTCGAAAACAAACTCGACGGCTTCGTGCGGCTGCATTCGCCATGGGTGCCAGGCAAGATAGGCCATGCCAACCAGCCGCGCGGCGGCATGCACAACATCACCCTTGAATCCTTCTTCGGACCCAATGCGGGGCTGACCGAGATCCTGATTCCGGCGGGATATGTCGACGTCGCCTATGATCCGGTGTTCACGCTGTCGGCGGACCGCAAGCGTTACCTGCCGACGGCTTCGAACACGCCGACGTCGCTGGCGGCGCCCGGTCTGCCGTTCTCCCTCGTGTTCCGCTGCGAACCCGGCAAGGAAGATGTCAGCATCCGCATCGCATCCGCTTATGAGGCGGCCTCGCGGCGGCGCGTTTCGCCGCCGGCCTTCGGGCCGATCTAGCCTGAAGTGCGTCGGCCCGTGCCCTTACGACTACGCGCAGTGGTCGCCCGCGATATTGACGCGGGCGATCGCTTCCTGGCGTTCGACTTCGCAATCTTGGCGGTCACGTACCGCCCGTACGTCGGTCGGGACTCAGCCCTTCGGCGGCACCGAGATCTTCACCGACGGCCGTTGCAGCATCTTTTCGTGGAAGGCATCGAGATTCGGAAATGCCTTGCGCCAGCCGCAGTCCGGAAACCGGAAATCGGCATAGCCCAGCGTGCACACCAGCGCGATCTGAGCGACGTCGAGCGGGCGCGTCAGAATATCCGGGTGCTTCTCGAAGCGGGTCAGACCCTGCCAGGCACGGTCCCACTGATCGTCGACCCACTTCTGCCATAGCAGTTCCTTCGGACGCACGCCGACCTCATAGCGGCACAGCAGCATGGCGTCGGTCATGCCCTGGATCATCGAGTGCTCGCTCTTGACCTGCCAACGCGCCGGACCCGATACCGGGATCAGCCTGTGCCCTGCGAGTTCATCGAGATATTCGACGATGACATAGGAATCGACGATGACATGGCCGTCGTCGAGGATCAGCGCCGGCAGCTTTCGCAGCGGGCTGATGTCATGGGAATAGGCTTCGTTCGGCTGGGTCGGCGCGACCGAGGCGGCGACCAGTTCGATCTTGTCGATCAGCCCGAGTTCGATCGCGGCGATCCGCACCTTGCGTGCGAAGGGCGAGCCGGGGGAGAAGGTGAGCTTCATGGATGTCCTCGTATGAATAATATCAAAGGTCGAACGCCGCTGCCTCGGCCGTCATTGCGAGCCCAATGAAATCGGCGAAGCCGATTTCGTTGGGGCGAAGCAATCCAGAAAGCCGCAAACACGGACCGAGCTGGATTGCTTCGTCGCAAGGGCTACGCGCCATGACGAAACGGAGAGAGACCTAGACCGCCACGACTTTCTGCTTCTGATCGCCAAGCCCCTGGATGCCGAGCGTCATGACGTCGCCGACATTGAGGAATTTCGGCGGCTTCATGCCGAGGCCGACGCCGGGCGGGGTGCCCGTGGTGATGATGTCGCCAGGCTCCAGCGTCATGATCTCGGACAGATACGAGACGATCTTCGGCACGTTGAAGATCATGGTCGCGGTCGAGCCGGTCTGGCAGCGCTGGCCGTTGACGTCGAGGAACATGCTGAGCTGGTGCACGTCGGCGACTTCGTCTTTCGTGACCAGCCACGGGCCGAGCGGGCCGAAGGTGTCATGCGACTTGCCCTTGGTCCATTGCCCGCCGCGCTCGATCTGGAAGAACCGCTCGGAGACGTCGTTGCACACCGCATAGCCGGCGACATGGTTCAGCGCATCGGCTTCGGTGATGTATTTGGCGCGGGTGCCGATGATGATCGCAAGTTCGACTTCCCAGTCCAGCTTGGTTGATCCGCGCGGCTTTTCGACGTCGTCGTTGGGGCCGCACAGGCTGTTGAGCGCCTTCATGAACACGATCGGCTCCGACGGAATCGGCATGCCGGCTTCCTTGGCGTGATCGACATAGTTCAGGCCGATGGCGAGAAACTTTGGCTTGCCGCCGACCGGCGAACCGAGCCGCGGCGAGCCTTCGACGAGTGGCAGCGACGATGCGTCCAGCGCCGCGAGCTTGGCCAGGCTGGCTGGCGAAAACACGTCGTCCGCCAGATCCTTCACCTGACCCGACAGGTCACGCAGCCTGCCGTCCTTGTCGATCAAACCCGGCTTCTCGCTGCCGATCGCACCAAATCGCACCAATTTCATTGTTTTCTCCCTGAGGCATTCGAGGCCTGAAATGTCATGGAACAGGGCGCGGCGGAATTCAACCGCCGGCCGCGCGACCTAGCCCTGCAACGCGATGAATTTGAACGCCTCGCCATCGCGCTGGATGTAGCCAGCGTCGTAATGGCCGCCGATCACCAGCGTGGGCGTGTCGGCAAAGCGCGCGAGCAATTCATGCCGCGTTGCAGCAGACTGCGCCGGGTCGGAATCCGCCGTCGACGACCACGACGGTTGCGCCATCTGGATCGGGCTGTGCGCGACATCGCCGGCCAGCAGCGCCTGCTGCCCGTCGGACCTGATCCACACGCTGACATGGCCGGGGCTGTGGCCCGGCGTCGGGATCAGCGTGATCTCGTCGGAGAGCTGCTGGTCACTGGCGACGAATTCCACGCGCCCGGCGTCGACGATCGGCCGCACCGAATCGTTGAACACCGCGGCATGTTCCGGACTGTCGCTATGCGCTTTCCAGTGGTCATATTCGATCTGCCCGAATAGATAACCCGCGTTCGGAAAGGTCGGCACCCACCGGCCGTCGACCAGACGTGTATTCCAGCCGACGTGATCGACATGCAGATGGGTGCACAGCACCCTGTCGATGCTCTCGGGCGCAAAGCCCGCCGCGGTCATGTCTTCCAGGAACGGCGTGCGGCGTTGATTCCAGACCGGTACCGCGCGGCCCTGCTTGTCGTTGCCGAGGCCGGTGTCGACCACGATGCGTAGCGTTGGCGTCTGCACCACCAGCGCATGAACCGTCATCTTCAAGCGCCCGTTTTCATCGGCGAAATGCGGCCTCATCCAGGGCAGCGCCCTGACGTCGTCAGGTCCAACCCGCGGCAAGATGAAGCGCGTACCGCCGCTGGTTTCCAGTTCGACGATCCGCGTGATCGTGACCTTGCCGACGCTCCATTGCATCCGCGCTCTCCCTGTTCATGCCGGACGATGATCGGCGTGGCTGTCGCCGATCATCGCACCGGGTGGCTTACATCGTGCCGGGGAAGGCGCCGCCGTCGAGGACGAGGTTCTGGCCGGTGATGAAGCCGGCCTTGGCGCCGCACAGGAAGGCGCAAGCGAGACCGAACTCTTCTGGATCGCCGAACCGGCCAGAGGGGTTCTCGCTGGCGCGCTTGGCGAGGATTTCGTCGACCGACAGGCCGGTCGCCTTGACCTGACCGGCCGCGACGCCCTTCAGGCGATCGGTGTTGAAGGGACCCGGCAACAACCCGTTGATGGTGACGTTTTCACGCACCGTCTTGCGCGACAGGCCGGCGATGAAGCCGGTGAGGCCGCTGCGCGCGCCGTTGGACAGGCCGAGCACATCGATCGGGGCCTTCACGGCGGCCGAGGTGATGTTGACGATGCGGCCGAATTTTCGCGACATCATGCCATCGACCGTCGCCTTGATCAGCTCGATCGGGGTCAGCATGTTGGCGTCGATCGCCTTCAGCCAGTCGTCGCGGGTCCAGTTGCGGAAATCGCCCGGCGGCGGACCGCCGGCATTGTTGACCAGGATGTCGAGCTGGCCGGCGGCCTTCAGCGCCATCTCGCGGCCTTCGACCGTGGTGATGTCGCCGACCACTTCGATGACTTCGACGTCCGGATAGGCCTTGCGGATTTCCGCCGCCGTCGCGGCCAGCACCTCGGCGCCACGCGCCGTCAGCGTGACATGCACGCCCTCTGCCGCCAGCGCCACGGCGCAAGCCTTGCCGAGGCCCTTGCTGGATGCACATACCAGCGCGCGCCGGCCCTTGATTCCCAGATCCACGATGTCACTCCTGAAGTTTCGATATGCGAGGCGGGCGTTATAGCGGGTCTGCGACGGCGTGATAAGGGCGCCTCCACCTAGGTGCCCCGGACACGACGCAACACGCGGTGTTGTTTCGCAGGGCCGGGGCCGCCACGCACGACAGCGCTTGTGACCTAGATCCCGCGCTCGCGCTTCCACTGCTCGATATAGGCGGTGACCTCCGGCGGCAGCGACTTGAAACCCTTTTGCCCCGCCATCGACAACCATGGCCGCAATTTCGAACCGGTCAGGTAGGCGGGCTGCATGGCGACTGGCAGCATCTGGTCGAAAATCAGCACCATCGTGATCGCGATCAGGCCGACGCGGAGGCCGCCCAGCGCGGCGCCGGCGAGGCGATCGCCGAGCCCGATCCGCGGTCCGATCAGTTCATTGATGGTCATCCGCAGCAACGACCCCAGCACGATACCTGAGATCAGGAAGGCGCCAAAAAACACCAGCGAATTCTGCGCCGTCGCGACGCCGGCATTGGCGGTTTGCGGCACGATCAGCGTGGTGATCCAGGCGGCGATCGGCATCGCGATCAGATAACCGAGGATGGTGACGGCGCTGCGCAGCAGCCCGGCGCGGAAGCCGATCACGACCGCCACCGCCAGTGCGGCGTAAATGGCGAGATCCAACTGATTCATGACGAGCGGCCTGTTGGCAGGGGCATTGCGTGCCGCGGCGGTTCGGCGCCGCCTCGCGGTTTGCGATCCCGGAGATGCCCTGTATCAGTGGGAAAATGGCAGGGAGTTCGAGATGTCCGAAATATTCGACGTCAGTAAAGAAATCATTTTCATCACCGGCGCGTCGCAGGGGCTGGGCCGGCAATTCGCCCGCGTGCTGTCGGCGGATGGCGCCGCCGTGGTGCTGGCGGCGCGGCAGACCGCCAAGCTGAAAAGCCTTGAGGACGAGATCAAGGATCGCGGCGGTCGCGCCGTCGCGGTGCAGATGGACGTCACCGACATGGCCTCGATCCCGCGGGCGATCGACGTGGCGGAAGCCGCCCTCGGCCCGGTCAGCGTGCTGATCAACAATGCCGGCATCGCGGTGGAAAAACTGGCCGTCGACCAGACCGAGGCGGACTGGGACGCGGTGATCGGTGCCAATCTGAAGGGCGCCTATTTCACCGCCACCGAGGTCGCCCGCCGCATGATCGCGCGCCAGCAGGGCGGCAATATCGTCAACGTTGCCTCGGTGCTCGGCTTTGGCGTGACCAAATTCGTGTCGCCCTACACCGTCTCCAAGGCCGGCATCGTGCAGGCCACCAAGGCGCTGGCGCTGGAATGGGCGGCCCACCGCATCCGCGTCAACGCGCTGGCACCGGGCTATATCGACACCGACATGAACCATGAATTCTGGACCACGCCGCCTGGCGAAAAGCTCGCCAGGCGTATCCCGCAGCGCCGCATCGGCCATGAATCCGATCTCGACGGCGCCATCCTGCTGCTGGCGTCGCAGGCTTCGCGCTACATGACGGGCAGCACCATCACCGTCGATGGCGGATTTCTGCTGGGCTGATCGCTGGCCTTATCTGTCTGATCCAATTGAGGTTTCGAGAAATGTTCGGCGAACTGTCATAAAAACACGAAAACATCGTCGCAGCCCCTTTCCAAACCCCCCATGCATTGGTACATACCCGTTGCACCGCAGGCCTTGGCCTCGGTTGTCTTCTCAGGAAGCCTCCGGACTGGGATCGATCGACGCCTCGCGCGTTGGACGATTGCACGTCGTTCTTGGTTTCCCGAAGGTTTGGCGCGGGGTGGAGCAGCCCGGTAGCTCGTCAGGCTCATAACCTGAAGGTCATAGGTTCAAATCCTATCCCCGCAACCAAACATCTGATTGAGTTGTTAGATCGGAACGAAAAAAGCCGCCCCTCGGGGCGGTTTTTTTCGTTGTGCAAACCGCGTCCGCTCTCGCTTGCGCGCGATGAGCGGGGCGGCAGCGTGGCCGCAAATAATGGTTCGGGGGTACGTCTCTACCGAACCATGGTGGTCGCAAAGTTTTGACGGCGCGGCGCCGCGCGGCGGCTCCTTCGTGATTTCCAGGACATCAGCCTGGGGCTATGTCGGGCCGGATGAATGGTGATCATCATACTATTGGCTCCGCCACCGTCACGTCGCTGCTCCGTGAAATGCCGGATGTTGAATCCCGCGTCGCGGCATGGGACAGAGGCTTTCTGTTTCCGTCACTTGGAGAAGGGGCACGATGTCTCAGCCTGATCCGACTCCCGCTGCGGAACTGACGCCGGCGCAGCAGGCGTGGCGCCGGTTGGCGGTTCCATTGCTCGCGGTCGCCGCAATGGCGGTGTTCATCGTGCTGGCGACGCTGCGCTGGGATGTCTGGGTCGGCGGTCGTGCGATCCAGACCACCAATGACGCCTATATCCGGGCCCAGACCACCCGGCTGAGCAGCCGCGTCGCCGGCGAGGTGAAGGCGGTCGCGGTCAGCGACTTCCAGCGCGTCAAGGCCGGCGACCTGCTGATCCAGATCGATCCTGCCGACTATGAAGCCCAGATGGCGCAGGCCGAGGCTGCCGTGGCCGGCGCGCAGGCCGCGCTGGACAACCTCGCCAACCAGGTCGAGCTGCAATATGCCACCATCGCCCAGGTCGAGGCGCAGCGCGTCTCCGCGCAGGCGGCGGAGGTCGAGGCGCGGCAGGAGCAGGAGCGCCAGCAGGCCTTGACCCGGACCGAAGCCGGCACGCGGCAGAAGTTCGAACAGGCGATCGCCGCCTATGCCAAGGCGCAGGCCGATGTGAAGGCGAGCGGTGCCAGCATCGCCGCGCAGCGCCATCAGCTCGAAGTGCTGGCCGGTACCAGGAAGCAGCGCGCCGCCGACCTGCTTGGCGCCAAGGCGTCGCTGGAGGCTGCGAGGCTGCGGCTTGGCTATACCAGAATCGCGGCACCGTTCGATGGCGTGGTCAGCGAGCGGCAGGTGCAGCCCGGCGACTACGTCAATATCGGCAGCAGCCTGATCAGCGTGGTGCCGCTGCCCGATGTCTATGTGATCGCCAACTACAAGGAAACGCAACTGACCCGGGTCAGGCCCGGCCAGCCGGTCGAGATCGTCGTCGATACGTTTTCCAGCGAAATATTGCGCGGCCACGTCGAGCGGATCTCGCCGGCATCGGGCTCGCAATTCGCGCTGTTGCCGCCGGATAACGCGACCGGCAATTTCACCAAGGTGGTGCAGCGCGTGCCGGTGCGGATCGCGCTCGACAAGGACCAACCCTTGCTCGACCGGCTGTTGCCGGGCATGTCGGTCACCGCCAGCATCCACACCGACGCGCCCGCGGTCGACAGCCATGGCGGAAGATAACGTCATTGAATGCGGCCCGGTCTCGGCCGGCGAAATTTCGCACCGGCCGATCTTCGCCGTCGGCGCGGTGCTGCTCGGCGCGTTTCTCGCCAATTTCGACACCCGGCTGTTCTCGATCGGCCTGCCCGACATTCGCGGCGCGATGGGATTGAGTTTTGACGAGGGCGCCTGGCTGAGCACCGCGGCGACG
>NZ_JANXTC010000115.1:0-16477 GCF_025356345.1 Tardiphaga sp.
TCTCGGCCTTCTGGAAGTTGGTGTCCGTGGCCTGCTTGGTGACGATGTTGATGGCACCACCCGCGGTGCCGCGCCCAGCGAAGGATGACGCCGGACCGCGCAGGATCTCGACCTGCTCGGTGAAGAAGTTTTCACGAATGCTGACGGCCGGATCGCGAATGCCGTCGATGAAGACGTCGTTGCGGGCGTCGAAACCACGAATGAAGAAGCGGTCGCCGAAGGCGTTGCCGCCCTCGCCGGTGCCGAGCGTAACGCCGGCGGTCGAACGCGCGACGTCCCTGAGGCTGGTAGCATTCTTGTCTTCGAGGATTTCCTTGGTCAGCACCGTCACCGTGCGCGGCGTGTTGAGCAGCGGCTCACTGAACTTGTTGCCGGCGAGGCGATCGCTCTTGTACGGCGCCGAGGGATCGGCATAGGGGTTGCGGTCGCCGACCAGCCCGCCGGCATTCGGAAACGGCACGGGCGCGACTTGCGCCTGCTGGGTCCGGCGCGCGGCGCGACGCAACGCGCTGCGAGCGCGCATCGCGTCCGGCGCAGGCTTCGATGTCGCGGGACGCGGCCGGGCGACCGGGGCATCCACCGTGACCGGCGGCAGGCTGGACTGCTGGGCTTCCGCACCGCTGAACGAAGCGACCGCGATCAGGCCGGCGACGGCCGACACCTTGCGACCCGAATGGTTGTTGGTCTCGTTGGACGCGTAAACCGACGCCGAACGCAGCGATCGTGGTGCCTTGGCCTTGCTCATTGAATTCCCCCGCGAAGTGTACCGCAGTAACGCTGCGATGAATGATCCCGGAGGTCGGAGTATCGATTGAAAAAATACCGGTCAATGCGATATGGCGACAATGCGTCGCCAACACATTTGAATACATCCAGTTCATATCCGTTCTAATCTTCGATGCTTAAAATAACGACTACGTAGCTACAGCGCAGGCGTTTTAAAAACGTTCTAAAGCGAGTTTGGTTGTCACTCCTCGACGCTCGGCGCCTTCATCAGCGAGAACATTTCATCGACGGTCCGCAGCGCGGCGTGCCGGACTCGGTCGGCATTCTCCATGCCGGCGATGTTGACACCACGAACCACGGCACGGATCTCATCGCGATAGTCGGAGAGAAACCGCAACGGATCGGACGTGTCATTGGCCACCCGGGCAATCAATCCGGTGATCAGAAGCTGGCAGGCGATCATTCGTCCGTTGAGTTCGTCCATCGTGGGCTCCGTCGATTGCGCGAGTTGGTCGATCAGCCGGTGCTATGGCGGAGATGATGGCGAGATACAACTATCAACCGGCGGAGTCGCTGACAGGGCAGCGGTCATGCAACAGAACGAAAGCAGGCAGTCACCGACGAAGGGCAGACATCCCGGCCCATGGTCCCTGTCCGCCAATGTCCCGCTGCAACCACGCGCGAATGGGGCCGCGCGCCACGCCCGGCGAATGGACCGCGACAGCGGCACATGAAGATTTGGCAATGATGGGACGTTTCAAGCAATCTTGTATTTACAGCTTGGTGCGGCGCACTTAACTGCTTTCGAAACATTCTAAAAGCACACAGTTTTACTGTCTGGTTGAATAACGTTTTCCCGAACAGCTTTCCGGATCGTCATGGCCGCTTCACAACTTTCTCGCTGGGTCTTCCCCGTCCTTGCCGCGCTGGTGCTGGTGGGAGGGTACGGCGCCTGGCGCCACTACGGCGGTGAGGCAAAGACCGGACAGGCCAAAGCCCCGGCCCCCGCCATTCCCGTCAGACTGGCATCGGTCGAGAAGACCGACTTTCCGGTCTACCTTACCGGGCTCGGCACCGTGCAGGGCTTCAACACGGTGGTGGTCCGCACCCGTGTCGACGGCCAGATCGACAAGATCGCCTTCAAGGAAGGACAGCTGGTCAAAGAGGGCGACGTGCTCGCCCACATCGATCCCCGCTCGTTCCAGGCGGCGCTGGACCAGGCCAAGGCGAAGAAGACCCAGGACGAAGCCAATATCGCCAATGCCAACCGGGATCTGCAGCGCTACACCAAACTCGGTGAATTCGCGACCAAACAGCAGACCGACACCCAGCGCTCCACGGTGGAACAGCTCACCGCCCAGCTTGCCGCTGACGATGCCCTGATCTCCAATGCCCAGACCCAGTTCGATTACACCACCATCAAGGCGCCGATCTCCGGCGTGGTCGGCTTCCGCCAGGTCGATCAGGGCAACATCGTCAATGCCGCCACCCAGACCGGCATTGTCACCATCGCGCAGATCGAACCCATCGCCGTGGTGTTCACCGTGCCGGAGCAGAACCTCGTCGACATCAACGAGGCGCAGGCCAGGCATCCGCTGAAAGCGATCGCACTGACCACCGACGGCAAGCGCACGCTGTCGGAAGGCGCCCTCGCGGTGGTCAACAACACCGTCGACACCACCAGCGGCACGGTTCGGCTGAAGGCCACCTTCGACAACAAGGATCATCTGCTGTGGCCTGGCCTGTCGGTCTCGACGCGACTGCTGGTCACAACGCTGAAGGACGCCCTGGTGATTCCCGACGACGCCGTCCAGCATGGCGCCGACGGGCTTTACGCCTTCGCCGTCGGCCAGGACAACAAGGCCGAGATGAAGAAGATCAAGGTTGGCCGTTCGATCGACGGGCGCACCATGGTCGAGGAGGGACTTGAGGCCGGGCAACGTGTGATCACCGCCGGGCAATACAAGGTGCAGCCGGGATCGGTGGTGACGACGACTGTCGCCACGTCCGACGCTTCCGCGACGAAGGCGCCTTAAGATGAAGCCCACCACCACCCACGAGAGCATCTCGGCGCCATTCATCCGTTTTCCGATCGCCACCTCGCTGCTGATGGCGGGTATTTTGTTTGTCGGCCTCGTCGCCTATCCGCAATTGCCGGTGGCCCCATTACCCCAGGTTGACTTCCCGACCATCCAGGTCGCTGCCAGCCTGCCCGGCGCCAGCCCGGAAACCATGGCGTCCTCGGTGGCGCAGCCACTGGAACGGCAGCTGGCACAAATTCCCGGCGTCGCTCAAATGACGTCGACCAGTTCGCTCGGCTCCACCGCGGTAACCATCCAGTTTGATCTCAACCGGGCGATCGACGGCGCATCCAACGACGTCCAGGCCGCGATCAACGCCGCCGGCGGCACGCTGCCGAAGAACCTTCCGAGCCCGCCGACCTACCGCAAGGTCAACCCGGCCGACTCGCCAATCATGCTGCTGTCGGCGACATCGGACACGCTGCCGATCACCGAGGTCAGCGACAGTGTCGATGCCCAGTTGGCGCAGCAGATCAGCCAGATTTCCGGCGTGGCGCAGGTCTTCATCGGTGGCCAGCAGAAGCCCGCGATCCGGATCCAGATCGATCCCGCCAGGCTGGTGGCCAAGGGCCTGTCGATGGAGGATGTCCGCAGCCAGATCGCAATCACTACCGTGGATAGCCCGAAGGGCAATATCGACGGCACTACCCGGAGCTACACCATCTATGCCAATGACCAGCTGCCGCGGTCGAAGGACTGGAACGACGTCATCATCGCCTACCGCAATGGCGGACCGCTGCGGGTGCGTGACATCGGCCAGGCCGTCACCGGACCTGAAGACGCCAAGCAGGCGGCCTGGGCCAATGGCAAGCGTGGTGTTTTTCTCGTCATCTTCAAGCAGCCCGGCGCCAACGTCATCGAGACCGTCGACAAGATCAAGGCCGCGCTGCCGCGGCTGGTGGCGGCGATCCCGCCCTCGGTCAAGGTGGGCGTACTCAGCGACCGCACCCAGACCATCCGTGCGGCGGTCGACGACGTGCAGTACACCCTGCTGCTGACCATCGCGCTCGTCGTCATGGTGATCTTCGTCTTCCTGCGCAGCGTCTGGGCCACCATCATTCCCAGCATCACCGTGCCGCTGGCGCTGCTCGGCGCCTGCGCGCTGATGTGGGTGTTCGGCTATACGCTCGATAATCTCTCTTTGATGGCGCTGACGATCTCGGTCGGCTTCGTGGTCGACGACGCCATCGTGATGCTGGAAAACATCACCCGCTACATCGAGGACGGCGACACGCCGATGGAAGCGGCGTTCAAGGGCGCCGGCGAGATCGGCTTCACCATTGTCTCGATCAGCATCTCGCTGGTCGCGGTGCTGATACCGCTGTTGATGATGGGTGGCATCATCGGCCGCCTGTTCCGCGAATTCGCGGTGACGCTGACGATGACGATCTTCGTCTCGCTGGTGGTGTCGCTGACGCTGACCCCGATGATGGCGTCGCGCTTCCTGCGCGAGGAGAAGCACGCCAAACATGGCCGGCTCTACATGATGAGCGAGCGCGCCTTCGACGCGCTGCTGCGCGCTTACACGGCCGGGCTGGACCTCGTGCTGCGCTGGCGGCTGACCACTCTGATGGTGTTCTTCGCCACGCTTGCCCTGTCGGTCTATCTGTTCGTGATCATCCCCAAGGGGTTCTTCCCGCAGCAGGACACCGGCCTGATCACGGCATCGTCCGAAGCGGCGCAGGATATTTCCTTCGCCGACATGAAGCTGCACCAGGAAGCGCTCGGCAAGATCGTGCAGGCCGATCCCGACGTCGCCAGCGTCGCGATGCAGATCGGCGGCAGCGGCGGCGCGCTCAACACCGGGCGGATGTTCATCACCCTGAAGCCGCGCGACGAGCGCAACGCCAGCGCCCAGGAGATCATCGCGCGGCTGCGACCGCAACTCGACAAGGTGGAGGGCGCTCGGCTGTTCATGCAGGCGGCGCAGGACATCCGGCTCGGCGGCCGCGCCACGCGCACGCAATTCGAATATACGCTGCAGGACGCCAACCTCGCCGAACTCAACGAGTGGGCGCCCAAAATCCTGCAGAAGATGACGACGCTGCCGCAACTGCGCGACGTCGCCAGCGATCAGCAGACCAAGGGCACCACCCTGACCCTGACAATCGACCGCGACAATGCCTCGCGGTTCGGCATCCAGCCGCAGCTGATCGACGACACGCTGTACGACTCGTTCGGCCAGCGCCAGGTCGCGCAGTATTTTACGCAGCTCAACAGCTACCACGTCATTCTGGAGATCCTGCCGGAGCTGCAGGGCCAGCTCGATACGCTGGACAAGCTCTACATCAAGTCACCGACCACCGGCGACCAGGTGCCATTGTCGGCCTTCGCCAAATGGACCACGGTGCCGGTGCGACCGCTGTCGATCAGCCACCAGGGCCAGTTCCCGGCGATCACCATCAGCTTCAACCTCGCGCAAGGCGTGGCGCTGGGCCAGGCCACCGAGGCGGTGCAGAATGCGATCCAGGAGATCAACGCGCCGTCGACCCTGAGCGGCACCTTCCAGGGCACCGCGCAGGCCTTCCAGCAATCGTTGGCCACGGTGCCGCTGCTGATCATGGCGGCGCTGGTCGTCGTCTACCTGATCCTCGGCATTCTCTATGAGAGCTACATCCACCCGCTGACGATCCTGTCCACCCTGCCCTCGGCCGGCGTCGGCGCGCTCGCCATCCTGATGCTGTTCGGCTTCGACTTCAGCCTGATCGCGCTGATCGGAGTCGTGCTGCTGATCGGCATCGTCAAGAAGAACGGCATCATGCTGGTCGACTTCGCGATTGCCGCCGAACGCGACGAGCATTTGTCGCCGGAAGCGGCGATCCGCAAGGCGGCGATCCTGCGGTTTCGCCCGATCATGATGACCACCATGGCGGCGATCCTCGGCGGCGTCCCCTTGATGCTCGGCACCGGCACCGGTTCGGAAATCCGTCAGCCGCTCGGCTATGCCATGGTCGGCGGCCTGATCGTCAGCCAGATGCTGACGCTGTTCACCACGCCGGTGATCTACGTCTATCTCGATAGGCTGTCGGAGAAAATTTCCAGCTGGGGCCGGAGCAAAGATGCGGATCGCGGTGAGTCGAGCGAACGCGAACTCGCCAAGCAGGCGGCGGAATAGAACGGTGACCTATCAGCCGTCGTCCCCGCCTGAGCGGGCACGACCGCCGAGTATCAGAGGCCAATTCTAAGCGGCGTCCTTCTTCGTGCCGACATAGACCGTGTTGGACACTTCCTCTTCGCCGCTGAGGTTCTCGAAACTCACCACGTGAGACCGCACGGCGCCGAACATTTCGGCCAGCCGCGCCTCGAACGCCGGCTCCGGCGGATCGTTCGACCACAGCGCGAACACGCCGCCGGGCTTGAGATGCGCCGATAGACTCCGGAGGCCCCGCGCCGTGTAAAGGACGGCATGGCTAGGATGCAGCAGGTTGTCGGGCGCGTGGTCGATATCGACCAGCACCGCGTCAAAACACCGGCCGGGCGCTTCTGGATCAAGGCCACCGCCTGCCGAGGTCGCCATGGTAAAGAAGTCGCCGTGCACCAGGCGGCAACGCGGATCGGCGGATAATTCCCTGCCGACGGGAATCAGCCCCGTCCGATGCCACTCGATCACTTCCGGCAGGGCGTCGATCACCACCAGGGAGCCGACCCGCGGGTTCGCCAGCGCGGCCTGCGCGGTGTAGCCAAGACCGAGACCGCCAACGACCACGTCGAGCCTGTCGTGACGCAGCGACGACAGCCCGATGTCGGCCAGGGCGATCTCGGCCGCGGTGAAGGCGCTCGACATCAGGAACTCGTCGCCGAGCTTGATCTCGTAGACATCCGTCTCCGTCCCGGGCTTGCGGCGGCGGCGCAGTGTCAACACGCCCATCGGCGTAGGACGGTAATCAAGCTCTTCAAAATGGATACTCATGTCGCACCTTGCTCACGCGCCGCGCTAGGCGGCAACCGTCAAGTTCTACCGCCGCCGACAAACGGTCATGCCAGTGCCGGGCGCGATGCAAAAGCCGAAGATGCCCCGTTCTATACATACATCCGGGGCCAGTTGTCCGATTGTGAACAGCCGGTGTGATTCGTGATCGCGGAGTCGGTAGCGGGATATTGAAGGATCCAGCCGCAGCTGAACCCTTCGCGGGGGCGCACGATGAAACACATTCTGGTCGTTGATGATGATCCGCTGGTGTCGCGGGCGATCCAGCTGACGCTGGAGCGTCACGATTTCCAAACGGTACTCGCGGACGGCGGTGTCAGCGGCCTTCACGCCCTCGAAGCCGACCGTTTTGACATCATGATCATCGATATCTTCATGCCCAATATGAGGGGTTTCGAGTCGGTCCGTGTATTCCATCAGCGCGCGCCGCTGGTGCCGCTGATTGCGATCTCCGGCTACGCCTTTGCGCAGCACAGCTCGCCGGCGCCTGATTTTCTGAGAATGGCGATAGAACTCGGGGCGACGCGATGCCTGCGAAAACCGTTCACACCGGCGGCGCTGCTCGCGGTGGTCAATGAATGCCTCGCCGAGTCAAAGGCACCGGCCAGCAACCGCGAAGGTTGATCGCGACGCTGTCAGGCTTCGACGGTGTCGTCATGCGTCGACTTGGTCGACTTCTTGGCACCTTTGGCCTTCAGGAAGCGAATAATGAGCTCTGTACCGTTCACCTTGACCAGTTCGCAGCGACGATAGGCCAGCCCGGTCGATGACAGCAACAGGAAGAATTCCTTCAGATTGAGCCCTTCGATCGAACCTTCAAAGATCAGTTCGGCATCATTGGCGGACACTGCTTTCAGCAGGCAACTGCGTCGCCAGGTACCATCAATGGCCATGATCCAGACGCTGTAGCCACGCCCAAAGGTGACTTTTTCGGGCCCAATATTCTCGGCTGCCATGGATTGACCCTACTTGCCCGCCCGCGCCGAGGTCAGCTTCGCGCCGCTGGCCATGCCCGGCACGATCGATGGCGCCGCGCGCGCATCGTTCGGCAGGTAGACACCGCGCCGGTTGGGGCAGACCCGGTATTTGTCGGTAAGGCCGACAACGGTTTTCGCCGCGCCGAGGAATAGATAACCATCCGGCTCGCTCACTTTCGCAAGCCGGTTGAAGACATCGCTCTTGGTTGGCTGATCGAAGTAGATCAGAACGTTGCGGCAGAAGATAATGTCAAATTTGCCAAGCGGCGCGAAGTCCTGCAGCAAGTTGAACTGCCTGAACTGCACCAGCGCGCGTATATCGGCGTTGAGTTGCCACATGGTCCCGGCCTGGACGAAGTGCTTGACCAGCGCCGTGATCGGCAGGCCGCGCTGCACTTCAAACTGGGTATAAAGTCCGGCGCGCGACTTCTCCAAAACCTCCGGTGAAATATCGGTCGCGACGATCTCAAGCCGCCAGCCGTTCAGCGCGGCGCCCATATCCTTCAGGATCATGGCAAGCGAATAAGGCTCCTGCCCCGTGGAGCCGGCGGCGCACCAGATTCGCAGGCTGCGCTTGCCGCCGCGCGCCTTGATCAGCTCGGGGAGCACGGTATCCTTGAAGTGATCGAACGGCGTCTTGTCGCGGAAGAAGAACGTCTCATTGGTGGTCATCGCCTCCACCACGCTGGCGATCATCGGCTCCGAGCCGCCCTTCATCTTGACCACGAGGTCGCTGATACCGGCAAGGCCCGCATCACGGGCCAGCGGCAACAATCGGCTCTCCAGCAGATACTTCTTGTCCGCCGACAGCATCAGTCCGGAACGATCCTTGAGGATTTTCTGCAAGTACTCATAATCGAAAGGTGTCATGGTATCTTTCTAATACGCAACGTCAGAAATGGCGGATGTTCTATTGGTTTCAGTCGATAGACGGCCTGTGGTACAATTTTCCGCGCGTGGCTTGCGGATATTCACCATCATCGTTCCAGACAATGACTAAGAGATCACCAAGATGAAGGGCCGTAATTGTGATGTGAACGGTCTATGCGGCGCGCACGGCGCTGAGGAAATTACCGACTTCCGCCTTCAGCCGATGGCTATCGGATGACAGCGACTGCGCGGCGGAAAATACCTGGGACGAAGCCGAGCCGGTCTCGGAGGCGCCGCGCTGCACGTCGGTGATGTTGGATGATACCTGCACCGTGCCCTGCGCCGCCTGCTGCACGTTGCGGGAAATCTCCTGCGTCGCAGCCCCCTGTTCCTCCACCGCCGACGCAATCGTCGCGGCGATCTCCGACATCCGGCCGATCGTGTCGCCGATCTCCTTGATGGCGCCGACGGATTCCCTTGTCGCCGCCTGGATGCCGGAGATCTGCGTGCTGATTTCGCCGGTCGCTTTGGCCGTCTGCTCTGCCAGCGCTTTCACTTCGGAGGCGACGACCGCGAAGCCGCGCCCCGCTTCACCGGCACGGGCCGCCTCGATGGTCGCATTCAGCGCCAGCAAATTGGTCTGGCCTGCGATGGTATTGATGAGTTCGACGACATCGCCGATCCGCGAGGCCGCCTGGGCGAGCTGAGCGACGCGGTCGTTGGTCTTGCGGGCCTGCTCGACGGCCTGGTTGGCAATGGTCGATGATTCCTGCACCTGCCGGCTGATCTCATTGACTGACGACGCCATCTCCTCGGTGGCGGACGCCACCGACTGCACATTGCTCGAAGCCTTCTCCGACGCCGCGGCGACGACCGTGGTGAGTTCCTGCGAGCGTGTGGCACTGGCCTTCAGCGTACCGGCCGAGCTTTCCAGCTGCGTCGACGCCGAAGAAACCTTGTCGACGATCTCTCCGATCAGGGATTCGAAATTTCGCGTGATGCCGTCGACGCGTCGACCCCGCTCGATCTTGGCTTCGGCTTCGACCATGCCGGCCTGATCCGCCGCCTTCTTGTCGATCAGCGCCTGCTTGAACAGCTGCAGCGCATCGCCCATCGATCCGATCTCGGTGTTCATCCCCTGATGCGGCACCGTCGCCGTGAGATCTCCGGCGCCGAGCGCCTGCATCGGCCTGACGATCGATGCGATGCCGCCGGAGACGTCCTTCACCAGGTAGATCCCGACTCCGATGCCGATGACGACGGCAACACCCATGATGACCGACAGCACGATGAAGGCGGAATCATAGTTGGCGTTGGCGTCCAGCGTGGCAATTTCGGCTCCTTTGTTGTTGAGCTCGATATCCTTGGTGAGCAGTTCGTCAGCCTTGAGCCCGATCGGATTGACCGTCTTGACGTTCATGGCATTCGCCTCGCGCGGAGCCCGGCCGACGCTGTTTCGCGACAGCTCCATCACGTCTCGCGTGCCCTTCTTGTAGGCTTCCCACAGCTGGCCCCATTCCCGGTAGATCGCCATTTCCTCCGGCGAGCTGATGACCTTTTCGTATTCGACGCGGATGGCATTGTTGCGCGTGACCACGCCCTCGAGGGTCTTTTCGCTGGCCAGCTTTTCCTCCAGCGTTTCGTCGAGCATGTGCTGCCGGATGACATTGCGGTAGGTGATGATGCCGGCGCGCAGATTGCCGAGCTCGCGGATGCTGGGCAGCCAGTTGGTCTCGATATCGACGGCATTGGCATTGATCGCCTGCATCTTGCGCAGTGCGAGCAGCCCCATCCCCGCCATGGCGATCAACAGAAATGACAGGACAACGGTGATCTTTACGCGAATGGAAAGGCTGGCGAGCATGGAAAAACACCCCTCGGTCATTGACCGTTGGTCCGCAAACTGCGGGAGACTTTGAAATGGACGGCCTCGGAACGCGGCTGAAATCAACCCGCGGCACGACATAAAATGAAATTCGGAATGTGGTTCAGCGTAGTATGATACGTACAATCTGTCGGAATTGTATGAATTCCAGGTAAACCGTCCCATCCGCAAACGCTGAGTTCACGGCAACGTTCACGGACGACTAGCCAAAGCTGAACAAAACTGATGGATTTAACGATAAAGCTGAAGCTTTCCGTCAGTCCTGATGCGTCTGCAAGGCAAAAAACTGGACACCCTGCTCAAACTTGACCATCGCCCTATGGTGGGACACGGCGGCTGGGCTGCCACGCGAATGGATGCGCATCGAACAGACGCCGTTGCGCAACGCCTCAGTCGGTAAGAGTCAGGCGGCGGCCCATTGGACGTTGTCACCGAATGGAAGATGAAGTTGATTGGCGCGCTCCGCGCGATCCTTCTTCATGAATTCGGCCTCTCTTTTTTCAAAAGCAGCCATTTCGTCCTGAGCCATCTGCATGAATCGCTCGCGCGTCGTAACCGCAATTTGCGTGTATGCCGACATTTGAAACTCCCCAGCGTCCGATGGCGCAGGTTAGATCAATACTGACCAGGCGGGAAGACTCTGAATGCAATTTAGACGCGCACGATGACGCACGATGTCGAGTTGGGAACCGCGACGTTTTCGCAGGCTGCAATCAGCCAATATCGTTGATTTTACCGCGACTTACCAAAACTGGCTGGGGAACTAGGATTTGAACCTAGACAAACAGAGTCAGAGTCTGTTGTGCTACCGTTACACCATTCCCCAAATGATTCAATGACTTAACCGAAGTCTCGAAGGAATCATCTGAAACGGACCGTGCAATCCGTTCGGCCGCGTTCTAGCCCGACCGCCGCACCTCGCGCAAGCGTCACTTGGCCCGCGCCGCAATATATTGCGATTGTGTCGACAGGGCACGAGACGGCAGGCGGTGCCGCCTCGTGCGCCGGGACAAGCCTATTCGGCGGGCTGCGCGGCGGGCGCGATGGCGGAGAACTTGTCGAGCACCAGATAGAGCCCGCCGGCCACCACGATGCCGGCCAGCCAGCTCAGGTCTGCGCCGCCCAGCAGGTTGATCGAGATCGGCCCCTGCAATGCCGGCACCAGGCCGTCCTGCACCGACCAGCCGGCGACCAGGCCGACCAGGAAGGCGATCATGCCGGCCCAGTTGATGTCGCCATAGGCGCTGGTCTCCGGCGACTTGTAGAGTTCGGCGACGTCGATCACGCCTTTCCGCTTGATGAAGAAGTCAGCCAGGATGACGCCGGCATAGGGACTCATCCACAGCAGCAGGCTGATCAGCCAGTTGTCGAACGCCTTGGCGAAGGATGGCGCGGAGATGAAGTAGATCGTCACCGCATAGCCGGCGACGCCGACGATCAAGGCCAGCGCGGTGCGCGACAGTTTCAGCCCCATGCTGAGCGCGGCCAGCGCCGCCGAATAGACGTTGAGAATGTTGCTGGCGATCGGCCCGTGCAGCACCATCAACAGCACCAGCAGGCTGGCGACCCCGCCGAACACCGCGCTGACCATCTTGGCGGGATCGGCATCGAGCGTCACCGACGCGATGGTGGCGCCGAGCACGGCGAGCCACACCGACGGCACGAACATGCCGATATAGCTGTACCAGAACACTTGTTTCGAAGAGACGCTGCGCGGCACGAAGCGCGAATAGTCCGACGCCCAGGTCACCCAGGAAATGCCCCAGCCGACGCCGACCGCGGTCATCAGCAGCGTCAACATCGCCAGATGGGCGCCCGGCGGCAGCGTGCTGGTCAGGCTCCAATTGACGACCCCGGCCTGGCTCCAGGCCAGCACGCTCATCAGCACCATGATGGCGACCGTCGCCGGCACGGTGTATTTCTCGAAGGTGCGGATCGCATAGAAGCCGTAGATGCCGATCACCACCTGCAACAACATCACCAGCGTGATGACGATGAAGTTCGCGGTCCAGCTGTCGGCGATGCCGAACTGGGCGAGGATCGCCATCGAGATCTTGACCGGGAAATAGGTGTTCACGCCGATCCATCCCAGCGTCATCACGAACATCAGGAAGCTCGGCAAATAGGCCCCGCGACGGCCAAATGCGGAGCGGCTCAGCACCATCTGGTTGACGCCGGTCTTGTGGCCCATCACCGTGAAGGCGCCGAAGATCGCACAGCCGAACAGATTGCCGATCACGATGACGGCGATGGTTTCGATCAGGCCGAGCTTGAGGATGATGCCGAGCGCGCCAAGCGCCCAGTTGACCGGCGCGATATTAGCCCCGGCCCAGATCCACATCTGCTGCGGCCCGGTGGAATCCCGGTCGGCATCGGGAATGGGCTCGATGCTGTGAATGTCGGCCCGCAACTCGGAATTGGTCATGCTCGCCCCCCGCGTCAAAATCAACCTGACAGGGGCTGAGCAAGACGCGTACCAGAGTAATCGACGCGGTTACCTCAGCGGTGGCGTGCCGTGGGTGTGGAAGGATTCGATGGTCTTCAATCCCCACGCCTGCCCCTTCTTGCGCTCTTCCTCGCTCCACACGATAGGCTTCCAGTCCGGGGCCAGGATCAGTCGCGCGCCGGCATTGGCGACCTCGACACGGTTGCCGCCGGGCTCGTAGACATAGAGGAAGAAGGTCTGCTGGATGGCGTGCTTGTGCGGTCCGGTCTCGATATGCACGCCGGCCTCGAGAAAGATGTCGGCGGCGCGCAATACGTCTTCGCGGCTGTCCAGCGCGTAAGTGACATGGTGAAAACGGCCTTTGGTGCCGGAATGGTCGCGCGAATAGGCGAAGTCATAGCTCTTGTTCGACATGCTCATCCACATCGCCGCCTCGGAGCCGTCATTAAGGACGATCTGCTCGGTCAGGCGGCAGCCGAGATAATCCTCGAAGAAGATCCGGTTGGCCTTGATGTCAACCGCCAGGCAATTGAGGTGATCGAGCCGCCGCACATTGCAGCCGCGGGCCGGAAAGCGCTGTGCCTGGTTTTTCAAGGCCGGCTTCAGCTCCGGCGGGGCCTCATACCATTCGGTCTCGTAATAGAGTTCGACGATATGGCCATCGGGATCGCGGCAGCGATAGGCCGGGCCGTGGCCGAGGTCGCCATCGGTCCAGCCGATCGCAAACTCGCTGCCCCGCAGCGCGGCTACCCGACGCTCCAGCGCCTGCGGGCTGCGCGCCCGCAGCGCCATGTGCTCCATGCCCGAGGTGTGCGACGCCGTCAGCTTCAGGGAATAGCGCTCATAATCGTCCCAACCGCGCAGATAGACGGAGTCGCCCTTCTGGCCGCTGACGGTCATGCCCATCACGTCGACAAAAAATTTCAGGCTCTCATCCGGCTTCGGCGTCAGCATCTCCATATGGCCGAGATGGGCGAGGTCGTAGATCGGTTCGGGGGTCATGATTATCTCCAATGCCAAAGGCCGTCATTGCGAGGTCAAGGAAAGCCTGCGGCTTTCCTCTTAGCGAAGCAACGCGGCAATCCAGCGGGCCGCCAGCGAAGGCTGGATTGCTTCGTCGCAAGGGCTCCTCGCAATGACGGCCGAGAGGTCGGCGTTATCTCAGAGCAAGCGTCACGTCGTCATACAACTCATCGACCGTGTAGACGCGCGGGATCAGGCACTGCTGCGCCGAATACTTGATGATCGTCTCCAGCGAGCGCGTCAGTTCGTCGTCGGTGAACGACGGCGACTGACCCACGGCCGCCGCCCTGCTCTCATGCAGCATGCGGTGCACTTCCCGCACGATGTCCGGATGATTGTCGGACAGATCCTTGCTGACGACCGTCACATGGTTGACCGGCACCACGCCGTGCCGGACGAACCACGCCTGCTCCTCGGCTGCTACATCGGGAAACAACCGCCGCAGCCGCGCGTCATCGCTCTTCTCACCGAGCACGGCGTCGAGCTCGCCATCCAGCAGCATCCGGATGATCGCCTTGCCGGCCGGCGCCTTGGTGCTGGTGTCGATATATTCAGCAACATGCGGATCCTCGAAGGTGATCCAGTTGATCGCGTCGAGATCGACGCCATAATCATTGGCAAGAATGCCGCGCAGCCAGGCGCCCGTCGTGGTGGTGAAGGAGCGAATCCCGACGAGCTTGCCCTCCAGATCCTTTGGCGTCGCGATCTCTGCCGCCGGGTTGGTCACCGCAAAACCATGCTGAAACCGCGCCATCATCACGTCCGGCAGCAGCTCCATCGGCTTGTCATAGGCCTTGGCCATCAGGAACGTGACGATCGCCAGTTCGGAGACATCGAACGCGCCGTCGCGGACCATCGGCTTGAAACCCTTGTTGGTCGGCGTGTACGCAGCGAATTCCATCTCGACCAAATCGGACGTCACCGCGCCTGACTTCAGCGCCGCGGTGTGCGGATGATCGCCCAGCAGGACGCGCAGTTTCATCATCGCCCTGCCCTACACGTCTTCGGGTTTGTCGACATAGACGAGACCGGCCTTCGCGAGCCCCTCGCGCATGCTGTACATGTCGAGGCCGAGCACGCCGGAGGCGAGCATCTGCCGCTTGTTCTCTTCCAGGGCCGCGCGCGCTTCCGCCTTGTCGGCGACGTCGGCGGCGGCGTTGCGCGGGATCACCAGGACGCCGTCTTCATCGGCAATCACAACGTCGCCCGGGTTGACCAGCGCGCCGGCGCAGACCACGGGGACATTCACCGCGCCCAGCGTCGCCTTGACGGTTCCCTTGGCGGAGATCGCCTTCGACCACACTGGAAAGCCCATTTCACGCAGCGTCTTGATATCGCGGCAGCCGGCATCGATAATCAAGCCAACGCCGCCACGCGCCTTCAGCGAAGTCGCCAGCAGATCGCCGAACATGCCATCGGTATTATCCGTGGTGCAGGCCACCACCAGCATGTCACCGGGGCGGCACTGCTCGATGGCCACATGCAGCATCCAGTTGTCGCCCGGCTGCGCCAGCACGGTGACCGCGGTGCCCGCCGCCTCCGCGCCCGACCACACCGGCCGCATATAGGTCTTCATCAGGCCGAAGCGGCCATAGGCCTCATGGCAGGTGGACACGCCAAGCGCGCCAAGGCGCTTGACCACATCGGCATCGGCGCGCGGGATGTTCTGAACGACGACGGGCTTCATGCCAACACCTCAAGTGTCATCGGGAACAGGCGCTGATAGGCCTCGCCATAGGTCATCGCCGCGCCGGTGTTGCGGCCGCCCTGCATGCCCCTTTGCAGCGCCACGCGCTCGTAATAGGCCCACAGATGTTTTTGCGCGGCAAGAATTTCAAACGTCTTGCGCTTGATGTCCCAGACCTCGTCGATATTCAGGATCACCTGCGGCTTGAAGTTGCACATTTCCGGTTGGTGCGGCTCGAACAAGAACACTGGCGGCGCCGAGTAGCTGTATTCTGCCTCCGGCTTGTGGCCCATCGCCTGCGCGATAATGCGGGCTTCCTGCGCGGCGGCGGTGGCGGCGGGATGGTCGACGTTGTAGGGGTCTTCCAGCGAATGGCTGAGCACAAAGCTCGGATTGAGCTCGCGATAAATGTCGATCAGCCGCTCCTTGTGCGCCTCGGTGAGGTGGAGCGGATAGTCGCCGGCGTCGAAGAACTCGATTTCGGCGCCGAGCATCTGCGCGGCGCGCTCGGCCTCGTCGCGGCGGCCCGCCTTGACCTTCTCCAGCGTCTGGCCCGGCTGCTTCCAGGCGAACTGCGACTCGCCACGCTCGCCGAACGCCATGCAGACGATCTTGACCTTGTAGCCCTTCTTGGCATGCAGCGCGATCGCACCGCCGGCACGCCAGACGAAATCGCCGGGATGCGCGGTGATCACGAGACCTGTCTTCTGCTTCGCCTTGGTGTCCGACATAAGAAATTTCCTTTACTTGGTATCGAATTCGAACAACCGCGCGGGATTATCGACCAGAATTTTCTGCTGCATGTCCGGGTCCGGCGCGAACAGCGGGATCAGATCGACGAGGTCGCCGTCATT
>NZ_JANXTC010000250.1:0-32532 GCF_025356345.1 Tardiphaga sp.
GCATCCCTATACGCGCGCGCTGCTCGACAGCCTGCCGCGGCTCGACCGTCCGGTCGATATGCTCGCGGTGCCTTGGCGCGACCCCGCCTGGCTGACAAGTCCGACGATCCGGAGCGCGTCCACATGATGCCCTCCCAGACACCGGGCAAGGATCGTATCCTCGAAGCCGTCGGCCTGCATGTCAGGTTCGGCAAAGGCGCGCTGTCCACGGTCGCCGTCGATAACGTCTCCTTCGCCATCGCACGCGGCGAGGCCTACGGCCTGATCGGTGAATCCGGTTGCGGCAAATCGACCATCCTGCGCAGCATCGCCGGGCTGGTCGACAGTTACGACGGCGCGCTTTTGTTCGCGAACAAGGAGCTGCCGCGTCGGCGCGACAAGGATTTCTTCCGCCGCGTGCAGATGGTGTTCCAGGATCCATATGGCTCGCTGCATCCGCGCAAGATGGTGGAGAGCGTGCTGGCCGAACCGCTGGCGATCCATAAATTCGACAATCCGCGCAAGCGGATCGACGCGGTGCTGGAAGCGGTCGGACTCGGACCCGCGTTCCGGTTTCGCTATCCGCATGAACTGTCCGGCGGCCAGCGCCAGCGCGTGGCGATTGCGCGCGCGCTGGTGATCGAGCCCGAGGTGCTGTTGCTGGATGAGCCGACCTCCGCGCTCGATGTCTCGGTGCAGGCCGAAATCCTCAATCTGCTCAAGACGCTGCGGCGAGATCGTAACGTAACTTATTTCATGGTCAGCCATGACATCGCGGTCATTACCCATTTGTGTGACCGCGTCGCCGTGATGGCGGAAGGCCGCATCATCGAGGAGATGAGCGCCGCCGATGTCCGCAGCGGCCGTGCCAGGGAGCCCTACACGCGGACATTTCTAGAGGCGAGTATCGGCTATCACGCAGCGTCATAAGGAAGGCTCGATGATGGCGATTGATTTTCCTGTCGATGAGGTCCGTCACGATGAAGGCTGGCCGGCTTCTTCATGGACGATGATCGACGATATCGCCGCGGCTGGCTGGTCGCTGGAGCGTCTCAACGACGCCTTCCATTATGCCGGCAGCATCGCCACCGACGCCATGATGATCGTGCAAGGTGGTCGCGAAGTCGCGAGCTGGGGTGACATCACTCGGCGCTACAACTGCCACTCGATCCGCAAGAGTTTCCTGTCGGCGCTGATGGGGCCATATGTTGAGGACGGCACCATCGATCTGTCGCTGACGCTGGAGGCGCTCGGGATCGACGACGTCGAGGGGCTGAGCGCAGTCGAGAAGAAGGCGACCATCTACGATCTGCTGACGGCACGCTCCGGCATCTATCACCCCGCCGGCTACGAGACGCCGTGGATGCGCGCGATCAAGCCGCCCCGGCACTCGCAGCCGCCCGGCACCGCATGGTGCTACAGCAACTGGGACTTCAACGCGTTAGGCACGATCTTCGCGCAGCTCACCGGCCGCGGCGTTCATGATGCCTTGCGCGACACGATTGCGCGGCCACTCGGCATGGAGGATTTCCGCCACGACGATGAACACCGGGACGGCTGGATGGTTCAGGACGCGTGTTCGCAGCATCCCGCCTATCCGTTCGCGATGTCGACCCGCGACCTCGCACGGTTCGGCCTGATGTATCTGCGCGATGGCCGCTGGGGGCCGCGGCAGGTGATCCCCGCCGCTTGGGTGGCGACCAGCGTGCTGCCTTATTCCGACGCCGGCGCCCGCGGATCCTATGGATATATGTGGTGGCTGGCGCGAGCCGGCACCGGCTTTCCCGGTGTGGTGCAGCCGGAAGGCAGCTTTTCAGCGCAAGGCAGTGGCGGCCATTTCCTCGTCGTCATCCCGCCGCTCGATCTGGTGGTTGTGCACCGCGTCGACACCGCCATTCCCGGCCGGGTCGTCGACCGCTTCCAGTTCGGCCAATTGCTTCGCCTGATCCTCAATGCCCGCCACGCCGTGAACCGGCGCTGACGCCGCGCACCGCCTTCGCTTTTCGGAGAGACCATGAGCAGTGCCATCGAAACCATCGCCGGCTGGAGCCATGGGGCGAATGACTTTCCGCCGCGCGCGCGTCGCCGCGCCATCGACGCGATTGCCGATACGATCGGCTGCATGGTCGCGGGCGTCGATGATTTCTCGACCCGGGCGCTGCGCCGCGCCGTCGGCGCGCAGATCTCGGCCGCGGGTGACAGCCCGGTGATCGGCGGCGGCCGGGCGCCGGCGGCCATCGCTGCGCTGGTCAATGGCACCGCCGCGCATGCGCTCGATTATGATGACAATTTTCAACCCGCTTACAGCCATGCTTCGGCGGTGCTGGTGCCGGCGCTGCTCGCGGCTGCCGCACCGCTCGCCGTTAGCGGCCGCGCGCTGGTGGACGCCTACCTCGTCGGGCTGGAAGCGCAGGCGGCCATCGGCCTCGGCGTCAATCCCGCGCATTATACGGTGGGCTGGCACTCGACCTCGACCTGTGGCGCGATCGGCACCGCGGCTGGCGTGTCGCGGCTGCTCGGGTTTGACGCGGCCGCAACGGCGCGGGCGATGAGCATGGCGGTGAGTTCGGCGGCCGGCATCAAGGGGCAGTTCGGCACGCCAGCCAAGCCGTTTCACGCCGGCATGGCGGCGCGCAATGCCGTCGAGGCGGCGGCGCTGGGCAGCGCCGGGCTGACCGGCCGGCTCGATATCCTCGAAGCGCCGCAAGGCTTTCGCGATCTGTTCGGCGGGCCGGATGCGAAGGGCTGGGACGACATGACACTCGCTCGGCCATTGACGATCGAAGGCCATGGCGTGATTCCGAAGCGACATCCGTGCTGCGGCTCGACACACTATGTCGTCGACATGGTGCTGGATTTGCGCGCGCGTCATGGATTCAGCGCTGGCGACGTAGTATCGATCGAGTGCGTCGTCGGCATCGCCAATGCGCGCAACCTTTGTTATCCCGATCCGCAGGACGAGATGCAGGCGCGGTTCTCGATGCAATATTGCGTCGCGCTGGCGCTACAACAAGAGCGGCTCAGCCTCGCGGATTTCACCCTGGCGCAGATCGCGCGGCCGGAGATCCGGGCGCTGCTGACGCTCACCAACATGACCGCGCACAGTCGCGAGCAGGAACGCGCAGGCCGGCGGCTGCCGCATCAGGTCGTCATCTGGCTCAGGGATGGCACCGTGTTGCAGGCCGAACGGCTGCACGCCAAAGGCAGCATCGCCGATCCCTTCGACGATCGCGATCGCGCGGCGAAATTCGCCGATTGTTGCGAGCGGCTGGGGGGCGACACAACTTATGTGCTTTACGACAATCTGATGTGGCTCGACGCGCAGCCTGATCTGAATTTCCTGGCGCCGATGTTTGGCTGAAAAAAGTAGGATGGGTTGAGCGCTTAGCGACACCCATCAACATTTGGCGCGCGGGAGTGATGGGTTTCGCGAAGACGCTATACCCATCTTACGCCAGGTGTTTCAGGCGGCGCCGGCGATCGACAATGACGGGTGGTTTTCGACGCGCTGATCGACATCGTCGATCGCTGCCCAGAAACGCTCGACCGCGGGGCGGCAACGGCCGCTGGCGCGGTACAGCCGGATCTCGGTCGGCAAATGCCAGGAGGCATCGCCGGCGACCACCAGCTGGCCGGATTTCAATTCCTCGCCGACCAGGCTTTCGGGAATCCAGCCGACGCCGCAGCCCGCGAGCGCCATCGCCTTGAGGCCGGCCGACATCGCGTTCTCATAGACCGTGGTCAGGGGCAGGGGGCGTTCCGCCAGCAGTTTCACCAGCCCACGCCCGAAAAACGAGCCGGTGCCGTAACTCAGATAGGCAATCGCAGGAGCTGACGGGCAAAGCGCGTGGACGGCATTGCCGTTTGCATCTGGAACCGAGACCGGTATCGCTGCCTCGGTGCCGAGACAGCGATACGAGAAGCGTTCCGGGTCGATATGGGTCGGGACGTTTGGATGCGCATAGGTCAGGAAGAAGTCGCTCTCGCCATCGAGCAACATCGACACCTTTCCCGCGAAGGATGAGCGCTGCTCGCCGAAATGGGTCTTGAACAGATGGCCGCGGCCCTCCAGCCGGCGGATCCAGTCCGGGAAGAACGTCAGCGCCAGCGTGTTCAAAGTGGCGAAGGTCAGCACTTCCGCCGTCACGGCGTGCTGGTGCCGGATATCGCGGCGCGCGCTGTGTACCAAGCCGACCAGTTCGGTGGCCTTGGGCAGAAACGCCTTGCCTTCGGCGGTGACGCGGACGGGATAGGTGCTGCGATCGAACAGCGGAACGCACAACCAGTTCTCGAGCTGCCGGATGCGGCGGCTCAACGCCGACTGCGTCACATGGCGTTCATGGGCCGACCGCGAAAAACTCTGCGTCGCGGCCAGACTCAGAAAGTCTTCGAGCCACTTCAACTCCATAACGATATCTTCCGTCAGGTCGCCGGTGCAGCGGGATCGCGGTGGTGGACCTGTCGGTTCTCGCTGCAAGAGACGCGCCATCAACATAATCGCGTTCGAGCCGATGGCTTAGACCGGCGGCCAGCTCCGCATCGTCATGTCGGCAATGCGGCGCAATTGCCCGTGGTCGGCGCCGCCGGCGGCTTGCACCGCCATGCCCTGCAACATCGTCGAAACATAGCGCGCCAGATCAGCGGCGTCTGAGTCGCCCGGCAGGTCACCTTCGGCCTGCGCCCGCAAGAAGCGCTCCCGCAGATCGCTTTCGCCCTTGGCACGGCGCATCATCAATTCCTGTTTGATGGTTTCCGCGGCGGCGCCGCAACTGAGCGCGCCCTGGACGGCCAGGCAGCCTGGATTGTCCGGATTGGTCAGCGCATCGGCCGCTTCATACAGCACATGGGAGACCACTTCGCGCGCGGTGGGTTTGCTCAGGGCCTCCTGAAAATAACCGCCCGGTCCATCGACATAGCGGTCGAGCGCCTTGCGAAACAATTCTTCCTTGTTGCCGAAAGCGGCATAGAGGCTGGGCTTGGTGATGCCCATCGCGGCGGTGAGGTCGGCCATCGATGCTCCCTCATAGCCCTTGCGCCAGAACACCTGCAGCGCCTGGTCGAGCGCCTTGTCGCAGCTGAATTCGCGCGGGCGGCCCAAGGCCATAACGTCTCCTCCAAAAGCAATATCGAGTTTCGTACCTTTCGTTAGATATGTCTCTTGACAGCGGATGTCGATAG
The DNA here is from genome assembly GCF_025356345.1 of Tardiphaga sp. Lineage (GTDB taxonomy): Bacteria > Pseudomonadota > Alphaproteobacteria > Rhizobiales > Xanthobacteraceae > Tardiphaga. The sequence continues at coordinate 5,158 of NZ_JANXTC010000250.1, forward strand.
ACCATCTATACCGAACGTTACGAATGTGTGCGTTGCAGCGTAACTGTTTTCGGGTGGATCGGGGCGGCCCTTGCGGCCATTACCGTTTGGATCGGGACTGCGGTCCGGATCGGAAATATCGGGGTTCGACATGAGTAAGATGAATGAAAACAATCGCTTGATGGCTTCCGCTGCGATTGTCGCCGTGCTGGCTGTCGGTGGGGCGATGGTGCTGGCAGAGTGGAATGGCACCGCCAAGGCCGATCCCGTCACGGCCGCAGCGCCCCCGGCGCTTTCTGCCTCGGTGGCCGTCGTCACCGCCAGCGAGACCGCGCCGTCGGATGAATTTTCTGGGCGGCTGGAAGCGGTCGAACGCGTCGAGATCCGCTCCCGCGTGGCCGGCGCGATTCAGGAAATCCATTTTCGCGAGGGCGCGCTGGTCAACAAGGACGACCTGCTGGTGCTGATCGATCCGGCGCTGTACGCCGCCGATGTGGCGCGTGCCGACGGTCAGGTTGCCGCCGCCAAGGCGCGTCTCGTGCTGACCAAAAACGAGTTCGACCGCGGCCAGCAGCTTTCGGATTCGCGCTGGATCTCGCAAAAAGATCTCGACACCCGCATCAACGGGTTTCGCGAGGCGGAGGCCAATCTGAAGGCCGCCGAAGCCGCGCTACAGACCGCCAAACTGAACCTCAGCTACACCGAAGTCCGCGCGCCGGTGTCCGGCCGTGTCGGCAAGGTGGAATTCACCGTCGGCAATCTGATCGCCGCTGGTCCCGGCGCGCCGGTGCTCACCACGCTAGTATCGATCAACCCGATCTATGCCAGCTTCAATGCCGACGAGCAGGTCGTGACCCGCGCGCTGAAGACTCTGGCGGATGAGAAGACCCCCGCCGATATCGACCGCATCCCGGTGCAGATGGGCACCGTGACTTCCGACGGCACGCCGATCAAGGGTCACATGCAATTCATCGATAACCAGGTCGATGCCAAGAGCGGCACCGTGCGGGTGCGTGCGGTGTTCGACAATTCCGACGGCCGGCTGATGCCGGGCCAGTTCGCCCGTCTCACGATGGGCCAGCCGAAGGCCGAGCCGACCTTGCTGGTGAGCGAACGCGCGGTCGGCACCGACCAGAACAAAAAATATGTCATGGTTGTCGATGCCCAGAACAAGGCGGAATACCGCGAGGTCGCGCTTGGCGTCTCGGTCAATGGTCAGCGCGTCATCCTCGGCGGGCTGAAGGCCGGCGAGCGCATCGTCGTCAATGGCCTGCAGAGGGTGCGGCCGGGCGCGCTGATCAAGCCGGAAATCGTGGCGATGGACTCGGTTTCCAATACTGGCAGCAAGACCAGCGTCGCCAGCGCCAAATAGGGCGCGACGCCCGGTCCACGAAGGCGGACAGGGCCAACCTCCAACTGCCCGAACGTCCCCGCGCGGTCGATGCCCCGACCGCGCGAGGAGCCTTGCGCCCTGAAGCTTCTGTGACCGACGAGACCGCGCCATGAACTTCTCGAAATTCTTCATCGATCGCCCGATCTTCGCCGGCGTGCTGTCGACCCTGATCTTCCTGGCCGGCCTGCTGTCGATGCCGGTATTGCCGATTTCCGAATATCCGGAAGTGGCGCCGCCCACCGTGGTGGTACGCGCGACCTATCCGGGCGCCAATCCGAAGGTGATAGCAGAGACGGTCGCCACGCCGATCGAGGAGCAGATCAACGGCGTCGAAGGCATGCTCTATATGAGCAGCCAGGCCACCACCGACGGGTTGATGACGCTGAACGTCACCTTCCGGCTCGGCACCGACCCCGACAAGGCGCAGCAGCTGGTGCAGAACCGGGTGTCGCAGGCCGAGCCGCGGCTGCCGCAGGAAGTCCGCACGCTGGGCGTCACCACCATCAAGAGCGCGCCCGACCTGACCATGGTGGTGCATCTGCTGTCGCCGAACGACCGCTACGACATGACGTATTTGCGCAACTACGCCGTGCTCAACGTCAAGGATCGTCTCGCGCGGCTCGAAGGCGTCGGTCAGGTGCAGCTGTTCGGCTCCGGCGACTATTCGATGCGGATCTGGCTCGATCCGCAAAAGGTCGCCGAGCGTGGGCTGTCGCCGGGCGATGTGGTCAAGGAGATCCGTGCCCAGAACGTGCAGGCCGCCGCCGGCGTGGTCGGCGCCTCGCCGAATGATACCGGGCTCGATTTGCAGCTCTCAATCAACGCCCAGGGCCGGCTGCAGACCGAGGAAGAATTCGGCGAGATCATTGTCAAGAATGGCAGCAATGGCGAAGTGACGCGATTGCGCGACGTCGCCCGGATCGAACTCGGCGCCGCCGATTATTCGCTGCGCTCGCTGCTCAACAACAAGTCCGCGGTGGCAATCCCGATCTTCCAGTCGCCGGGCTCCAACGCCATCCAGATCTCCGATAATGTCCGCAAGGCGATGGCCGAGCTGAAGGCGAACATGCCGGACGGCATGGACTACAGCATCGTCTACGATCCCACCCAGTTCGTACGCGCCTCGATCGAGGCCGTGATCCACACGCTGCTGGAAGCGGTGGCACTGGTGGTGCTGGTCGTCATCCTGTTCCTGCAGACCTGGCGCGCCTCGATCATTCCGCTGATCGCGGTACCGGTATCGATCGTCGGTACTTTCGCGGTCATGCACGTATTCGGTTTCTCGATCAACGCGCTGACTTTGTTCGGTCTGGTGCTGGCCATCGGCATCGTGGTCGACGACGCCATCGTCGTGGTCGAGAACGTCGAGCGCAATATCGAGAAGGGACTGTCGCCCAAGGACGCCGCCTATCAGGCGATGCGCGAGGTCACCGGCCCGATCATTGCGATTGCGCTGGTGCTGGTCGCGGTGTTCGTGCCGCTGGCCTTCATCACCGGGCTCACCGGACAGTTTTACAAGCAGTTCGCGCTGACGGTGGCGATTTCCACCGTGATCTCCGCGTTCAACTCGCTGACGCTGTCGCCGGCTTTGGCCGCGCTGCTGCTGAAGGGCCACGATGCGCCGAAGGACATTCTGACCCGCGGCATGGACCGCTCGCTCGGCTGGTTCTTCCGCCGCTTCAACCGCGCCTTCACCTGGAGCTCGAACGCTTATAGTGGCGGCGTCGGTCGCGTGATCTCGCGCCGTGGCCTCGTCATGGTGGTCTATATCGCCTTGATCGGCGTAACGGGCTATCTGTTCCGCGCGGTGCCGGGCGGCTTCGTTCCGGGCCAGGACAAGCAATATCTGGTCGGTTTTGCCCAGTTGCCGGATGGCGCCACGCTCGACCGCACCGAGGATGTCATCCGCAAGATGGGCGAGATCGCCCGTGCGACGCCAGGGATTGAGGATGCGATCCAGTTTCCCGGCCTCTCGATCAACGGTTTTACGAATTCTTCGAATTCAGGCATCGTATTTGTGACGCTAAAACCGTTCGACGAGCGCAAGGACCCGAGCCTGTCCGGCAACGCCATTGCGATGACGCTGAACGGAAAATTTTCCAAAATCCAGGAAGCCTTTATCGCTATGTTCCCGCCGCCGCCGGTGTCGGGGCTGGGTACCATCGGCGGCTTCAAGCTGCAGATCGAGGACCGTGCCGGCCTCGGCTACGAAGCGCTGTCGGAGGCGACCAAGGCATTTGTCACCAAGGCGTCGGCGCAGAAGGAGCTGGTCGGCCTGTTCACCAGCTACCAGATCAACGTGCCGCAGCTGTATGCCGACATCGACCGCACCAAGGCGCGCCAGCTCTCGGTGCCCGTAACCTCGGTGTTCGAGACCATGCAGATCTATCTCGGTTCGCTCTACGTCAACGACTTCAACAAGTTCGGCCGCACCTATTCGGTGCGCGTGCAGGCGGACGCCAAATACCGCGCCCGCGCCGACGATATCGGTCTGCTGAAAGTACGCTCCGACACCGGCGAGATGGTGCCGCTGTCGACGCTGCTGAAGGTCAAGGAAAGCGCCGGGCCGGAACGCGCCATGCGGTATAACGGCTTCCTCACCGCCGATCTTAACGGCAATGCGGCGCCGGGCTATTCGACAGGGCAGGCGCAGGCTGCGATCGAACGCGTCGCCGCGGAGACGTTTCCGAAGGGCATCGGTTTCGAATGGACCGAACTGACCTATCAGGAGATCATCGCCGGCAATTCATCCTTCATCGTGTTTCCGGTGGCGCTGCTGCTGGTGTTCCTGGTGCTGGCCGCGCAATATGAGAGCCTGACGCTGCCGCTGTCGATCATCATGATCGTGCCGATGGGATTGTTGGCGGCGATGTTCGGCGTCTGGATCACCAAGGGCGACAACAACGTCTTCACCCAGATCGGCTTGATCGTGCTGGTCGGCCTGTCGGCGAAGAACGCCATCCTGATCGTCGAGTTCGCGCGCGAGCTGGAATTCGGCGGCCGCACGCCGATCGAGGCCGCGATCGAGGCCAGCCGGCTGCGGCTGCGGCCGATCCTGATGACCTCGCTGGCTTTTATCATGGGCGTGGTGCCGCTGGTGATCTCGACCGGCGCCGGCTCCGAGATGCGCCATGCGATGGGCGTCGCGGTGTTCTCCGGCATGATCGGCGTCACGGCCATCGGCATCTTCTTCACGCCGATGTTCTACGTGCTGCTCCGCGCGCTGGCCGGCAACCGGCCGCTGACCCAGCACGGCGAAGCGACGGTGGATCACCTCGCGCCATTGGCGCCGGTGTCGGCAATCGCGGGCGGTCATGGTCATCACGACCATACGGCGGTCTGAGAACATGGCGTGACCGGCTATCCCGGTCACGCCATGCGCGCGAGGAATGCGCGTGGTGACGTCGGTCGTGCATGTCTACGCATAGGTGATGCCGCCGTCCGGGCTCGAACATCGCGACCGCACCTGTTACAAGCGGCGCGCAAACCCGAACCCGGACAAATTCATGCGCATCCTGAACGTCGCCGCCGCCCAGATGGGCCCGATCCAGAAGGCGGAGAGCCGCGAAGCCGTCGTCAAGCGGATGCTGGCGCTGCTGGCGGAAGCCAAGGCGAAGGGCGCCGATCTCGTTGTCTATCCCGAACTGGCGCTGACCACGTTCTTTCCGCGCTATTACATGACCGATCAGAAGGATGTGGATGCCTGGTTCGAATCGGCAATGCCGAACGCCGCGGTGCAACCATTGTTCGACGCCGCCGCCGCCGCCAATATCGCGCTGTCGATCGGTTATGCCGAGCTGACGCCGGACGGTCACCACTTCAATACCCAGATCCTGACTGACCGAACCGGCAAAATCATCGGCAAATATCGCAAGATCCATTTGCCCGGCCATGTCGAATTCGACGCCGAGCGCACCCACCAGCATCTCGAAAAGCGCTATTTCGAGCCCGGCGATCTCGGCTTCCCGGTGTTTCGCGCGCTTGGCGGCATCTTCGGCATGTTGATCTGCAATGATCGTCGGTGGCCGGAAGCCTACCGCGTGATGGGGCTGCAGGGCGTCGAGATGGTCGTGCTCGGCTACAACACGCCATCGGTGAATTCGCAGAAGTCGGTGGAAGGGCCGGAGCAGCGCCTGTTCCACAACCGGTTGTCGGTGCAGGCTGGCGCCTATCAGAACTCGACCTTCGTGGTCGCGGTCGCCAAGGGCGGCAACGAGGATGGCTTTCCGCTGATCGGCGGCAGCCTGATCGTCGATCCCAACGGCGTGATTCTTGCCGAAGCCGAGACCGAAGCCGACGAATTGCTGGTTTGCGCCTGCGATCTCGACGACACTGCTTTTGGCAAGAAGACCATCTTCGATTTCGAACGCCACCGCCGCATCGAGCATTACGGCCGCATCACCTCGCAGACCGGCGTCATCCTGCCGCCAGAGTAGGGCGAACAATGTTCCCTCACCTCTCTCCGATGGGGAGAGGTGAAAAACAGCCTACTGAAACATCACCGCGCCGATCGCCATGCTGACCGCGGCCTGGGTGGGGTCGATGACCGGGATGCCGATCGCATCCTCAAGCGCGATGCGGTGCCGCGCCATGCCGGCGCAGCCCATCACCACGACATTGGCACCGTCAATGTCTTTCAGGTCGCGGCCGATCTTGATCATCCGCTCCAGCGTGTCGGCGCCCGACGCGGTCTCCGCGACGGTCATGTTGAGCGGACGCTCGCCGGCGAATCGATCCATCAGGCACATCTGGCGGAGGTAACGCAGGTGCCGCGGGATCGAGCGCTGCGCCACCGCGATCACGCCAAAACGATCGCCGCGCGCCAGCGCGCTCAATACACCGGCCTCGGCGATGCCGAACACCGGCCGCGTCGTCGCCTCGCGGCTGACATGCAGGCCGGGATCGGAATAGCAGGCGATCACGAAGGCATCGGCGGAATTGTCGGCCGCGACCAGACGGCGCAGCGGCATGGTGACGCTTTCGAGATCCGCCTGCGTTTCGACGCCGATCGGCCCCTCGGCCAGCGTCACGCATTCGATTTCGGGGCCGGCCTCGAAGCACACCGGTTGTAGCGCGATCGTCAGGTGATGCGTTACCTGCGTGTTCGAATTCGGATTAACCACCAAGATCTTCTTGCGGCGCAGCATATCAGGCTCCTTGTCACGGTTGCAGTATTACCGGAATGTGCGTGTTATCAAAGCGTTCAATGCAATCCCGAACGTTGAGCCGTCACTGGAGCCGCCCTTGTCCGAACCTGCCTATGATCTCGTCATCCGCGGTGGCACCGTTGCCACTTCCAGCGCCGTCTTTGCCGCCGATGTCGGCATTTCAGGCGAGACCATTGTCGCGCTCGGCATCAATCTCGCCGCCGGCCGGAAAGAGATCGATGCATCGGGTAAATTGGTGCTGCCCGGCGGCGTCGATGCCCACGCCCATATTGAGCAGCTCTCGGCCGCCGGCATCATGAATGCCGACACCTTCGAGTCCGCCACCAGATCGGCGGCATTCGGCGGCACCACCAGCGTGATTTCCTTCGCCGCCCAGCACGTCGGCATGGATGTGCGCGAGGTCGTCACCGATTACACGGCGTTGGCGAAGAAGGGCGCGATGATCGACTACGCCTTCCACATCATCGTCGCCGATGTCACCGACAAGGTGATCGCCGAGGATCTTCCGGCGCTGGTCAGCGAAGGCTTTTCCTCGATCAAGATCTTCATGACCTATGACCGGCTCCGGGTCGACGACGAGAAGCTGCTCGACATCCTCGCCGCTGCCCGCGCCGCCGGGGCGCTGGTCTGCGTGCATGCCGAAAACCATGGCGTGATCGCCTGGATGGTCAAACGCCTGCTCGACAAGGGCTACACCGCGCCAAAATATCATGCGGTCAGTCATGCGCGGGTATCCGAATCCGAGGCCTTCACCCGGCTGATCGCGTTCAGCGAATTGCTCGACCAGCCGGTGATGATCTTCCACGTCTCGACCCGCGAGGGCGCGGCAGTGATCCGCGAAGCGCGCGGCCGCGGCGTCAAGGTGTTTGCCGAGACCTGTCCGCAATATCTGTTCCTTACCGCCGAGGATCTCGACAAGCCCGGCACCGAGGGTGCGAAGTGGATGTGCAGTCCGCCGACGCGCACCACCGATGACCAGGAGGCGCTGTGGCGCGCGCTCGAACTCGGCGACCTGCAACTGGTCTCGTCGGATCATGCGCCGTACCGCTATGATGACACCGGCAAGCTGCGCGCCGGTCCTAACCCGAATTTCAAGCAGATCGCCAACGGCATACCCGGCCTCGAAGTGCGGCTGCCGCTGCTGTTCGACGCCATGGTCTCGAAGGGCCGGCTCGGGTTGCAAAAGTTCGTCGAACTGACCTCGACCGCGCCGGCGCAGATCTACAATCTGCCGAACAAGGGCTCGATCGCCATCGGCATGGATGCTGATATCGCGATCTGGGATCCCTTGAAGAAGGTAACGCTGTCGGATGCGATGATGCATGACCTCGCCGGCTTCACGCCGTTCGCAGGCAACGAGATCACCGGCTGGCCGGAGACGGTGCTGTTGCGTGGCAAAGTGCTGGTCGAGGACGGTGCGTTTCATGGCACGCCCGGTGATGGCCGCCTGATGCTGCGCGACGGCGGCCGCGCCGCGGCGCCGACCGGACGGCTGGCCGCGGAGATGGATCCGGCGCGGAATTTTGGTGCGACGCTGATATAGCCAGCGATGATTCTTCTTCCCTCTCCCCTTGTGGGAGAGGGTGGCCGCGCGCCAGCGCGGTCGGGTGAGGGGAGCCACAAACTCCGAGCCCGATGATTACCCCTCATCCGACGTGGACTTCGTCCGCGCCACCTTCTCCCACAAGGAGAGAAGGGACGAAGGAGCCGCGCGCTGTCTACATCGCCATGAACGACCGATTCCAGGTCGGGCTGATCAGCACCTCGTTGATGCAGACATGCGGTGGCATGCCGGCGATGAAGGCAATGGTGCGGCCGAGATCGGCCGGCTGCAGCATTCGCGCCATCACTTCCTCGCTCGGCGGCACCGGGCGATTCAGCATGATCGGCGTGGCGACTTCGCCGGGCGACAGGCAGCAGGCCCGCAGCCCGTTGACGCATTCGTCCATGTTGAAGGAATGCGTCAGCGCCAGCACCGCATGTTTGGTGGCGGTATAGGCTGGGCCGGTCATCTTCGAGACGATGCGGCCCGCCCAGGAGGCCACGTTGATGATGCAGCCGTCGTGCTGCGCGCGCATCGCCGGCAGCACGGCCCGCATGCAGTACATCACGCCGTTGAGGTTGATATCGACGATCTGGTCCCAGCCTTCCTGGGTCACATCCTGCCAAGTGCGCTTCGGCACATTGACGCCGGCGCTGTTGACGAGAAGATCGATGCGACCGTATTTCGTGAGAATCGCCTGCGCGACCTTGTTCACATCGGCGGCGTTGCTGACGTCGAGCGCCATCGCCTCGATCGGCTTGCCGCCGGCCCCGATTTCGTCGACGACGCCTTGCAGCATTTCGGCGCGGCGGCCGGAGATGACTACGGTCCAGCCATCCGCCAGCAGCGCCTCCGCGCCGGCCCTGCCGATGCCTGTTCCGCCGCCGGTGACCCAGGCAATTTTCTTGTTGTTGGCGCTCATGGTTCGTCTCCCGTTGGTTTCTTGATTGATCGCGCGCAAAGTGTTCAACAATTATCCGGAAGGCGCCAGCCCCGCTGGCCCATGGTGATCATCGAACCGAACGGGCCGCAGTCTTGAGCACGACCATCTCCACCAAGCCGCCGATCGATCAGCAGCGCCTGTGGGACGAGCACATGGCGCTCGCCGCCATCACCGATCCCGGCAAGCCATGGACCCGGCGCTCGTTCTCGCCGCGTTTCCTCGAAGGCCGTGACTGGCTGCGGCAGAAATTCATCGAGGCCGGCATGACCGTGCGGCTCGATGCCGGCGCGAACCTGATCGCGCGGCTTGAGGGCAGCGTCACAGGCGCGCCGGCGATCATGCTGGGCTCGCATTCCGATACCGTGCCCTCGGGCGGCCGCTTCGACGGCATCTCCGGGATCTTGACGGCGCTGGAAGCGGTGCGGGCGCTGCAGGCTTCCGGCTATGCGTTCCGGCATCCGGTCGAGATCGTCGATTTTCTCGCCGAGGAGCCCAGCGAATACGGCCTGTCCTGTGTCGGCAGCCGAGCCATGGTCGGCGAACTCGACGCCAGGATGCTGGGCTATACCAATGCGCAGGGCGAGACGCTGCATGACGCGATCGCCCGGGTCGGCGGCGATCCCGCGGCGATCGCGACGATGACGCCGCCAAAAATCGCCGGCTATTTCGAACTGCATATCGAGCAGGGCGTGGTGCTGGAGAGTGGCAAGCTCGACCTCGGCATCGTCACCGGGATCGCCAGCATCACCCGCGTCGAGATCGTGCTGACGGGCGCCGCCGATCACGCCGGCAGCACGCGGATGGAATATCGCCGCGACGCCAGCCTGCCGGCCGCCGAACTGCTGCTGCTGGTTGACCGCCAGGCGCGCATCTTCGCCGCGCGCAACGAGGGCCATTTTGTCGCGACGACCGGCATTCTGGAATTGAGCCCGAACGCATCCAACGTCGTGCCGGGCGGCGCGCGCATGATTCTCGACATCCGCGCCGAGAAGTCGGCGCTGGTGGAAGAATTCGTCGGGTTGCTCGATCGCGAAAGTGCCGATATCGCCAAGCGCGCCAAGGTGAAACGCGAGCGCTTTGCGATACTGTCGCAGAATCCGCCGGCGCCGTGCGACGCGCATCTGCGCGATCTGCTGACTCGCAGCGCCGACAAGCTTGGTTATTCCACGACGACACTGGCGTCCGGCGCCGGCCACGACGCCGCCTTCCTCTCGCATATCGGGCCGAGCGCGATGCTGTTCATCCCGTCGAAGGACGGCAAGAGCCATTGTCCGGAAGAATGGTCGACGTCCGAGCAACTGGCCGTCGGCGCCGCGACCTTGTACGAGGCCGTGCGTCTGCTCGACGGCCAGAACCTCTAGAACATCGACATGACGTCACAGCATCCGATTTACGTGACGTCGCTGGGCGGTCTGCCAAACGTCGCGGCCAGGCTTGACGGCTTCGATCTGCTGACGCTGTTGTCGCCCAGTGCCGAGTTGCATGACTGGACCACACTTGCGCATCAGCGCCACCTGCGGCTGACATTTCACGATATCGTTGTTGCCACGCCGGGCCTGACCGCGCCGGATGGCAATACGGTGCAGGCGATCCTCGATTTCGGCCGCCACGAGCGTGATTGCCCGATGCTGGTCCACTGCTGGGCCGGCATCAGCCGCTCCAGCGCCGCTGCCTATGTGATTGCCTGTGATCGCAATCCCGGCTTCGAGCAGGCGATCGCCAGCGAGTTGCGAACCCGCTCGGCCGAGGTCACGCCGAATATCCTGATGGTGCAACTGGCTGACGATCTGCTCGGTCGCAACGGCGCCATGGTCGATGCCATCCGCCGGATCGGCCGCGGCGCCGAGGCGTTCGAGGGCGCGCCCTATCAGCTGCCGCTGCGCTGGCGGCTATCGTAGTCCGGAAGAGCGAAGCGACATCCGGGACAGCGTTTTGACAAGTCCGCCGGCCACGGATTTCGCAACGGCTCATCCGGGCTACAGTCAAGCCATCACCGCCGCGACGCCGAGCAAAAATCCGATCTGGAATACTTGTTCGATGGCGCCCAGCACATCGCCGGTGTAGCCGCCGAGCAGGCGGCGCGACCAGATGGCGAGCAGGGCCGCCAGCGTCGCGCCGCAGAGCAGGCCGATGGCGACGGAGGTCAGCGATATCAATGCCAGCGGCAACGCCGCCAGCAACATGATCACCAGTGCGAAAAGTAATTCATTCCTGCGCACTGGCGCCTCGGCATAACTCACTTTCATCGCCGCGGTCTCGCCGGCATAGTGGAGACGGTTCATCACCCAGGCCGGTGCCGCGCGCGCTGCCGCGTGCGCCGCGATCAGTGCCGCCGGTCCGGCCCACATCGGCAGGTCTGCAATCGCGGCGACGCGCAACGCGATGCCGAGCCCGAGCGCCAGCGCGCCGTAGCTGCCGATGCGGCTGTCCTTCATGATCGCGAGACGCTTTTCGATTGTCCAGCCACCGCCAAAGCTGTCGGCGGTATCGGCGAGGCCATCTTCATGCAGCGCACTGGTGAGAACTATGCTGGCGGCCACCGCAAGCAAGGCTGATATCACCGGGCTCCAGAACTCGTTGGCGATCAGCAACACGATCGCAGAGCACAGGCCAATACCGGCGCCCACCAGCGGAAAATATTTCATTGCCCGCGCCAGCCAGTCCGGTGCCGTCGCGCTCTCGGTATCGGGCACCCGCACGATGGTCAGGAAGCGGATCGCATTCAGCAGGTCGCCGGGCAGGCGCATCAGATGTTTCCCGCCAGCACGTCGTTGAGATCAGCGACATCGGTAAGCAGCCGCGCTGCGGCGCGCACCAAGGGCACCGCCAGCAGCGCGCCGCTACCTTCGCCGAGCCGCAGGCCGAGATCGAGCAGCGGTTGGGCGTCGAGGGCGGCGAGCGCGATGTCGTGGCCGCGTTCGGCGGAGCGATGCGCGAACACGCAATAGCCGCGCGCCTCCGGGCACAGCCGGATCGCCAGCAGCGCGGCTGCCGTGGAGATGAAACCATCGATGATCACCGGCCGGCGCAGCGAGGCGGCGCCGAGCACGGCGCCCGCCATCATCGCAATCTCCAATCCGCCGAATTCGGCGAGCACCTCGAGCGGCGCGGTCGCAGCGCTGCGCGCGGCGGCCATCTCGATCGCGGCGCGCTTCTTCGCCATGCCGGATTCGTCCTGTCCGGCGCCGACGCCGATGCAGTCATTGAGCGGCGCGGGCGCCAACCGGTGAACCAGCAGCGCTGAGGAGGCGGTGTTGCCGATTCCCATCTCGCCCAGCGCGAGAATATCGGCACCGTTGCGGATCTCGCCGATCGCGATCCGGCTGCCGCGCGTCAGCGCCTCGGCGGCCTGATCCGGCGTCATGGCCGGCTCGCGCGCGGCGTTTGCCGTGCCCGGGCGAATCCTGGCGTCGATCAGTTTCGGATGCGGGGCCATTTCCGCGGCGATGCCGGCATCGATGACGCGGATCTCGACATGGTTCGCGGCGGCAAAGGCGTTGGCGGTGGCGCGGCCGGCGAGAAAGGTCATCACCATCGCCACCGTCACAGCGGCGGGATATTGCGACACGCCTTCGGCGACCAACCCGTGATCGGCGGTGAATACCAGCAGCACGGCATTATCGCCGCGCGGCTCGCCGGGATGCCGGATCATGCCGAGTCGCACCGCGAGATCCTCGATTCGGCCGAGCGATCCCGGCGGCTTGGCCTTGCCGTCGATACGGGCGCGGATCATCGGCTGGATCGCCGGATCGAGCGGGGTAATGGCGGGTGGTTGCCAGACAGGCGAGATATTGGCGGACATCGGGTTCCTCTTTGAGGCGCCTAACTGACGTATCCGGCGGGATCAGGTCAACAGCCGCGGGCCGCCGCCGCCGTGGTTGACCGCGGACACCCCGCCCGGTAGCGTCGTTATCGATGGTCCTTCCGCGTGGAAGGTGAATAGGGAAGCCGGTGCGAGTTCGCTCCAAGCCGGCGCTGCCCCCGCAACTGTAAGCGACGAGCCTTTGCCGGTGCCACTGGGATTTCCCGGGAAGGCGGCAAATGGCCTGGACCCGCGAGCCAGGAGACCTGCCATCAACAACTGTGCTTTGAAGGCGTCGTCGGGGCGGGGTGCACCGGACGGGAGCGAGCGCAATGGCCATGCCGTTGCGCGCGACCCAACAAAGCTCGCGGCCATACAAGGCCTTGATGTGAGCAGATGATGGATCGCGACAGCGCCCCCGGGCCGTCGGAAATGTGTGTCGAGGAGTTGCCGCGCAGCGATGCGCCGGGCGGCCCTGTGGTCGTCAGCGTGTGCATCAGCTGCAAGGCGGCTGATGGCAGCGGCGTGATGGTCGGTCCCGACATGTTGGGCGCGGTCAAGGCTGCGCTCGGCGACAGCGATGCCGCCGTGATGGTTCGGCCGGTGCAATGCCTCAGCGTCTGCAAGCGGCCGGCGACGGTCGCGGTCACCAGCCCGGACGGTTACACGTTTCTGTTCGGCGACCTGCAGACCGAGAGCGGCACCGCAGCATTGGTCTGCTTTGTGCGGTCCTATCAGAAGGCCGATTACGGGCTGGTGCCATGGCGCGAGCGCGCCGAGGTGTTGCGAAAAGGCATGGTGGCACGGGTGCCGCCGATGCGCTGGTCGCCCGATGACGGGCGTGCGCCGAAATGACCGCGCTGCCCACTACGCTGGTGCTCGGCGGTGCTCGCTCCGGCAAATCGCTGTTTGCCGAGCAATTAATCCATCACAGCCATCTGACACGCATCTATCTCGCCACCGCGACCGCCGGCGACGATGAAATGTCAGCCCGGATCCGGCAGCACAAGAGCCGGCGCGGCGATGGCTGGACTACCATCGAGGAGCCGCTGGCGCTGGTCGATGCGCTGACCCGGGAGTCGGCGCATGGCCGCGCGGTGCTGGTGGACTGCCTGACGCTGTGGCTGTCGAACCTGATGTTCGCCGGGCGTGATCCGGAAATCGAGGCGCGCCGTCTGACAAGATTTCTCGGTGTCGCGCGCTATCCGATCGTGTTCGTCTCCAACGAGGTCGGCATGGGCCTGGTGCCGGAAACGCCGCTCGGCCGTGATTTCCGCGATGCGCAGGGCCGCCTCAACCAGATCGTCGCGGCCGCCGTGCCGCAAGTCGCCTTCATCGCAGCCGGGCTTCCGCTCTGGCTCAAGCGTCCTTCTGAGGAGTTCTAAAAATGTCCCGCGTTCCCGTCACCGTGCTCACCGGCTTTCTCGGCGCCGGCAAGACCACCTTGCTGCGCTCCTTGCTGACCCAGGCCGATGGTCGCCGTATCGCCGTGATCGTCAACGAATTCGGCGACGCCGGCTTCGATGGTGGCCTGGTCGAGGAATGCGCGGCGAACGCCTGCGCGCCCGGCGATATCATTGAGCTCACCAATGGATGCATCTGCTGCACTGTCGCCGATGATTTCATCCCGACCATGGACAAGCTTTTGTCGCGCGACATTCCGCTCGACGCCATCGTGATCGAGACCTCCGGCCTGGCGCTGCCGCAACCGTTGCTGAAGGCCTTTGCGTGGCCGGCGGTGAAGACCCGCGCCACCGTCGATGGCGTTGTCACCGTGGTCGATGCGCTGGCGCTATCAGAAGGCCGCGTCACGCTGGACGAGGACGCGGTCGCGGCCCAACGCGCGGCCGACGAGGGCATCGAGCATGACGACCCGATCGAGGAAGTATTTGAAGACCAGCTCGCCTGTGCTGATCTGGTGGTGCTGTCGAAGAGTGATCTGGTCTCGCCGGCGCAACTCGCCGAGATTGAGACCAAGTTGAAGGCGATCCTGCGCCCCGGCGTCGGCATTGTCCGCTCGAAGGGCGAGCTGGCCCCCGCGGTATTGATCGGACTGAACGCCGCGGCCGAGGACGACATGGCGGCGCGCGTCGGGCATCACGGTGAAGAAGAGGAGCACGACCATGATGATTTCGACAGCATCGTGGTGACTCCCTCGGCCGCGGCAAGCGTCGATGCGATGCGGGCCCGGATCAGCGAAGCGCTCGGTCTGGAAGGCGTGCTGCGCGTCAAGGGCCATGCCCGCATCACCGACAAGGCCGCGCCGATCGTGGTGCAGGCGGTCGGCAGCCGCGTCGAACTCGCGTTTGCGCGCCCGGACGTGAAGCAGGCCGAGCATCTGGTGGTGATAGGCTTGAAGGGATTTGACGGCGACGCGGTGCGCCGCGCGCTGGCAGGCTAAGCGCAACAGCCTATCCCCGTCATTGCGAGGAGCGAAGCGACGCGGCAATCCAGAACCACAAGCACAGAAAGAGCTGGATTGCTTCGTCGCGAGGGCTCCTCGCAATGACCGCCGAGAGGTCGTTTAAAAATATATTCGGAAAAACATGCATCTCAAGCTCGATCCCAGCGGCAGTATTGATGACGGCGACGTCGCCCGCGATCTCGGGCAGGCTTCGGCCGACATCGTCATGCTGTCGGCGGCGGACAGCGACCTGGCGTCGTTCCACGCCGCGCATGCGGCGCTGCCGTCGGACTTTCCGAGCCTGCGGCTGACTAACCTGCTGGCGCTCGGCCATCCTTCCTCGGTCGATCTCTATGTCGAACGGACGTTGGCCAACGCAAAGATTGTCGTGCTGCGCATGCTGGGCGGCATCGGCTACTGGCCGCATGGCGTCGAGAGCCTGCGCAGCGACGCGCTGCGCCGTGGCGCCATGTTCGTCTGCATTCCCGGTGAGATGTACTGGAATGCCGAACTGGCGGCGCGAGGCACGGCCGACAGCGTAGCCACCCAAGCCATGTGGCGCTATTGCAGCGAAGGCGGCATCGACAATGCGCAATTGGCGCTGCGCCTCGCGGCGTCCCTGATCGGGCATGGCGACGCGCCGCCGGCGGCGCGGCCGATGCCTTCGGCCGGGTTCTGGCCGGGAGAACCGACGGCGGACGACCGTCCCAACGCCGTCGTAATCTGCTACCGCGCGCTGGTCGCCGGCGGCGATACCGCGGCGATCGAGGCGCTTCGCCGCGCCCTCGAGGCGCGCGGCCTCAACGCCGTCTGCATTTACGTCGCCAGCCTGAAGGACGAAGGCTCCGCCGCGTTCCTGCGCGGGGCTCTCGCGGCGCATCCGGCCGATATCATCATCAACGCCACCGCGTTTGCGACGGCGACCGCGCTTGATGATGCCGGCGTGCTGGCGGCATCGGGCTGTCCAATCCTGCAGGTCGCGCAGGCCGGTACCTCGCGCGCCGCCTGGGAAGCCTCGAGCCGCGGCCTGACACCGCGCGATCTGGCGATGCATGTGGTACTGCCGGAAGTTGACGGTCGCATTTTTGCCAATGCCATCGCTTTTAAGGAACGCGGCGACAGCAGCACCGGCTTCGCGCCGGTCACCTTCCAGCCGGTGCCGGACCGGATCGATGCGACGGCCGATCTGGCGCGGGCCTGGGTGCGCCTGCGCCGTGCCGCCGCGCCGCGTCGCCGCGTCGCGCTGGTGCTTGCCAATTATCCGAACCGCGATGGTCGCCTTGGCAATGGCGTTGGCCTCGATACGCCGCAAAGCCTGATCGACGTTGTCGCGGCGATGCGCGGCGCCGGTTATGCCGTCGACGATGCGCCGCGGGACGCGGCTGCCATGATGGCGCTGCTGCAGCAGGGCCCAACGAACGCGCTCGACATTCATGATCGTCATTGCGAGAAGCCCTTGCGACGAAGCAATCCAGTTCTTCCTTCACTTGACGCCTCTGGATTGCCGCGTCGCTGCGCTCCTCGCAACGACGTGGAGGGAACCGGGCGGGCCGCTCGCGTCGGTGGAACGACATGGCCACTGATGGATTACAAGACCGCCTTTGCCAGGCTTCCCGTCAATGTCCGCGATGCCGTTGAAGCGCGCTGGGGCAGGGCGGAGAACGATCCGCACGTCGTCGAAGGCGCCTTCCGGCTCGGGCTGCATCGCTTTGGCAATGTCGTGGTCGGCGTGCAGCCGGCGCGCGGCTACAACATCGACCCGAAGAGCACCTATCACGATCCCGATCTGGTGCCGCCGCATCATTACCTCGCCTTCTATCTCTGGCTGCGGCGCGACTTCGACACCCATGCGATCGTGCATCTCGGCAAGCACGGCAACCTCGAATGGCTGCCGGGCAAGAGCGCCGGACTTTCCGCCGACTGCCTGCCCGATGCGGTGCTGGGGCCGCTGCCGCATCTCTATCCCTTCATCGTCAACGATCCGGGCGAGGGCATTCAGGCCAAGCGCCGCGCCGCGGCCGTGATCATCGATCATCTGACGCCGCCGATGACCCGCGCCGAGCTGCATGACGATCTGGCACGGCTGGAAAACCTGGTCGACGAATATGCGCTGGCTGCCGATCTTGATCCGAAACGCGCGGCCTTGATCGCCGAGGACATCCTGTCGATGGCCCGCGCGCAGCGGCTTGACGCTGATGTCAACATCACGCGCGATACGCCGGCCAACGACGCGTTGCGCGCGCTCGACGCGCATCTGTGCGATCTCAAGGAAATGCAGATCCGGGACGGGTTGCACGTGTTCGGCCGGACGCCAGAAGATGCTCAGCGTAACGATCTGCTGGTCTCGATCGCGCGGTTGCCACGCTCGGAGACGACGCCGCAGGACGCGTCGTTGCATCGAGCGATCGCGGCGGATCTGGGCTTGGGCGATTTCGATCCGCTGACGCGCGATCTGGCGCTGGATTACGAGGGGCCGCGGCCAGCATTGCTAGCCCATATCAGCGATGCGCTATGGCGCACGACAGGCGATACCGTCGAGCGCATCGAAGCGCTGGCGCTGCGACTGGTCTCGAATGTTTCGGACAGAGCGCCGTCGTCCTCCCCTCTCCCTTTAAGGGAGAGGGGAGGAGAGTGCGCGGTCGCTGAAGAAGATTGGCCCGCCACCTCCGCCGTTCTTGCCTGGATCTCCATCACCCTGCGTCCCGCTATCGATGCCTGCGGCGCGGCTGAAATGAGTGCCTTTCTCACCGGCCTCGATGGCCATTTCGTCCGTCCCGGTCCCTCCGGCGCGCCGACGCGTGGGCGGCCCGACGTGCTCCCCACCGGGCGAAATTTCTTCGCCGTCGACGTCCGCGCGGTGCCGACGCCATCGGCTTGGCGGATCGGGCAGCTCGCCGCGGAGCGGCTGGTTGAAGGCTATTGGCAGGAGGCTGGCGAATGGCCGCGCGCGATCGCGCTATCGGCGTGGGGAACGTCCAACATGCGCACCGGTGGCGACGATGTCGCGCAGGCGCTGGCCTTGATCGGCGCGCGTCCGCTGTGGGAGGAAACCTCCGGCCGCGTCACCGGCTTCGCCATCATACCGCTGTCGGAGCTGAAGCGTCCGCGCGTCGATGTCACCTTTCGCGTCTCCGGCCTGTTTCGCGACGCCTTCCCGACCCAGATGGATCTGATCGGCTCCGCGGTCGCGGCGATCGCTCTGCTCGACGAGCTCGACGAGGCCAATCCGATTGCCGCCAATGTCCGCGCCAAGGCCATGGCGTTGCAGGCCGCCGGCATGAGCGATGAAACCGCGCAACGTCAGGCCGCGCGTCGGGTGTTCGGCTCGAAGCCGGGCGCCTATGGCGCGGGGCTGCAGGCCTTGATGGATGAAGGCGGCTGGGACAAGCGCGCCGATCTCGCTTGCGTCTATCTCGACTGGGGCGGCTATGCCTATGGCAGCGGTGGCGAAGGCGAGGACGCGCGCGGCGACTTCGCCGAGCGGCTCAAGAGTATCGATCTGGTCGCGCAGGCCCAGGATAATCGGGAGCACGACATTCTCGACTCCGACGACTACTATCAGTTCATCGGTGGTCTCGTCGCGACGGTGCAGACGCTGCGCGGCACCGCGCCCCGCATCGCTCATATCGACACCTCGCGGCCGGAGGCGCCGGTGTCGCGGCCGCTGAGCCATGAAATCTCACGCGTGGTGCGCGGCCGCGCCGCCAATCCGAAATGGATCAGGGGCGTGATGCGTCATGGTTACAAGGGCGCGTTCGAGATCGCCGCCACCGTGGACTATCTGTTCGGCTTTGCCGCCTCGACCGACGCGGTGTCGAACCACCATTTCGATCAGCTGTTCGCGTGCTATCTCGAAGACGAGGTGGTCCGCGACTTCATGCATGATGCCAATCCCGCGGCGCTGCGTGAGACCGCCGCGCGCTTCGCCGAAGCGATCCGGAGGGGATTGTGGACCCCGCGCTCGAACCGCGCCGCCGACCTGATCGCCGAACTGCTGCCGACAAGCAAGGAAATCGCATGACCGACCTTTCGCCCGACGACGAAAATGCGAAACACAAGATCAAGGCGGCGAAGCACAAGGCCGCGCGTGACAAGATCATGGCTACCAAGGTAGGCGAGAAGGGCCTGCTGATCGTCCACACCGGTACCGGCAAGGGCAAGACCTCGGCCGCGCTGGGCATGGTATTCCGCCATATCGGCCACGGTTATCCGGTCGGCGTGGTGCAGTTCACCAAGTCGCCGGAATGGGACACCGGTGAGGCGCGGCTGCTGAAGACGTTTCCGGATCTGGTGACGCTGCACATCATGGGTGAGGGCTTTACCTGGATTACCCAGGACCGCGAGCGCGACATCGCCGCCGCCACCGCCGGCTGGGAGCGCGCCAAGGAAATGATCCGCGACGATCATCACCGCATGGTGCTGCTGGATGAGCTCAACATCGTGCTGCGTTACGACTATCTCGACCTCGAGCAGGTGCTGACATTCCTGCGCGAGGAGAAGCCGGCCGACAAGCACGTCGTCATCACCGGCCGCAATGCCAAGCCGGAACTGATCGAGATGGCGGACCTGGTCACCGAGATGACGTTGATCAAGCATCCCTTCCGCGCCGGCGTGAAAGGCCAGAAGGGCATCGAATTCTGATGCCTGTAACCCCGGCGCTGATGATCCAGGCGACCGGCTCCAACGCCGGCAAGTCGACGCTGGTCGCCGGGCTGGCGCGGGCGCTGGTGCGGCGTGGCTTGAAGGTGGCGCCGTTCAAACCGCAGAACATGTCGAACAATGCCGCTGTCGCGGTCGATGGCGGCGAGATCGGCCGCGCGCAGGCGGTGCAGGCGCGCGCGGCGCGGCTGCCGCCGAGTGTGCATATGAATCCGGTGCTATTGAAGCCGGAGACCGACACTGGCGCGCAGATCATCGTGCACGGCCAACGCTGGGGCACATTGCGCGCAAAAAACTATCTGGAAAAGAAGGCGCTGCTGTTGCCGGCCGTGCTGGAAAGTTTCGCGCATCTCGCCCGCGAGGCCGATATCGTTCTGGTGGAAGGCGCGGGTTCGCCGGCGGAGATCAATCTACGCGCCGGCGACATCGCCAATATGGGTTTCGCCACGGCGGCGAATGTGCCGGTGCTGCTGGCGGGCGATATCGACCGCGGTGGCGTGATTGCCAGTATTGCCGGCACCCATCTGGTGCTGCAGCCGGAAGAGCGGACGCGCATCCACGGCTTCATCATCAACAAGTTTCGCGGCGACCCGCGCTTGTTCGACAGTGGCCTCAGCGCGATCACCGGGCTGACCGGTTGGCCGTCGTTGGGTGTCGTGCCCTGGCTGCCGCAGGCGGCGTGGCTGCCGGCGGAAGACGCGGTGGATCTGGATCGCACGCACGCGTCATCGGCGACGCGCATCATCGCGGTGCCGGTGTTGGCGCGGATCGCCAATTTCGACGACCTCGATCCGCTCGGCATGGAGCCCGGCGTGAGGCTAGTGTTCGTGCGGCCGGGCGAGCCGATCCCCGGCAATGCCGATGTCGTGATTCTGCCCGGCTCGAAATCCACCATCGGCGATCTGGCTTATTTGCGCGCGCAGGGCTGGGACATCGACATCAAGGCCCATGTCCGCCGTGGTGGCCATTTGCTTGGCCTGTGCGGTGGCTACCAGATGCTGGGCCGGACGATTAACGATCCCGACGGCGTCGATGGATCGCCCGGCACGGTCGACGGCCTCGGGTTGCTCGATATCACCACCCTGATGAGCGCCGACAAATCCACCACGCTGATCTCGGGCACGCATTGCGCGACCGGGGCGGCGATCGAAGGTTACGAGATCCATCTCGGCCGCAGCGAGGGCGCGGATTGCGCGCGACCATTGCTGACGATCGACGGCCGTTCCGATGGCGCGGCATCACCCGACGGCCGTGTGCAGGGCACCTATGTGCATGGCCTGTTCACCGGCGACGCGTTTCGAAAGGCCTGGCTGGCCAATCTCGGCATCGCCTCGACGCTGGCCTATGAAACGCGGATCGAGATAGCGCTCGACGCGCTCGCCGATCATTTCGAAACTCATCTGGACGTCGACCAGATGTTGAAGATCGCCCGCAGCCGTCAGAGCAGCAACGCCAGCGCGGCATAGACGATCGCCTGCAACAGGCACGCCGCCGCGAACAGGTTCAGCGCACGGTCGATATCATTCGCGGAGGCTTCCTTGCGGGCTTCGGGATAGAGCCAGGGCTCGTTGACCTCGCCTTCGGCGTAACGCCTCGGCCCGGACAGCGCGATGCCGAGTGCGCCGGCCATTGCGCTCTCCGGCCAGCCGGCATTCGGTGAGCGATGATGCGCGGCGTCGCGCCACATGATCCGCAACGCGGTGGTGATCGATCCCTGAACGACTGGCGCCACCAGCGCCACCAACACGCCGGAGCATCGCGCCGGGATCAGATTGACGAGATCATCGAGCCGTGCCGCGGCCCATCCGAAATTTTCATGGCGCAGGCTACGATGGCCGATCATCGAATCCGCAGTGTTGATCGCCTTGTAGGCGATCAGGCCGGGCAGGCCGAGCAGCGCCAGCCAGAACAGCGGCGCCACGATGCCGTCGGAAAAATTCTCGGCGGTGGATTCGATCGCCGCCCGCGATACGCCGGCCCTATCGAGTTGCTCCGGATCGCGCCCGACAATCATCGCGACCTTGGCTCGCGCAGCCTGGAGGCCGCCTTCGGAAAAAGCATCGCGGACGCGGGCGACATGCTGGTACAGGCTGCGCTGCGCCAGCAGCACCGAGGCAAGGAAGCCCTCGACGACAACGCCACCCCAACTTTGCCTCAAGAGCTGATCGAGAACGAAACCGATCACGCCGGCGCCGGTGACCAGCAAAACCATCGTGCCGACACCCGCCAGTTGGCGTTGCGTCGGTGACCACGCTTCGCGGTTAAGCCGTCGATCGAGCCAGCCGATGGTATTGCCGATCCACACCACCGGATGCGGCAACCGCCGCCAGATGAAGTCGGGATCGCCGATCACCGCATCGAACAGGATGGCGACGACGACAAGCCACAGCGCATGGTCGGCGATTAGCACGTCAGCGCTCCACGCGTTCGAGTTCGGCTGCCAGCCGGTCGAGCGCCTCGGCCAGCATCGGGCCGCCGCAGTTCATTAGCCGTTCCGGGATCACGAGCCGCTTCGAGGGTGGATAGAAGCCCTGCAGCGCCGGATGCAGCAGGAAGGCGCGACCCTCATCCTCGGCAAAATTGTCGCCTTCCGACAGCAACAGAAAATCCGGTCTCGCCGCAACAATTACTTCCAGCGACGCAAAGCCGCCGCCGCGCAGGCCGAGATCCTTTGCCGCGCTATTCAGTCCGACGGCCGCCAGCAGCGCACCGGTCAGGCTGTCGCTGCCGGACACCCAGCCGCGCCGCGACAGCGCCAGCACGCGATAGGCTTTTTTCGCCGCGACGGCGCGGGCGCGTGCAATCGCGGCATCGAGTTTGGCGATCTCGGCGACGGCGCGGTCGGGATGCTTCACGACGTCGCCCATCCGCAGTATCTGCTTCCTGACGTCCTCCATCGAGCGCGGCACATCGAATTCGGTGACGTTGAGGCGCTTGTCCTTCAGCAGTTCGCGGGTTGCGCGCTTGGTGTAGCGGCCGGCGACGACGATATCGGGCTTCAGCATCAGCACGTCTTCGGCCTCGCCGGAAAGCCGAGGAAATTGAGCAGCCCGGGCGGCATCCCAGGAACGTGTCTTATCCCGGGAATAGGGGCTGAGCCCCAAAATCTGCTCGGGATCGGCGAGCGTCATCAGTAACTGGTCGGTGCATAGATTGATCGAGGCGATGCGCGGCAGATCGGCGGCGAAGATTGGCGTTGCCAACGTCAGACCGAGCGTGGCGATCAACGCGATGAAGGTTGGTCGCAACCCCTCGCTCTGGCCGCGGGATGATGGCATGAAGCGGACATGAAACATGGCGGCGATCTCAGCGAGGCGATGGCGCATTCTGGCGGCGATGCCGCGGCGTGGCTCGATCTGTCGACCGGGATCAATCCCTGGTCGTGGCCGAGCAGCGGAGTATGGCCTGATGCCGTCTGGCAGCGGCTGCCGTCTCGTGCGGATGAAGCAGCGCTGCTGGGTGCGGCGCGGGCCGCCTATCGCGTACCCGCTGGCACCGACCTTGTCGCGGCCGGGGGCACCCAGGCGCTGATCCAGTTTCTGCCCTATCTCGCAGCGCCCGGACCGGTGGCTATCGTCGGGCCGACCTACCATGAGCACGCCGCGGCCTGGCGCGACGCCGGGCACCAAGTGATCATGATCGACGATTTCGCCGCGTTGCCCGGCAACGTCATTCACGCCGTCATCGTCAATCCCAACAATCCTGACGGGCGTATCGCCGGTCACGCCGCGCTCGCCGAGGTCGCCGCGGAACTGCGGCGGCGCGGCGGCTGGCTGGTGATCGACGAGGCCTTTGCCGATGTCGATCCGGCGAGCAGCGCGGTGGCGCTGTGCGAGGCAGGGCCGATCGTGATCCTGCGTTCGTTCGGGAAGTTCTATGGGCTGGCCGGATTGCGGCTCGGCTTTGCGATTGCCGAGCCGGCCATCGCGCAGCGCATTGCTGCCGCGCTCGGCCCGTGGGCGGTCTCCGGTCCCGCGCTGCGGATCGGCGCCGATGCGCTGGGCAATGAGGCATGGAGCGAACGCATGCGCGCGGCGCTGACGCGCCAGGCGCGGCGGCTCGACGCGGTGCTGACAGAGGCCGGTTTCGAGATTGTCGGCGGCACCTCGCTGTTCCGGCTGGCGCGGCATCGTGAGGCTTTGAAGCTTCATGCTGCTCTGGCGCGACAGCAGATCTGGTGCCGAAGGTTCGATTATGCCGAGGACTGGCTGCGCTTTGGCTTGCCGCCAGATGATGCCGCATTGCAGCGGCTCGCTGCCGCACTGAAATCCATCGTTTAAGGGCGGCATCGCTCAGACTCCTGCCCAGGGCAGGATCACCGTCTCGCCTTGATGGTCGGCGCGATAGGCGGATATCCGGAACACCTCAGCCATGATCTTGTCTGACAGCGCCTCGGACGGCGGGCCCTGTGCAACCAGCCGACCGTCCGACATCACCAGCGCGGTATCGGCAAAGCGCGCAGCGAGGCCGAGATCATGCGTCACCACGATCACCAGTACGCCGTCGTCGGCGACTCGTCGCAGGTTGGTCATGACGTCGAGCTGGTAGCGCGGATCGAGCGAGGCGGTCGGCTCGTCGGCCAGCACGATCGGCGCTTCGACCGCGAGCACCCGCGCCAGCGCGACGCGACTGCGCTCGCCGCCGGACAATTCGGTGACGCGGCGCGCCGCGAACGGCATCACGTCGGTGGCCTGCATCGCGCGCAGCACGGCGGCCTGGTCGGTCGGTGACAAGCGTGCGGGATCGGTGCCGCCATGCGGATAGCGGCCGAGCGCGACCACATCGCGGACGTCAAGCGGCCAGTGCACCACATGGCCCTGCGGCAGATAGCCAAAACGCCTGGCGCGCTCGCGCAGTGACAGCGCAGCGAGTTCATCGCCGCCGACGTGGATGGTGCCGGTAGACGTCTGCAGGCCGGCGAGTGCGCGCAGCAGCGTGGTCTTGCCGGCGCCGTTGGGCCCGACCAGCGCGACCAGATGCTTGGGCTGCAGGGACAATGAGACGTCGTGCAGCACCTCGAGACCGGACAGCGAGACGCCGAGATGGCTGGCGGTGAGCAGAGCGGGGCCGCTCATGCGATGCCTCCGCCGAGCGCGCGGCGCTCGCGCACGATCAAATAGAGAAAGAACGGCACGCCGATGATCGAGGTCAGCACGCCGACCTTGATATCGGTGGTGGAGGGAATGATCCGCACCGCGATGTCGGCGGCTAGCAGCAGCGCCGATCCGGTCAGCGCGCTCGGGATCAGCAGACGACCGGGATCGTGCCCGATCAGCGGCCGCATCAGATGCGGCGCGATCAGGCCGATGAAGCCGATGGTGCCGGTGACAGCGACCGCGCCGCCGACGCCGAGCGCGACGCCGATGATCACCAGCAGCCGCAGTCGGCCGACATCGACGCCGAGGCTCTGCGCGGTTTCCTCGCCAAGGCTGAGTGCACGAAACGCTGAGCGCTGGCTCATCAGCAGGATCGCGCCGGCGGCGATGAAGGGCAATGCGAGCTGCACATGGCGAAAGCTGCGGTCCTCCAGCGAGCCGAGTAGCCAGAACGCGATCTCCAGCGCGGCAAACGGATTGGCCGACAGGTTCATCACCAGCGCCGTCGCCGCGCCCGCGAGGCTGGAAATCGCCAGTCCCGCGAGAATCAGCAGCAACAGTCCGGCACTGCGGCCAGCAATGCTGAGCAACACAAAGACCGAGACGAAAGCCATGGTAATGCCGGCCACCGGCAGCGCCCAGGAGCGCACATCCGCCCAGCCCAGCGAGATCATCAGCACGGCGCCGAACGCCGCGGATTGCGGCGCTCCAAACAAAGACGGCGAGGCGAGGGGATTGCGCAGCAATCCCTGCAGGGCCGCGCCGGAAAGTCCCAGAATCGCACCGATGGCGAGGCCGAGAATGGCGCGGGGCAGGCGGATTTCGCGCACGATGGTCTGCTGAACGTCGCTGCCACCGCCGAACAGCGCGTCGAGTACGGTGAGTGGCGAGAGTTTCACCGGGCCAGTTCCGAGCGAGCCCAGCGCCAGCAGCGTCACCAGCACGGCGAGCGTGGCCGTGGTCACGACGAGTGGCCGCCGCGTCGAGGGTGCCAGTTTCACCATGTGGCGTTGACGCCGGCATAGGCCGCCGGTCCGGTAGTTCCGAAGTTCAGGACTTCCTGATAGTGCGCGTTCAAGATGTTCTCACCGCGGGCAAAGACCTTCCAGTTGGCGTCGAGTCTGTATTCGCTATAGAGGTCGACGCGGGTATAGGCATCGACCTGGCCAACCTGGTTGGCGCTGCTGTAGCGTTTTGACACCGTGGTGACGCGGGGCTCGATCGTCCATTTGTCCGTCGGCGTGATGGTGAGCGCGAAACGTGCGAGGTTCTTCGGACGCCGCGCCAGGATCGCGCCGTTCGACAGGTCGATGGCGTGCAGATAGGTGTAGGCCATGTTGAGTTTCACCAGACCCGGCAAAATGTCGACGTCACCGCCGAGTTCGAGACCGCTGGTCTCGGCGCGGGCGACGTTGATGTAGCAGCCGATAGTCTGGGTCGCGAGACAGGGATTTCCGACGGTGGTCGGCGATACGAAGTTGATCAAATTGCTGTAGTCGGTGACAAATCCGGTCAAGGAAATAATGACGCGGCCGTTGAACAGCGACTGGTCTATGCCGGCGTCGTAGCCGAAATTGGTTTCGGAAACCAGCGACGCCGTGCCGTTGTCCGGCGAATATAATTGAAACAGCGTCGGCGCCTTGGCGCCGGTGCCGACACTGGCGCGCAGCTTGGTGGCGGTTTCGAAAATATTGTAGGCCGCCGTGCTGCGCCAGGTCTCGAAACGCCCCGAATTGTCGAGATTGCGCGGGCGATCGCCGGCGGTCGCCACATCGTCGACGCGGCCACCCATGGTGATGTTGAGGCGCTCGCCGATCGGCAGCGACCACAGCGCAAATAGCGAGTTGGTTTCCTGTGCGGCGGCCACCACCGGTGTCAGCAGGCCGCGCAGCGGCTGGATGGCCGTCGTGTAGGTCTGCGCGGTCTCTCGCTGGGTACGGGCGCCATATACCAGTGATCCGAGTGGCCCCAGTTTCAGCGTCGCCTGATATTCGGCGCCGACGCTGTCACCGATATAATCGGAGATCGTGGAGGTCGTGTTCCGCGGCAGCGTATTGGTCTTGTAGGAGACGTCGTTGAATGAACGCTCGACATGGGTATCGAACACGTTGATGCTGTGCGTGAGGATGCCTTCGAGCGTATCGACGGTGGCGCGGGCCCAGACCTGCCGCAGCCGCTTGGTCGATGCGGACGGCGTATCCGGAAAGCTGCCGGTGGCGGCGTCATAGGCCGCGCGCGTGTAGGAGGCCAGATAGCCGGTCTCCAGCCTGACGCCTTCGCCGGCATCGTAGCCGATCCGCGCCGAGCCGCCGAGCCGGTCGTAGCCGTCGTTTTCCAGATTTGGAAACCGGGCTTCGAGCGCCGGGATGCGATAGCCGTAGCGGGAAA
>NZ_JANXTC010000252.1:0-7009 GCF_025356345.1 Tardiphaga sp.
CTCGCCTCGATGCCGAACGCTGCCAGCACCTCGTCGTCGAGGCCCGCGGCGTGATACCCTTCGGGCACGGCGTAGATAGTATCGACATCGCGCGCCTCGATCACGGCGCTTTCACGCACATTGCAGAACAGCGCGATCTTACGGCGTTCATTCGTTGGGATCGGCCGGTCGCAGCGGCACAACAGCATTTGCGGCTGGATGCCAACGCTGAGCAGTTCCTTCACCGAATGCTGGGTCGGCTTGGTCTTCAGCTCGCCGGCGCTGGGGATGTAGGGCAGCAGCGTCAGATGCAGGTAGATCGCATCGCCGCGCGGCAGATCGTTCTTGATCTGTCGGATCGCCTCGAAGAACGGCAGGCCCTCGATATCGCCAACGGTGCCGCCGATCTCGCACAGCACGAAATCATAGTCATCGTTGCTGTCGAGGATGAAATCCTTGATGGCGTTGGTAACGTGCGGAATGACCTGGATGGTGGCGCCGAGATAATCGCCACGCCGCTCCTTGGTGAGGATGTCCTGGTAGATCCGGCCAGTGGTGATGTTGTCGGCCTTGGTGGCCGGACGCCCGGTGAAACGCTCATAATGGCCGAGATCGAGATCGGTCTCGGCGCCGTCATCGGTGACGAACACTTCGCCGTGCTGGTACGGCGACATCGTTCCAGGATCGAGGTTGAGATAGGGGTCGAGCTTGCGCAGACGGACCTTGTAGCCGCGCGCCTGCAGCAGGGCGCCGAGCGCCGCTGAAGCCAGACCTTTGCCGAGCGAGGAAACCACGCCGCCGGTGATGAATATGTACCGCGCCATGGGGCTCAACCTTTAAGGCTCGCAAACCGATTCGCAAAAGCGAATCGCAACCTTCCGCCGAATGTTGGACAGGCTGTGGGTGACTTCGATATCGACATGATTACAGCCCCTTGATGAGGACTGTTGATGCGGGACGGTAGCCCCCGTCCCGCATAGCGCCTGTGCTTTATTGCGAACGCGGCGCCTGCGGGCCCGACGGCGCCTGCTGCTCGTCCGATTTCTTCAGCGAATCGAGCAAGCCGCCCGAGGTCGGCGGCACCATCGGGCTGCCGGGCTGCGAGACCGGCGCACTGGTGCCGTTGATGATCGATGTCGGCTTGCGCTCGTAGCCGGCCAGCCAGGACAGGAACAGGCTGGTGACGAAGAAACCGACCGCGAGAATACCGGTGGTCCGGGTCAGCAGATTGGCCGTGCCGCGGCTCGACATGAAGCCGCCACCACCGCCGCCACCGACGCCAAGGCCGCCGCCTTCAGACTTCTGCAGCAGCACCGCCGCGATCAGGGTCGCCACGATCATGAGGTGAATAACGATAATGACGCTTTGCATCGGGTCCTTCCATCACAAGCACACTGCGCCGCTGGCCGGCTGCATGGGTTGCTTGCGGGGTTTGAATCCTGTGCTGTCTACACGATACCTTGGGGGATTGTCACCCCCGGGAGACCGCGCCTGCCCAGCATCGATTGCCATGCATCAAATTAGTACATATCATGAACAGTATAGAAAGATGCCTGGCAAGCAAGATGGTCGCAGCTTGCGAATGTGCTTGTGCTCACAAAGTTCGACAGAGAGTTCGACAGAGAGAACGTCCGAAATGACCGACTCTACCGTGAACATGGATTTTCAGGAGCAAGTCGCCCGTATTGAGCGAATGCAAGAGGAAACTCGCAAATTCACCGCCGAACAGCACAGGCTGATCGCTGAACAAATGAAGCTCGGCCGGGACCGCGCACTATCCGGCTGGCCGCTCGTGATCGCCGGCATGACCGCGGGTGCAGCGCTAGTGGGCGCAACCGCCGCTCTCATCAAATTCTGGGCTTGACGCGAGACCGTCAGGGAACGCTTGATCGCGTTTCGGATCGAAGCCGAGCAGCGCCCCAGCAGGCAAATTGCCAACCGGCGGCAGGCGCTATCGACACCCCGCCGCGATCGCCAGAAAATCCGCGGCCTTCAGGCTGGCGCCGCCGACCAGCGCGCCATTGACGTTCGGCACCGCCATCAGCTCGGCGGCGTTGGAAGGTTTTACCGAACCGCCATACAGAATTCGGACCGAGGCGCCCTCGTCCTTGAAGCGGTCAGTGAGGCGATCGCGGATAAACCGATGAACTTGCTCGACATCTGCCGCTGTCGGCGTAAGCCCGGTGCCGATCGCCCAGACCGGTTCATAGGCCACGACCAGATTGCCGGAGGTCGCGTCATCGGGCAGCGAGCCGGCCAATTGGGCGCCGCAGACGTCGAGCGTCTGGCCAGCGTCGCGCTGCGCCTGGGTCTCGCCGATGCAGACGATGGCCATGAGGCCGGCGCGCCATGCCGCTTGCGCCTTCTGTCGCACCACCGCATCGGTCTCGCCATGGTCGGCCCGGCGCTCGGAATGGCCGACGATGATGGCGGTGGCGCCAGCGTCGGCCAGCATTTCCGCCGAAACGTCGCCGGTATGGGCGCCGGAAATCTTGGGGTGGCAGTCCTGCGCGCCGACGGTCACGGCGCGGGGACCTTCCTGACCGAAGCTCGCCGCGCGCTGCGCGAAGGTCGCCAGCAGGGTCAGCGGCGGGCAGACCAGCAGGTCCGCTTTGTCCAGAACATCGGGCGCGCCGCGCAGCATCGCCTCGAACTCGGTGATGGCGGCGGTCAGGCCGTTCATTTTCCAGTTGCCGGCAATCAGCGGCCGAACGGCGTCAGTCATGGGAAAGTCCTGCGTTGAAATGATCGTTCCGGGCTAACAGAGCGAGCCCGAATGCTCAAGCCAGCCGGCGCCGCATCGCGCGCGGCGGCGCGGCGGCGGCCGAGCCAAAGTTTCATTTCAGCGGCCAATTGTCACCTTCCGCGCCGACCACACCTCGCTCGGCTGCCGCCGGTTGCGACGCGGCGTTTGCCACTTTATGATGCGGCTCCAGTTCGGCTCTGCCAAGTTGCGAATTTCGCCACGGGCGTAAGCCGGTTCCCCTCCTGACAAATAAGATGACCCCATGCTTCGAGGAATACGCAAAGCCTCATCCAACTGGCTCGGCAAGACCATCATGAGCGTCGTGATGGGCGTGCTGATCCTCAGCTTCGCGGCCTGGGGCATCGCCGACGTGTTTAAGGGCTATGGGCAATCGACGCTCGCCAGGATCGGCAGCACCGAGATTTCCACCGACCAGTTCCGCCAGCTCTACACCGACAAGCTGCAGCAGATCGGGCGCCAGTTCGGCCGGCCGCTGACCTCCGAACAGGCCCGCGCATTCGGGCTCGACCGCCAGGTGCTGCAGCAGGTCGTGGCCGAGGCCGCGCTCGACGAGGATGCCCGCCGCAAGGGCCTCGGCGTCGCCGACGCCGAGGTGATGCGCCAGATCGTCAACGATCCGAACTTCAAGGGCGCCACCGGCACGTTCGACGCGCCGCGCTTCCAGCAGTTGATCCGCTCGCTCGGTTATACCGAGCAGCGCTACATCGCCGAACAGCGCAAGGTGTCGCTGCGTCGCCAGATTGCCGGCACCGTGACCGCCGGCCTCGAGCCGCCGAAGACCCTGATCGAAGCGCTGAGCCGGTTCCAGAACGAGACTCGCGCCATCGAATACGTCAAGATCGACGCCGCGCAGGCCGGCACCATCGAAGCCCCCTCGCCCGAGGCGCTGGCCGCCTATTTCGAGGACCACAAGACCCAGTTCCGCGCGCCTGAATTCCGCAAGGTCGCCTTTGTCGCGATGACGCCCGACGAGATGGCGAAGTGGTCGGTGGTCACCGATGACGACGCCAAAAAGGTCTTCGAGGAGCGCAAGGACAGGCTGGCCACGCCCGAACACCGCCAGCTGTCGCAGATCGTGTTTCCGACCGCGGCGGAAGCCCAGGCCGGCCGCGCCAAACTGAACGACACGTTCTCGTTCGCCGACCTTGCCAAGGAGCGCAATTTGACGCTCTCGGACATTGATCTCGGCATGGTCACCAAGGCCGGGATCATCGATCCCGCCGTGGCCAACGTCGCGTTTTCGCTGGCCCCGGACGGCATCAGCCAGCCGATCACCGGCCGGTTCGGCATCACGCTGATCAAGGTCGGCAAGATCGAGCCGGGCAACACGCCGTCCTATGACAGCGTCGCGGTGGCCCTGAAGCGCGACCTTGCGCTCGAGCGCGCCCGCGCGGCGATTGCCGACCAGCACAACAAGATGGAAGACGAGCGCGGTGGCGGCTCCAACGTCGTCGACGCCGCCAAGAAGCTCGGCCTGAATTCGGTCACCGTCGAGGCTGTCGACCGCTCCGGCCGCACGCCGGACGGCCAGCCGGTCACCGGCATTCCCGCTGGCTCCGACATCGTCTCCAAGGCTTTCGCCAGCGACGTCGGCGTCGACAATGATGCGATGCAGATCGGCGGCGGCTATGTCTGGTTCGACGTGCTCGGCGTGACGCCGTCGCGCGACCGCGCGCTCGAAGAGGTCAAGGACCAGGTCGCCGCGCGCTGGCGCGATGACCAGATCAGCACGCGGCTGCGTGGCAAGGCCGTCGAGATGGCCAAGAAGCTCGAAGGCGGCGGCAAGCTCGCCGATGAAGCGACGGCCGCGGGGCTCAAGGTCGAGACCACCACGCCGTTCAAGCGCGACGCCAGTGTCCCCAACCTGTCGGCCAGCATCGTCGAGGCCGTATTCCGCGGAACCAAGGATGCCGCCGGCCAGGGCCAGGGCGCCACCGGCGCGGAGTGGATCGTCTACCGCGTCACCGATGTCACCGCGCCGCCGGTCGACATGGCGTCCGACGAGGTCAAGAAGCTGAAGGAGACGCTGCTGCGTGGCCAGACCGATGAACAGGTCGCGCAATATGTGACCAGGATCGAGAGCCAGATCGGCACCAAGATCAACGAGGACGCCGTCGCGCTGGCCACTGGCGCGACGAACAACGCCAACAACTAACCTTCTCGCCGTCATTGCGAGCGCAGCGAAGCAATCCAGAAGCCACAAGCGAAGACTGGATTGCTTCGTCGCAAAGGCTCCTCGCAATGACGAGCACATCACTCTGAAAGCATCCGATGGACAATCTCAGGGCAATCATCGCCAAAGTCGCGACGGGCGCCACGCTGTCGCGGGACGAATCCTCCGCGGCGTTCGACAGCATGATGTCGGGCGAGGCGACGCCGTCGCAGATGGGCGGCCTGCTGATGGCGCTGCGGGTGCGCGGCGAGACCGTCGACGAGATCACCGGCGCGGTAGCGGCGATGCGCGGCAAGATGCTGCGCGTCACGGCGCCGGCCGGCGCCGTGGATGTGGTCGGCACCGGCGGTGACGGCTCCGGCTCGGTCAATGTCTCGACCTGCGCCTCCTTCATCGTTGCCGGCTGCGGCGTGCCGGTCGCCAAGCATGGCAACCGCGCCCTGTCATCGCGCTCCGGCGCGGCGGATGTGCTGGCGGCGTTGGGTATCCGGATCGACATCACGCCCGAACATGTCGGCCGCTGCATCGCGGAGACCGGCATCGGCTTCATGTTCGCGCCGTCGCACCATCCCGCGATGAAGAATGTCGGTCCGACCCGCGTCGAGCTCGCCACCCGCACCATTTTCAACCTGCTCGGCCCGCTATCGAATCCGGCCGGGGTCAAGCATCAGATGGTCGGAGTATTCTCGCGCCAATGGGTGCTGCCGCTGGCGCAGGTGCTGAAAAATCTCGGCTCCGAAGCCGCCTGGGTGGTGCACGGCTCCGATGGTCTCGATGAAATCACCCTGACCGGCCCGACCTTCGTAGCCGAACTTAAGAACGGCGAGATCAAGAGTTTCGAGATCACGCCGGAAGATGCCGGCCTGCCCCGCGCCGGCCCAGACGCGCTGAAGGGCGGCGACGCCCAGGCCAATGCAATCGCGCTGCAAAGCGTCCTCGATGGCGCGCCGGGCCCGTTTCGCGATGTGGCCCTGTTCAATGCCGCCGCCGCCCTGATCGTCGCCGGCCAGGCCACCGACCTCAAGCAAGGCGTGGCGATGGGCCGCCAATCGCTCGACAGCGGTGCCGCGCGCGAGAAGCTGAAGCGGCTGGTCGCGGTCTCGAACGCAACAGACTGAGGCGCCTGCATGTCCGATATCCTGACCATGATCGAAGCCTACAAGCGCGAGGAGATCGCCGCCGCCAAGCGCGCGAATCCGCTTTCCGGCATCGAGGCGCTGACGAAATCCGCGTCGCCGCCGCGCGGCTTCATGACCGCGCTCTACGCCAAGCTCGACAAGGGTGACTTCGCCCTGATTGCCGAGATTAAAAAGGCCTCCCCCTCGAAAGGGATGATCCGCGAAGACTTCGATCCACCGTCGCTGGCCGAGGCCTACGAGGCCGGCGGCGCGGCATGCCTGTCGGTGCTGACCGACACGCCCTCGTTCCAGGGCCATCTCGACTTCATGGTGGCCGCGCGCGCCGCGGTGAAGCTGCCGGTACTGCGCAAGGACTTCATGTTCGACACCTATCAGGTAGTGGAGGCGCGCGCGCATGGCGCCGACTGCATCCTGATCATCATGGCCGCGCTCGATGATGCCACCGCCCGCGACATCGAGGACGCCGCCATCGCTTACGGCATGGACGTGCTGCTCGAAGTCCACGACCAGACGGAACTGGAACGGGCGTTGAACCTGCGCTCGCCGATGATCGGCATCAACAACCGCAATTTGCGGACCTTCGAGACTACGCTGGCGACGAGCGAGACCCTGGCGCCGATGATCCCGAAAGACCGTTTGATGGTCGGCGAGAGCGGAATTTTCGCCGCCAGCGACCTTGCGCAGCTTGAGCGCGTTGGAATATCGACCTTTCTGGTCGGCGAAAGCCTGATGCGGCAGGCGGATGTCACGGCAGCCACCAAGGCGCTGCTGACGCGCGCGGCGTAACGCGCTGCTCCTTCTTGCTTCCTTGTCCCCTTGTGGGAGAGGAAAAAAACAGAACTCGGGATTTGAGAATCATGGCTGGCAAGAAAAACAAGAGCGCGACCAAAGACGCTCCCGCCCTCACCCACATCGATTCCTCCGGCGAGGCCCGCATGGTCGACGTTTCGC
>NZ_JANXTC010000290.1:0-13998 GCF_025356345.1 Tardiphaga sp.
CGTCGCAAGGGCTCCTCGCAATGACGGCTGAAAGGTCGGCGTTATCCCCCCAGCGCGCCCTGCGTGTTGACATACAGCGCATAGATCGACTGGCTCGATGCCATGAACAGGCGGTTGCGCTTCAATCCGCCGAAGCAGAGATTGGCGCAGCGTTCGGGCAGCGCGATGCGGCCGATCTGTTCGCCGTCGGGCGCAAAGATGAACACGCCGTCGAGTTCGGGCGTCCCCATGCCCCAGCCGCACCACAGATTGCCGTCGATGTCGCAACGCATGCCGTCCGGCGTGCCCGCGCCGGCATCGATGAAGACGCGCTTGTTGATCAGGGCCTGGCCGCGCGAGACGACGTCATACGCCAGGATCTTGCGGTTCGGAACGCCCCGCGACTCCACGACATAGAGAAGTTTCTCGTCGGGCGAGAAGCACAGCCCGTTGGGGGCGAGCACGTCGTCGGCGACGATCGTCGCGGCAAGCGTGTCGCCGTCGATGCGATAGATGTTCTGGCCAACCTCGGACGGCGCCTTGTTGCCCTCGTAGTCGCTCAACAGCCCGAATGGCGGGTCGGTGAACCAGATCGAACCGTCGGATTTCACCACGACATCGTTCGGCGAGTTCAGCCGCTTGCCCTCGAAATGATCCATCAGGACGGTAACGCTGCCGTCATACTCGGTACGGATCACGCGACGCCCGCCATGTTCGCAGCTGATCAGCCGGCCCTGGCGATCCCGCGTATGGCCATTGGCATGGTTCGATGGCCTGCGAAAGTCGCTCACCGCGCCGGTCTCCTCTTCCCATTTGAGGATACGGTTGTTGGGAATGTCGCTGCACAACAGATAGCGGCCATCTCCGAACCACACCGGCCCCTCGGCCCAGCGCAGGCCGGTGGCGATACGTTCAATGGCCGACAGCTTGATCCAGTATTTTTCGAACCGCGGATCGAGCGCATGGATCGCGGGATCTGGATAATAGGTGGCAGGCCGCCAGCCGGGAGAGGGAATTGCGTCGGACATTGTTGGTCCTTGTTGGTTGCATCCTCGCTAATGCTTTTTGCTAGCATTGGCATGTTTGCGCGGCAAGCAAGTCTCCGTCATACTTGACCCAACGTTGCAAACAAACGAGGGACGAATGCCAAGGATCTTGATGACGGGGGCGTCGGGCGGAATCGGCACGCGGCTGCGGCAATTGCTGCCGCCGATCTATCCGGATCTGCTGCTTAGCGATCTCACGCCGCCGGCCAATCTGTCATCGAAGGAAAATTTCAGGCAGGCCGATCTGGCCGACCTCGCGGCGGTCGAGGCGATCTGCGAGGGCGTCGACGGCATCCTGCATTTCGGCGGCTTCTCGGTGGAAGGTCCGTGGGACGCCATCCTGCAGGCCAATATTATCGGCACCTACAATCTGTTCGAGGCCGCGCGCAAAAAGGGCGTCAAGCGCGTCGTCTTCGCATCCTCCAACCACGCGGTCGGCTTCTACCCGCGCCACACGAAAATCGGCCCCGACGTCACCGCGCGGCCGGACAGTCGCTACGGCGTCAGCAAGGTGTTCGGCGAGGCGGTCGGCGCGCTCTACGCCGATAAGCATGGGCTTGGCGTGACCTGTCTGCGGATCGGCAATTTCGGCGACGAGCCGCTGGACCAGCGCCGGCTGTCGATCTGGCTGAAGCCGGAGGATCTGGTGCAATTGTGCGAGATCGGTCTCGAACATCCCGACATCCACTTCGAGGTGCTGTACGGCGCGTCCTATAATGAACGCGCCTGGTGGGATAATTCCCGCGCCTATCAGCTCGGCTACCGGCCGGTCGGCAAGGCCGAAGATCACCGCGAACACGCGATGGCCGAACAGGCCAGACTAAAGCCTGATCCGGTCAGCGATTTCTACCAGGGCGGCGCGTTCTGCGGCATTGAGTTTGACGGCGACGCGGGCCGCGTCTGGGAACCGAAATAGCGCCGCATCTCCTGCGATTGACAAGAAATCTGGCAGCCTCATAAGGGGCCGCTAGAACACGTCTGAAAACGGGAAACGCGACATGGCTGACGGATTGCGCAAGGGGCTCACCAGCTATGGCGATGCCGGTTTCTCGCTGTTTCTGCGAAAGGCCTTCATCAAGGCGATGGGCTATTCCGACGACGCGCTGGACCGCCCGATCGTCGGCATCACCAATACCCACAGCGACTACAATCCCTGCCATGGCAACGCGCCGCAGATCATCGAGGCCGCGAAGCGCGGCGTGATGCTGGCTGGCGCGCTGCCGATGGTGTTCCCGACCATCTCGATCGGCGAAAGCTTCGCGCATCCGACCTCGATGTATCTGCGCAATCTGATGGCGATGGATACCGAGGAGATGATCCGCGCCCAGCCGATGGACGCGGTGATCGTGGTCGGCGGCTGCGACAAGACCCTGCCGGCGCAGATCATGGCGGCGATCTCCGCCGATCTGCCGACGGTGGTGATTCCGGTCGGCCCGATGGTCGTCGGTCATCACAAGGGCGAGGTACTCGGCGCCTGTACCGACTGCCGGCGGATGTGGGGAAAATTTCGCGCCGGGGAAATCGATCAGCAGGAGATCGACGCCGTCAACGCGCGGCTCGCGCCGTCGGTCGGCACCTGCATGGTGATGGGCACCGCGAGCACCATGGCCTGTATCACCGAGGCGATGGGCCTGTCGCTGCCGATGAGCGCGACGATCCCCGCGCCGCATGCCGAGCGGTTTCGCTCCGCCGAGGCCAGCGGCAAGGTCGCCGCCGAAATGGCCAGGAACAAGGGCCCGAAGCCGAGCGAGGTGCTGACGCCAGCTTCGTTCCGCAATGCGCAAGTGGTACTGCAGGCGATTGGTGGCTCCACCAATGGCTTGATCCATCTTACCGCGATGGCCAATCGTTCGGTGCACCGCATCGATCTGGCGGCGTTCGATGAACTGAGCCGCGCGGTGCCGGTGCTGATCGACCTGAAGCCGTCCGGCGATCATTACATGGAGCATTTTCATCATGCCGGTGGCGTGCCGAAATTGATGGCGCAGCTCGGCGACCTGATCGACCTGGATGCCAAGACGGTGTCGGGCGCCACCTTGCGCGAGATCGTGGCCCTGGCCGAGGACGTGCCGGGCCAGGACGTGATCCGTTCGCGCGGCAACCCGATCAAGCCGGAAGGCGCGATGGCGGTGCTGCATGGCAACCTGGCGCCGCGCGGCGCGGTGATCAAGCATTCGGCGGCGTCGCCAAAACTGCTCCAGCACACCGGCCGTGCCGTGGTGTTTGAATCCGTCGAGGACATGACGCTGCGTTGTGACAGCCCCGATCTCGATGTGAACGCCGACGACGTGCTGGTGCTGCGCAATGCCGGCCCGAAGGGCGCGCCGGGCATGCCGGAGGCCGGCTATCTGCCGATCCCGATGAAGCTGGCGCGGGCAGGGGTCAAGGACATGGTGCGGATTTCCGACGCCCGCATGAGCGGCACCGCGTTCGGCACCATCGTGCTGCACATCACGCCGGAAAGCGCCGTGGGCGGCCCGCTGGCTCTGGTTCGGAACGGCGACATGATCCGCCTCGACGTCGCCGCGCGCAGCATCGACCTGCTGATCGACGAGGCCGAAATGGCGAAGCGCCAGGCCGCGTTGCCGCCGGCGGTGACGCCGGACTGGGCGAAACGCGGCTATGCGCACCTATTCCATAGCACCATCCTGCAGGCCGATGACGGCTGCGATTTCGATTTCATGACCCGGGAAGGCAAGGGCTGAGGCCTCTCGACCGTCCTTGCGAGGAGCCCATGCGACGAAGCAACCCAGTCTTTACGGAGTGCGCGGTTCTGGTTTCCCGCGTGGCGGATTTTATCATCGGGCCGGCGAAGCCGGATCCGTTGGCTCCTCGCAGTGACGAACTTCACACCGCCTCGAACTCCTGCTTCACCGCCGCGATATCGGACAGCGTCGGCAGGCCGGCCTCGTTACCCAGTCTCTGGATCTTGAAGGTCGAGGCGGCGCGGGCGAAGGTGAAATGTTCGAGCCAGCTTTTGGCGGGATTGGCCAGATAGGAATACATATAGGCGCCGTGAAACACGTCTCCGGCGCCGTTGGTATCGAGCACCCGCGCCGGCGGGATCGACAGCGCCGGCAGCGTATGTACCGCTCCGGTCTCGTCATACCATAACAGCCCGCGCTCGCCTTGCGTCACGCCGCCGACCCGGCAGCCGCGGTGCTTCAGATAGTCCAGCATCTTTTCCGGCGTCAGGTCCATCTGCTCGCACAACCGCTCGGCGACGATGGCGACGTCGATGAATTCCAAGAGCTCATGGGTATTGGTGCGCAGACCACCACCGTCGAGCGAGGTCAGGATGCCGGCCTCGCGGCACAGTTTGGCGTAATGGATCGCGGCATCCGGCTGATGGCCGTCGACATGCAGCGCGCGACACTTGCCGAGGTTGAGGAGCGGAAATGGATGAATGTGCTCGTCGTCGCGGCAGCGCACGATGGCGCGCTTGCCGTCCTTCGGCATGATGAAGGACAGCGATGAGCTCGCCACCTTACGCGGATGAATCTCGATGGCGTACTTCGCCGACATGTCCATGAACATGCGGCCGAGCCAGTCATTGGCCACGGTGGCGATCAGGTCGGGCACGACGCC
This sequence comes from Tardiphaga sp., assembly GCF_025356345.1. Classification (GTDB taxonomy): domain Bacteria; phylum Pseudomonadota; class Alphaproteobacteria; order Rhizobiales; family Xanthobacteraceae; genus Tardiphaga. The sequence goes on from NZ_JANXTC010000290.1 coordinate 4,614, forward strand.
GAGCTTGGCACAGCAGAACGCGGCGGTGACGGCGTTGCCGCCGAACGACACCGCGTAATCCGACGCCACATGCTTCTCGTCACCGGTCGGCATGTGGTCGGTGATGAAGGTGACGTCGATATAGGTCTGTCCGATAAAGAGAGCCTGCATGAATTTGTCCGTCGTGTGCTGATAGGATGTCCGGAACAGTCCTGATCATCCGGAACTCGGCGTCGCGCGTCGCCCTACATTAGCACCGCTTATCAGCAATGATCGGCTAAAATTATTCGCAGGCTCTGGCCCGGATTTGCTTGAGATACGGGCAGCGCGGGACTACCACCGTAATCCATTGCCATTGTCAGCGCGCCATCGGGATGCGTTGGCCGGCAGCGGTGGAGACGCGGCGATGACGGTTTATTCCGGTCCGGTGTTCGAGATGGCGGTCAACCAGTTCGGCGTGATCGCCGATCATCTGGCGATTCCCGCCGATGAACGCGACCGCTTGCTGATGCCGAAGCGCGCCATTGTGGTGTCGTGCCCGATCCATCGCGATGATGGCACCATCGCGGTCTATGAGGGCTACCGGGTCCAGCACCACCTCACCCTCGGCCCCACCAAGGGCGGCACGCGCTTCGCCAGGAGCGTTGATCTCGGCGAGGTCGCAGCTCTTGCGATCTGGATGAGCTGGAAATGCGCGCTGGTCGGGTTGCCCTATGGCGGCGCCAAGGGTGGCATCGCGGTCGATCCGTCCGCCATTTCCAAACGCGAGCTGGAGGCGCTGTCGCGCCGCTACATGCAGGAGATGATCCCGTTTGTCGGTCCGCATACCGATGTGATGGCGCCGGACATGGGAACCAACGAGCAGGTGATGGCGTGGTTCATGGACACCTATTCCATGTATCAGGGCCGTACGGTCACCGAGATCGTGACCGGCAAGCCGGTCGCATCCGGCGGCACACTGGGACGACGCGAGGCCACCGGGCGCGGGGTCGCGCATCTCGCCAGGCGCGTGTTGAAGGAACTGGCGATTGATCTCAATGGCGCCACCGCCGTGATCCAGGGGTTCGGCAATGTCGGCTCCTATGCGGCGCTGGAGCTGCACCGCTTTGGCCTGAAGGTGATCGCCGTCAGCGACCATACCGGCGCGCTCTACAGCAAGGCCGGGCTCGATATTCCCGCGCTGATGCGCCACAGCGTGGAGCACGGCAGCATCAAGGGTTTCTCCAGCGAGCTGCAACACGATCCCGCCGAGATATTCACGCTGCCTTGCGACGTGCTGGTGCCGGCGGCGATGGAGCGCGCGATCGACGGAGCGATGGCGGCGAAGCTGCGATGCCGGGTACTGGCCGAAGGCGCCAACGGTCCGACCACGCCGGAGGCCGACCTGGTACTGGAAAAGCGACAGGATGATATCTTCCTGATCCCCGACATCCTGTGCAATTCGGGCGGCGTAGTGGTCAGCTATTTCGAATGGGTGCAGGATCTGCAGCAACTGTTCTGGGAAGAGGAGGAGGTGACGCGACGGGAGTATCAGATCCTTGATCGCGCGTTCGATCAGATGGTGATGCGCGCCAAGATCGATCGTATTCCACACCGGACCGCGGCGATGGCGATCGGGGTCGAGAAGGTGCGCGCCGCCAAGAACACGCGCGGGCTGTTTCCATGATCACCGGGCTCGACCATGTCGTCGTTCTGGTCGCTGATCTCGACGCGGCGGTCGCGAGCTATCAGACGTTGTTCGGCTGCGAGCCGTCGTGGCGCAGCCGCGGCGAGGGCGCCGCCACCGTATTGTTCACGCTGCCCAACACGACGCTGGAACTGATGGCGCCGGCAGGCGATGGCGAGACCGCCGCGCGCATCCGCGCCGTATTGGTGGCGCAGGGCGAGGGGCTCGCCAGCCTCTGCTTCCGCACCGATGATATCACCAAGATGCACCGTCGGCTCGATCGTGTGGCGCTGAAGCCGGACGCCATTGCGGTGATCGAAAGTCATGATCTCGATGGTCGCGGGGTACTGTCGTGGAAGCGGACCCGGGCAGCGACCGACGCCACGCGCGGTGTCCGGCAATTCTTCCTCGAACTGACGCGGCCCAGACCATGGTCGACCGTCAGCCGCACGGCTCCGGTGATCGGCCTCGATCACATCGTGGTGGCGACGCAGGATCCGGAGCGCGCGGCCGCGTTGTATGGCGCGCGACTGGGGCTGGACATGGCGCTGGACCGTTCGCATCCGGATTGGGGCCAGCTGATGTTCTTCCGTTGCGGCGACCTGATCGTCGAGATCATGCATCGTCCTGACGCCACCGCCGAGCCGACTCGTGACAAATTATGGGGGCTGAGCTGGCGTGTCGCCGATGCCGAGGCGACCCGCGCGCGGCTGGTCGCTGCCAGCGTGGATGTGTCAGAGATCAGAAATGGGCGCAAACCCGGCACCCGCGTGATGAGCCTGCGCGGCGGCAGTTGCGGAGTACCGGCCCTGCTGGTGGAACGGACGGCGAAAGCGTGACGTCTCGCGCTCGCAGCCTACTTCCGGATCAATTCCGACACGCCCTGCCACAGCAGTACTAGCGAGACGATCAGCAGCAGCACATAGGCGATGCGATAGAACAGCCCGGTCGGGGTGTGCTTGACCAGCCAGATGCCGCCGAAATTGGCGACGATCGCGATCGGAAGCAGTGCGACGGAGGTGGCGAGATTCGGCGCGTTGAACTGTCCGAGCACGAAATAGGGGACGATCTTCAGAGAATTGACGACGGCGAAGAAAATCGTGGTGGTGCCCACCAGCACCAGCTTGGGCAGCCGCTGCGGCAGCACATAGACCTGGTAGGGCGGACCGCCGGCCTGGGTCATGAACGAGGTGAAGCCGGCGAGGCCGCCCCAAAACACGCCAGCGGCGGGCCGCATCCGGCGCGGCGCGATGACGGCTCGTTTCAGCCAGAGGTTGAAGACGAAGCCAACGCCTATCAGGCCGATGGTGAGACGCACGGCATTATCGGAAATATACGACGCCAGCAGCCACGCTAGCGCCATGCCGATCACGGCGCCGGGCAGCATGATTTTGAGGTTGGTGGCGTCCCATTGGCGCCGGTAGACATAGATCGAGATCAGATCCTGGGTAATCAGCACCGGCAGCAGCAGGGCGGCCGCTTCCAGCGGCGGCAGATACAGCGCCAGTAGCGGCGTCGCGGCGATCCCGACGCCGGCAAAGCCGCCCTTCGAGAGGCCGAGAAAGATCACCGCGGGAATGGCGACGACATAGAAGAACGGGTCTGTGATGATCGGGGGCACATGCGAGTCCGGTTGGGGCGGCAGTGATAGCGAGGCATTCGGACAAAGGCGACGGCCGTTTGTGCATGGGCACATAGCATTGGTTGTTCTCGTTCGGGTGAATCTTCGCTGCCATCGATGGGCCGGCTGGCTCGCCTATTAAAATGTGCAAGAATGCCACTCTCGCGTGCAAATCGATCAGGTGCAGCGCAGCATTTTCTTGACAGGCCAGTCAGTGAGCGTTTACTCACGATCCATGAGTACTCTGCGCATGACCCATGATCTGCGGCGGGAATTGATCCTGAGCGCGGCGAAGCGTTGCTTCGCGCGCAATGGCTTCGCCGGCACGACCACCAAGAGCGTTGCCGCGGCGGCGTCGATCTCGGAAGGCCTCCTGTTCAAGCATTTCCCGACCAAGTCGGCGCTCTATGCCGAAATTCTGGCGGAGCAGTGCGAGGCAGATCCTGGTCTGCACAAGCTGCTCGGCCTGCCGCCCTCGACGAAAACACTGATCATCTTGATTCGCGGCATGGTCGGTCACTTTCTCGACATGCCGGGCGCCGCCGACCAGGAGGAGGCGCAGCGCATGCGGCTGATGATCATCAGTCATCTGGATGACGGCGAATTCGCCCGGCTGTTGTTCGAGAAAGTCGGCGCGCTGATCGGCCCGGCCTTCGCGGCGTCGCTGGAGCAGGCGGTCAGGGCGGGTGACGCCCGCCGTGTCGGCGAGGCACCGCTGCATCTGTTCTGGTTTGCCCATCACACCGCCATGATGGCGGCGCTATCACGGCTTCCCAAGGTTCCCACTTTGCCCTATGGCAACGCTCCCGATCTGGATCGGCAGCTTTGCCAATTTATTCTCCGCGGAATTGGACTGAACGAAACCGCCATCGCCTCGCATCTCGACAGCGAGATTTCGCCGGACCTGATGCCTGCGGTCACGACAGAAAGCGCATGATATGACCCTCGCTACCGACGCTCCCACGACACCGCGCGCGACCGTTGAAAAGCCGCGCCCGCGCCCGCGCATGCTGAAATGGTTCATCATCGTCGGCCTGCTGCTGACGCTGATGGTCGGCTTGCTGGTCGGCTTCAATTCGTTCCGCGCCATGAAGATCGCGGAGTTCTTTGCCAACAATCGGCCGCCGCCGACCCTGGTCACCGCGGCCGAGGCGAAATCCGAAGTGATCCCGAACCTGCTGAATGCCGTCGGCAGTCTGGCCGCCGTGCACCAGGTGGACGTCACCTCGGACGTGTCGGGCCGCATCACCAAGATCATGTTCGAGGCGGGCTCCACGGTGAAGGCCGGCACGCCCTTGGTGCAATTGTTCGACGGCCCGGAGCAGGGCGACCTCGCCAGCTTCAAGGCGCAGGCGACCGTCGCCAATCTCAATCTCGACCGCGCCAAGCAACTGGCGTCGCGCCAGTTCGGTCCGCAGGCGACGGTGGACACCGCGCAGGCGGCCTACGACCAGGCCCAGGCCGGTATTTCCCGTACCGAAGCGGTGATCTCGCAGAAGCTGGTGCGTGCCGCGTTCGACGGCGTGCTGGGCGTGCGTCGCGTCGAAGTCGGCCAGTACCTTACCGCCGGCACCCAGATCGTGACGCTGACCGACCTGTCGGCGGTCTATGCCAACTTCACCGTGACCGAAAAAGATTCCGGGACGCTGAAGGTCGGCCAGACCGTTCGCATCATGGTGGACGCCTATCCGGGCCGTAAGTTCGAGGGCAGGCTCACCACCATCGAGCCGCAGATATCCGCCGATACGCGTAACATCCGCGTCCAGGCGACGATCGAGAATCCCGAGGGCATTCTGAAGCCCGGCATGTTCGCGACCACCACCGTGGTACTGCCGGACAAGCCCGCCGTGGTCACGGTGCCGGAGACCGCCGTCGATTACACCCTGTATGGTGACTCGGTTTATTTGATCGCCGAGAAGAAGGCCGACGACGGCAAGACCAGCCTGAATGCCATCCGGACCTTTGTGCAGACCGGCGACCGGCTTGACGGCCGCGCCGTCATCGTTCGCGGCCTCAAGGCTGGCGACAAGGTGGTGCAGGTCGGCCAGCTCAAGCTGCAATCGGGCGTCGCGGTGGCGATCTCGAGCGATCCGGCGCCACAGATTCCGGCCAAGGCGCCGCTGAACTAGACGAGATTGCGGGCTGCGAGCGATCGCAGCCCGCCTCAATTGTAATTTCGCATTGATGCGCGGCCGATCGGGCCAGCGCGCGATGCCGGTGACGGAGCGTCCGCCATGGTCTTTACTGATATTTTCATCAAGCGCCCCGTGCTGGCGCTGGTCGTCAGCCTGCTGATTCTGCTGATCGGCTTCAAGGCCGCGACGAGTCTGCCGATCCGGCAATATCCGAAGCTGTCGAACACCGTGATCACCATCACCACGGTCTATCCCGGCGCGTCGCCGGACCTGATGCAGGGTTTCATCACCACGCCGATCGAGCAGGCCGTCGCCGCCGCCGAAGGCCTCGACTACATGACCTCGGCGTCGACCCAGGGCCAGAGCCTGATCTCGGTCTACATCAAGCTCAACAATGATCCCAACGCCGCGCTCACCGAAGTGCTGTCGAAGGTCAATTCGGTCAAATATCTGATCCCGAAGGAAGCCAACGATCCGGTGATCGTGAAATCGACCGGCTCGACCACCGCCGTGATGTATCTTGGCTTCTCCAGCGACGAGCTGTCGGGCTCGGCGATCTCGGATTATCTGACGCGCGCGGTGCAGCCGGTGCTGTCCACCGTCGACGGCGTGGCCTCGGCGGATATTCTCGGCGGCCAGACCTTTGCGATGCGGCTGTGGCTGGATCCGGTGCGAATGCAGGGGCGCGGCATTTCGCCGGATGACGTGGCCGCGTCGATCCGCGCCAATAATTTCCAGTCGGCGGCCGGCCAGACCAAGGGCTATTACATCATCTCCAACGTCACGGCCAATACCGACCTGCAGAACGTCGATCAGTTCAAGCGGATGATTATCAAGGCCAAGGATGGCGGCTTTGTGCGGATGGAGGACATCGCCACCGTCGAACTGGCGGCGCAGACCGCCGATGCCAGCGTCGCCTTTAACGGCGAACGTGCGATCTTCATCGGCGTGCAGTCGACCCCGCAGGGCAATCCGCTCAACATCGTCGCCGGCGTACGCAAGCTGTTCACGGAGCTGGAACGCAATTTGCCGCCGTCGTTGAAAATGAAGGTGGCCTATGATTCCACCAAGTTCATCACCTCCTCGATCAACGAGGTCCAGAACACGCTGATCGAGGCCGTCGGCATCGTCATCGTCGTGATTTTCCTGTTCCTGGCCTCGTTCCGCACGGTCATCATCCCGGTGGTCACCATCCCGCTGTCGCTGGTTGGCGTCTGCAGCCTGATGCTGGTGATGGGCTTCTCCATCAACATGCTGACCCTGCTGGCGATGGTGCTGGCGATCGGACTCGTGGTCGACGACGCCATCGTGGTGGTGGAGAACATTCACCGGCATCTCGAGGAGGGCAAGTCCCCGGTGCAGGCGTCGCTGGAAGGTGCGCGTGAAATCGTCGGGCCGGTGATTTCCATGACCATCACGCTGGCGGCGGTTTACGCGCCGATCGGTTTTCTCAGCGGTCTCACCGGCGCGCTGTTCCGCGAATTCGCCTTCACGCTCGCCGGCTCGGTGATCGTCTCCGGCGTGGTGGCGCTGACGCTGTCGCCGATGATGTGCTCGGTGCTGCTGAAGCAGGAAGAGCCGAGCTGGTTCGGCAAGAAGGTCGACCGGATTTTCGGCGCGACGACACGCTGGTACGGCCGCCAGCTCGATCGTTCGCTCGACTATCGCCCGATCACCGCTTTGTTCGCCGTGGTGATCCTCGGCCTCGTCGTCTTCATGTATCAGCACACCTCGAAGGAGCTGGCGCCCGAGGAGGATCAGGGCATCCTGTTCGCCGTCACCAAGGGGCCGAAATACGCCAACATCGACTACGCCAATTTCTACAGCGACAAGATGGACAAGGTATTCCAGAAGTTCGCGGAAACCGATCTGCGCTTCATTATCAACGGCACCAACGGTCCGTCCAACGGCATCGCCGGCATGGCGCTGAAGCCGTGGGACGAGCGTACCCGCTCGACCACCAAGCTGAAGCCGCTGGTGCAGGCGGAGCTCAGCAAGATCGAGGGCGTCAACGCCTTCGCCTTCAACCTGCCGGCGTTGCCGGGCGGTCCGGGCGGCCTGCCAATTCAGATGGTGATCAATTCGACCAATGGTTTTCAGTCGGTTTATGAAGAGATGAACAAGCTGAAGGACTCCGCGCGCAAGAGCGGGCTGTTCATCGTCGCCGACAGCGATCTCGACTACAATCAGCCGGTCGTGAAGGTGAAGATCAACCGCAACAAGGCCAATGATCTCGGCATCACCATGGCCAGCATCGGCGGCACGCTGTCGACGCTGCTTGGCGGCAATTATACCAACCGCTTCAACCTGGAGGGTCGCTCCTATCAGGTGATCCCGCAGGTGCCGCGCGCGATGCGGATCTCGCAGGATTCGCTGGCGAACTATTACGTGCCGACGGCGTCCGGACAGCAGGTGCCGCTGTCGACGCTGGTGACGGTGGAAACCGCCACCAACCCGAATGCGCTGTCGCATTACAACCAGCTGAACTCCGCCACTTTCCAGGCGGTGGCGATGCCGGGTGTCACGGTGGGGCAGGCGGTCGACTTCCTGGAGGGCGAGGCCAAAAAGCTGCCGTCTGGCTTTAACCACGACTACCTCGCCGACTCCCGGCAATATGTGCAGGAAGGCAACCAGCTCGCGGTGGCGTTCGGCTTCGCGCTCATCATCATCTTCCTGGTACTGGCGGCGCAGTTCGAGTCGATGCGCGATCCCCTTGTCATCATGATCTCGGTGCCGATGGCGATCTCGGGCGCGCTGATCCCGCTGTTCTTCGGCGTGGCGACGATCAACATCTACACCCAGGTCGGGTTGTTGACGCTGGTCGGGCTGATTTCCAAGCACGGCATTCTGATGGTGGAGTTCGCCAACGAGCTGCAGCTCAAGGAAGGCCTCGACAAACGCTCGGCGATCGAGATGGCGGCGCGCGTCCGGCTGCGGCCGATCCTGATGACCACCGCGGCGATGGTCACCGGCCTGCTGCCGCTGCTTACCGCGGCGGGCGCCGGCGCGGCGAGCCGCTTCTCGATCGGTCTGGTGGTGGTGTCCGGCATGATGATCGGTACGCTGTTCACGCTGTTCGTGCTGCCGGCGGTCTATGTGGCGATCGCCACCGATCACCGTGCCAGCCGCGATACCAAGCGCGCCCGGCAGATCGCGGAATTCGACCTGCAGGACCACGCCTCGCCGGCACTGCGACCGGGCTGAAAAGCCCGTTCCCCGGACGCGATGCAACACGTAGTGTTGCTTCGCAGATCCGGGGTCCCGGTTGCTGCTTTGATGAAACCTGGATCCCGCATCCGCGGAGCGGCATAAGAATGCCGCACCGCGTGCGGGAAACGATAGGACATTCCATGACGCGTGACTTCGTGGCCGGCAATTATCGCTATATTCCCGCCGTATTCCAGTATTCCAGCGGCGCGGCGGCGGACCCGGATTTCGAGATCGAGCGCGTTCGCTTCGACACGCCGATGCCGCTCGCCGACGGCTTTGCGCTGATCGCCGATTACATCCTCGCCGCCGGCCGTCCGCTGACGTCGTTCTGCGCCTGCGAGCTGCGCTCGCCCGCGGTGGTCGACGAGGCCGGCTTTCGAACCTTCAACGAGCATTACGTCAAGACGCTCGCCGAATGGGGCATTTTTAACGGCACCGACAATCCGGTCGCGCGCAGCAATGTCTGCCTTGAGATCGATCCGCCGGCGGCGCCGTCATTCTACGCCTTCTCGTTCACGCGGCCGCGGCTCGGCGCTTCGCCGAGCTTCGTGATCGCAGGCGGCGCCGAGGCGCGCGGCGGACCGGGCAGCTATCCCGAGCGCATCGTGCGCTATCGCGAGACCGGACCCGACGCCTTTCGCGACAAGGTGAAGATGACCGTGAATACGATGCAGGAGCGCCTCGCCGCCTTCGGCCATGGCTGGCAGGACGTGACGGCGACGCAGATCTACACGGTGCGGGATTTTCACCCGTTGGTCGCCGATGAACTGGTGC
>NZ_JANXTC010000298.1:0-8869 GCF_025356345.1 Tardiphaga sp.
CGCATGGCGCCGCGTCCGGGACAAGTTTCTTCCGAGGAGCCAACGGGCCCGGCTTCGCCGGCCCGATGATGAACTCCGCGACTCGGCAATCCAGATCCAAAACGGAAAACTGGATTGCTTCGTCGCAACGGCTCCTCGCAATGACGGGGAGCCGTCTGTGCGTTACGCCGCTTTCTTCTTCGCGGTGATCAGCTTGCGGTTGATCAGGCATTCCGCGATCTGGATCGCGTTCAGCGCGGCCCCCTTGCGCAGATTGTCCGAGACGCACCACAGCACCAGGCCGTTCTCGACCGTATTATCCTCGCGGATGCGGCTGATATAGGTGGCGTCCTCGCCGGCAGCCTCATACGGCGTCACGTAGCCACCCGGCTCGCGCTTGTCGATCACCAGACAGCCCGGCGCATTGCGCAGGATGTCGCGGGCTTCATCGGCCGAGATCGGGTTCTCGAATTCGATGTTGACCGATTCGGAATGGCCGACGAACACCGGCACCCGCACGCAGGTCGCGGTCAGCCTGATTTTGGGATCAAGAATCTTCTTGGTCTCCATCATCATCTTCCATTCTTCCTTGGTGAAACCGTCTTCCATGAACACGTCGATCTCGGGGATGACGTTGAAGGCGATCCGCTTCGGGAATTTGCGGTTGACCAGCTCGCTGTTGGTGTAGACCGACTTGGTCTGCGAAAACAGCTCGTCCATGGCATCCTTGCCGGCGCCGGAGACGGACTGATAGGTCGAGACCACGACGCGCTTGATGATCGCCTTGTCGTGCAGTGGCTTCAGGGCCACCACGAGCTGGGCGGTCGAGCAGTTCGGGTTGGCGATGATGCCCTTCTTGGTGAAGCCAGCGACAGCGTCGGCATTCACTTCCGGCACCACCAGCGGCACGTCCGGGTCCATCCGCCACTGCGACGAATTGTCGATCACCACGGCGCCGGCCGCGGCGACCTTCGGCGACCATTCCTTGGAGACCGCGCCGCCCGCCGACATCAGGCAGATGTCGACGTCGCTGAAATCATAATGTTCGAGCGCTTTGCATTTCAGGGTGCGGTCGCCATAGGAGACTTCGACGCCCATGCTGCGACGGGAGGCGAGCGCCACCACCTCGTCAGCCGGGAATTTGCGTTCATCCAGGATGTTGAGCATTTCACGCCCGACATTGCCGGTCGCTCCGACCAGCGCGACTTTGTAACCCATCGTTCACTCTCCGAAGAAAAACACTTCGCCCCCGCAAGCTGCGGAAAGGGAAGAGGCAGCGCTTTTATGCGAGAAACGCTTCCAAGACAACGTCAAGACCATCTTTCTGGCGATTTCCCGCCCAGCGATATTCCCGATGCGTTCATTCCTGGCCTCGCGCCGTCAATCCCAGCCGGGCATTCATCCGGCGCTGCAAAGCTTTGCCGATGAGTGCCGTGGCGTGATCTGGCGCCTACTGGCCTATATGGGGGCACTGGCGTTTCTTGTCATCATCGCGATCTCGCTGTTCGAAAGCATTGATCTGGAGCCGATCGCGGAGCCGGCGGCCCGGTCGATCTCCGGGGCTAGCTGGAGCGCGGCTGGTCGGTCGCCCCCGGCCTTTGCCGTCAGTCATTTCGAATCGGCGGGTAAAACCGAAGCCTATGAAGTTTTCCGGCATCCCGATGGTGGCCGTAGGGACGTGCTGCGCTGGAGCATGGCCGACAGGCCGGTTGCCGAGCTGGAATTGTACCGGCCTGGCCTGGAGGCGGCGCGGGCCGGGCCTTCGGCTGATGATGTGGCAGGCCGCATGGACCCCGGCGGCTTTCGCGAGATCGCCGGCGAGGGCATCGTCGACAGCAAGTTCGGCCCGGTGGCGCTGTTTGGTTTTGCTGACCGGCTCGGCGACAGCCAGCGTTGCCTCGGCTTCATGAAGAATCTAGCGGCGGCCAATCTGCAGGTCTCCGGCTGGTCGTGCCAGGGCGACGGCCTGCCGGCGCGCCGTGCCGCGATCGCATGCACTTTCAACAGGCTTGTGTTGCTGGCCGCCCGCAACGAGCCCCGGCTGGCCGAGCTGTTCGCCCATGCCGAGCTGAAGCGTGGCGACTGCGTCAGCGGCGCGGCGCTTTCAGCCAGTTCGGCGGACTGGGTCAGCGGCGCCCAGAACCCCTCGCTGCGGGGCAGCCTGTGACGCATCGCCCGTTTCGCGGCAAGGTCCAAGATATTGGCCGACATGCAACATTCGGCCGTGCCGTGCATTATCTGCGCAGGTGTGGCCGGATTGACCTTGTGGCCCCGCCTCCGCGCCCGTTAAACTAAGTCCAAATTGGATGAGCCGACTCGGCCGTCCGGACCTGCCTGCTCAAGAGGATCTGATGACCTTCAAATTCCCCGCCGCGAAGACCGTCGCCGTGCTTTTGTCGGCCGTGGCCGTGGTTGTTTCCGGCCTGGTTGTTTCCTGCCTGGTGGTGTCGCCGGCCGATGCCGCCCCGAAGCGCCAGTTTGATGAGCAGGGCCGTCCCTATTATGGCCGTGGCGGCCCGAACGTATCCTACCAGCAGGGTCCGCGTACCCGCGTCTATGTCACCAAACGCTCCTGGCTCGATGCCGGCGTCGAAGTACTGCCGGGCGACCGCAAATTCACCGATTACGCCTATCCTCCGGGCCAGTCCTTCGCCCGCGAGAATTTGAATCGCCCGCTGGACCGCCAGCCGCTGAATTCATCCTGGGACCTCGGCGGCTATCCCGAGCGCTTCCCGCTGTATTGATAGCAGCGACTTCTGATGACGAAAATGCCCGGCTCAGCCGGGCATTTTTGTTAGTAAGTGAACCCTGTCAGACCCGCAGAGTGGGCAAAGGCGCCGTTGCGCCGTGCCCACGCATTCGGGAGCAAGATCCGTGGGCACGCTGCGCTTTGCCCACCCTACGAGGTTGAGACCTCACCGAGGCTCACCCTTTCCTCTAATGGTACAGCGCCTGCAACTCCGTCAGCACGGCTTCGCCCATCTGCGCCGTGCTTACCGTCGTGGTGCCGGGCGCCGCGATGTCGGCGGTGCGCAGGCCCTTGGCGAGCACCGCGGCGATCGCCTGGTCGACCTTGTCGGCGGCGTCGCCCATCTCCAGCGAGTAGCGCAGCGCCATCCCGAACGAGGCGATCATCGCCAGCGGATTGGCCTTGCCTGTGCCGGCGATATCCGGTGCCGAACCGTGCACCGGCTCATACATCGCCTTGCGCTTGCCGGTCTTGACGTCGACCTCGCCGAGCGAGGCCGACGGCAGCATGCCCAATGACCCCGTCAGCATCGCCGCGATGTCGCTCAGCATGTCGCCGAACAGATTGTCGGTGACGATGACGTCGAACTGCTTCGGCCACTTCACCAGGTTCATGCCGCCGGAATCGGCGAGCTGGTGCTCCAGCGTGACGTCCTTGTATTCGCGATCGTGAACCTGCGTGACGACCTCGTTCCACAGCACGCCGGACTTCATGACGTTGCGCTTCTCCATCGACGTCACCTTGTTGCCGCGCTTGCGCGCGAGGTCGAAGGCGACGCGCGCGATGCGCTCGATCTCATAGGTGTCATACACCTGAGTATCGATGGCGCGCTTCTGGCCGTTGCCGAGGTCGGTGATGGTCTTGGGTTCGCCGAAATACACGCCGCCGGTGAGTTCGCGCACGATCATGATGTCGAGCCCCTCGACCACGTCGCGCTTCAGGCTGGAGGATTCCGCCAGAGCCGGATAACACACCGCCGGTCGCAGATTGGCGAACAGGCCGAGATCCTTTCGCAGCCGCAGCAGACCGGCCTCGGGGCGGTGCTCATAGGGGACGGTATCCCATTTAGGGCCGCCGACCGCGCCGAAGATGATGGCATCGGCGGCATCCGCGCGGGCCATCGTCGCGTCGGTGATGGGGAGCTGGTCGGCATCATAGGCGGCGCCGCCGACCAGGCCGCTTTCGGTCTCGAATTGCGCAATACCCTTCGCATTGAACCAGTCGATCAGGCGCTTCACCTCGGCCATCACTTCGGGGCCGATGCCGTCGCCCGGGAGAAGCAGCAGTTTGTGCGTTGCCATATCGAATGCCTCTGAATTGCTTGGGAGCCTTGATTGCGGCGAGTGCTAAGGCGTCGTTGCGGGAATGGCAAGACAGTGTTGCCGCCAGGTGGCTTGCCCGCTGCGACCAACTGCCCGCATGCTTCACTACCCGCCGGAGACTCCCGTGACCGCGAAAATCCCGTCATCGCCCGCGCTTGTGCGGCAGATCCTGATTCTTTCGCTGGCGCCGGCGATCGGGCTCGGCGTCGGCCGGTTCGCCTATTCGCTGGTGCTGCCGGATATGCGCGACGCCCTGCACTGGTCGTATTCGTCCGCCGGCCTGCTGAACACCATCAATGCGGGCGGCTATCTCGCCGGCGCGCTGGTGACGGCGAGGCTGAGCCGGCGTTTCGGCCTGTTCGCCGTGGTGCGCGCCGGCACCATCGCCTGCGTGGTGTCGCTGCTGATCTGTGGCCTGTCGGCGAATTTCGCGGTGCTGAATTTTGCCCGGCTGCTGACCGGCTTTGGCGCGGCGCTCGCTTTTGTGGCCGGCGGCGCGCTGGCCGTCACCATCGGACAGGCACAGCCGGCGCGTTCGAGCTTCCTGCTCAGCCTGTTTTATGCCGGGCCGGGCCTGGGCATCGTATTGTCCGGGCTGATGGCGCCGTTTCTGTTGCAAGCCTTTGGTCCGGGGTCGTGGTGGATCGTGTGGCTGGCGCTGGCGGCGGTGTGCAGCCTGCTCGCCCTGCCGTTGCTGTCACCGATCGCGGCGTCGGCCGGCGTGTCGCGTGCCGCGCCATCAGAGGTGCCGCTGCGCCCGATCGCGATCTACCTCGTCAGCTACTTTCTGTTTGGTGCCGGCTACATCGCCTACATGACCTTCATGATCGCCTATGTCCGGGATTTCGGCGGCGATGCACGCGCGCAGAGCGCGTTCTGGTGCCTGATCGGTGCCAGCGCCTTTGCCTCGCCCTGGGTGTGGCGCGGCGTGCTGGCGCGCGGCCATGGCGGGTCGGCGATGGCCATCATCCTCGGCGTCAACGCCGTCGGGGCGGCGATGCCGCTGTTCGGCCATTCGCCTGTTCTGCTTGGCGCCTCGGCGCTGGTGTTCGGCGTCGCCTTCTTCGCGGTGGTCGCTTCTACCACCGCCTTTGTGCGCCTCAACTATCCGCCGGACGCCTGGCCGAAGGCGATTGCCATCGTCACCATCGTATTCGGTATCGGCCAGACGCTGGGGCCGATCGTCGTCGGCGCCATCAGTGACGCCACGCACAGCCTGACCTCGGCACTGGTGGTCTCCGCGGCCACGCTCGGCGTCGGCGCCATGCTCGCGGCGTTCCAGAAGCCGGTTCGATGAAATTCTTTTCCTTCTCCCGCAAGGGGAGAAGAAAGAAAGCGATCAGCTTCCGCTGAAATCGTTGTAGCCTTGGTCTTCCCAGTAGCCGCCCTTGTAGTCGTTGGTGACTTCCATCGAGACGACATATTTCGGATTCTTGAAACCGAGCTTGGTCGGCACCCGGATCTTCATCGGGAAGCCATAGGCGCGCGGCAGGATCTGGTTGTCGAATTTGAAGGTCATCTGGGTCTGCGCATGCAGCGCGGTCGGCATATCGATCGGGCTGGTATAGTCCTCGGCGCAGCGAAACCAGACATATTTGGCCGTGGTGTCGGCGCCGACAAGCTTCAGGAAGTCGCGCAGCGGCGTGCCCTGCCACGAGCCGATCGCACTCCAGCCCTCGACGCAGATGTGGCGGGTGATCTGTAACACCTGCGGCAGCTTGTACAGTTCTTCCAGCGTCCACGGCTTCTTGTTCTGCACCAGGCCGGAAACTTCCAGCTTCCAGTCCTTGCCGTCGATCTTCGGCGCCTCGTCCTCGGCGTAGAAGCCGTTGAACGGGAACGGGCGCTTGATGTCCTTTTCCGAAAAGGTCGGCGCCAGCGTGTTGGGATTGAAGATCGCGGCCTGCACGGCGTCGTTGAATTTGGAGATATGCGCCAGCATGTTGTCGGCGGAAAAACTGTCGGTGACATCGCAGCCGGTCAACAGCGTCAGCGCGCCCAGGCTGGCACCGCCGGCCAGGAAGCGGCGTCGCGACGGGTCGGGCAGCAGTCTGGTCGCGTCCTTGATCAGCAGGGATTTGTCGACGCCGGGAATGATGAGGGAGCGGAAGCGGCTGATCATGGCGATCTCCTCAACGTCCGGTGATCATGGCGCGCAGGCTTTTCGGCACCAGCAGCGACAGAGCAATGTGAATGACCAGGAAACCGACGATCGATGCCATCATGACGAAATGCACATAGCGCGCCACATCATAGCCGCCGAACAACGCCGTGAGATATTGAAACTGCACCGGCTTCCAGATCGACAGGCCGGACAATACGATCAAGATGCCGACCACGATGATGCCGGCATAGAGCAGCTTCTGCACGTGATTGTATTTGGTGAGGTCGTCGTGGGACAGACTGCCGGTCAGCGCCGCTTTGGTGTCGCCGAGCAGGCCGGTGGCGGAGATCGGTAGCAGCTTCTTGCGAAACCGCCCGGTGGCGAGGCCGGTGACCAGATAGGCAAGGCCATTGACCATCAGCAGCCACATCGCGGCGAAGTGCCACATGATGCCGCCGCCGAGCCAGCCGCCCAATGTCACCGATCCCGGGAAGCTAAAGCTGAACAGCGGCGAGGCGTTGTAGATCTGCCAGCCCGACATGATCATCAGCACCATCGCCACGGCATTGATCCAGTGCACGATTCGCACCCAGGCGGGCTGGATCACCTTGCCCGCGGCCGGTGTGGCGTGGTCGTCGCTGAGAGTCAGGCTGGACATGGCTTCATCCGTCAGGTGGTTGCACAGAGCTATACGGGAAATTTGCCGGATCGTTACAGCCTTCCCGGCGACTTTGCCGCTGCAGGATGCCGTAACGATCACAAAAAAGCGAGCCAGGTTGCCCCGGCTCGCTCATTGCGCCCGTGGGGACGCGCGCGCACCCTGTGGGGACTAGTCAGGATGCGCGAAGTGTTTCGCGCTTGAACAGATTGCGCGAATTAGCCGTTCTTGATCAGGCCTTCGGCATTAACACGGTGTCGATGACGTGAATCACGCCGTTCGACTGGTTGACGTCCGCGATGGTCACGGTCGAAGTGCCACCCTTGGCATCGGTCAGCGTCACCTTGCCGCCCGAAGCCTTCACGGTCAGGACTTCGCCTTCGACGGTGGTCAGCTTCTTGCCGTCGGTGAGGTCAGCGGCGTTCAGCTTGCCGGCGACGACATGGTAGGTCAGGATCTTGGTGAGGGTCGCCTTGCTCTCGGGCTTCACCAGGGTGTCGACGGTGCCGGCCGGCAGCTTGCCGAAAGCGGCGTTGGTCGGTGCGAACACGGTGAACGGGCCCTTGCTCGAAAGCGTATCGACCAGACCGGCGGCCTTCACGGCGGCGACCAGCGTGGTGTGATCCTTGGAGTTGACGGCGTTCTCGACGATGTTCTTCGAGGGATACATCGGCGCGCCGCCGACCATCACGGTTTTCTCGCCGGACATCTCGCTCTTCTTCATCATCTTGTCTTCAGCCGATGCGGGGGCCAGCAGGGCGCCGGACAGAGCGAGGGTGCTGAATGCGACGGCCGAGAAAAGTGCAATGCGCTTGGACATGGATCGTCTCCCATTGGATTGATGTGACCGGCGGAAATCCGCCGGCGCGTTGAAAGGGGCACACACGGCAACGAAGCAAGCAGGAAGGCCAGACTGCGCCGCCGATATCCGAGTTACGTGGTCGTTTCAGCGCAGTTTCAGGAAATCTATTTTGCCGCAGGGTGAAACTTTTGCGGCAGCGCCGCGTTCGGGCGAACTTTTGCTACACATTGATGTCATGGCGCCATTCGCCACAGCAGGTTGAAATGATCGCATATGGCGACGCGGTTTCCCGCGCAACAATGCCCCTGACCCGCGTGCGTTGCCTAGGCCCACCGGTTCTTGCTAAGGAAACCGGACAGTTTGACGCGACCGGTGGTCGCTCCCTCTCCTCCTGACCGCGTGACCGTCCATGAACGCCAATCTGTTCTCCCGCCTGTTCGATGATCTCGAAGATGCCTCGAAGCTGGCGATCGAAACCCCGGAAGGTCGGCACATCAGCTATGGCGACCTGGTGGCGCTGGCCGGCCAGATGGCCAATGTTCTGGTGGCCCGCGGCGTCAAACCGGGCGACCGTGTCGCCGCGCAGACCGAAAAATCGGTACCGGGTCTGGTGCTGTATCTCGCCACCGTACGCGCCGGCGCGGTCTATCTGCCGCTCAACACCGCCTACACGCTGAACGAACTCGATTATTTCATCACCGACGCCGAACCGTCGCTGATCGTCTGTGATCCCGCCAAGGCGGATGGCTTCGCGGCGATGGCCGGCAAGGTCGGTGCCAAGGTCGAGACGCTGGGCGCCGACGGCAAGGGTTCGCTGACCGACGCTGCCGCCAAGGAGAAGCCGGATTTCGCCACCGTGGCGCGCGCCGATGACGATCTCGCCGCGATTCTCTACACCTCCGGCACCACCGGTCGTTCCAAGGGCGCGATGCTCACGCATGACAATCTGGCGTCGAATTCCGAGAGCCTGGTCGGCTACTGGCGCTTCACCGACAAGGACGTGCTGATCCACGCTTTGCCGATCTACCATACCCATGGATTGTTCGTGGCCAGCAATGTCACGCTGTTTGCGCGGGCGTCGATGATCTTTCTGCCCAAACTCGATCCCGAGCTGATCATCGGACTGATGGCGCGCGCGACCGTGCTGATGGGCGTGCCGACCTTCTATACGCGGCTGCTGCGGAGCCCGAACCTCACCAAGGCGGCGTGCAGCCAGATGCGGCTGTTCATCTCCGGTTCGGCACCGCTGCTGGCC
>NZ_JANXTC010000124.1:0-3738 GCF_025356345.1 Tardiphaga sp.
GCAAGTCGGCCCGCGACTGGCTGCAGCGGCTATCGACCGAAGGAATCACCCGGCTGCCGGATCTGGCCTAATTCGCCAATCTCGCTTGGTCGTCCCGCCTTCGCCGGGACGACGGTGGACAGCCTTACTGCGACGCGAGCCAGTGTCCGGGGCACGAACCGCGGCCATGCCGAACCCCATTGGCTTCCCCCCCGCTACGTGGCATTTTCCGGGTAACCACGAAGCAAGGCCCGGGAGTGACGTTTTTAATGCCGACTGCGATCGACGACCTGCGGCTTGCCGCGGATTTCGCGCCCGCCAGCCACGACGACTGGCGCAAGCTGGTCGATGGCGTGCTGAAGGGCGCGCCGTTCGAGAAACTGGTCAGCAAGACCTATGACGGCATCAAGCTGCAGCCGATCTACCCGCGCGCACATCACGCCGCGCCGATCGCCGGCCGCGCTGCCGGCGCGCCCTGGCAGATCATGCAGCGCATCGATCATCCCGATGCCGCCAAGGCGAACGCGCAGGCGCTGCACGATCTGGAAAACGGCGCCACTGGACTGACGCTGGTATTCCAGGGCGCCAACGGCGCGCGCGGCTTCGGAATCGAAGCCACCCCCGAATCAATTGCGAAACTGCTCGACGGCGTCTTCATCGACGCCGGCATCGCGCTGGAGCTGCAGGCCGGCCCGCAATCGCGGATGGCCGCGCTGCATCTCGCCGATTACATCGCCAGGAAAGAGATCGATCCGGCCAAATGCGACATCCGTTTCGGCTACGATCCGATCGGCGCCACCGCCGTGTGGGGCCAAAGCGCCTATAATTGGTGGGAGATGGCCCCTCCCGTCACCGAGGCCATCAAGAAGCTCGCGGCTGCCGGCTTCAAGGGACCGTTCGCGGTCGCCGACGGCCGCATCATCCACGACGCCGGTGGCTCCGAGGTCCAGGAGCTGTCCTGGGTGCTGGCGGTGGCGGTGTCCTATCTGCGCGCGCTGGAGGACGCCAATATCCCGGTCGAGACCGCCCGCAGCATGATCTATGCGCGACTCTCCGCCGACGCCGACCAGTTTCTGACGCTGGCGAAATTCCGCGCGCTGCGGCTGCTATGGGCGCGGATCGAGGAGAGCTGCGGGGTGAAGCCGAAGCCGCTGTTCATCGCCGCCGATACCGCGTGGCGAATGCTGACCCAGCGCGATCCTTACGTGAACCTGCTGCGCGCCACGGTCGCGACCTTCTCGGCCGGCCTCGGCGGCGCCAATGCGATCTGCGTGCTGCCGCATACGCTGGCGCTCGGCCTGCCCGACGCCTTTGCGCGCCGTGCCGCGCGGAATACCCAGCTGGTGCTGCTGGAAGAAGCCAACCTCGCCAAAGTGTCCGACCCCGCCGCCGGCGCCGGTGGCATCGAGGCGCTGACGCTGGAATTGTGCGAGGCTGCGTGGGCCCAGTTCCAGGACATCGAAAAGAACGGCGGCGCCTTCCCAGCGCTCGGCAACAATCTGATCCAGCCGCGCATCGCCGCCACGCGAAAAGCCCGCCAGGCCAGCATCGCGAAGCGCCGCGAGGTGCTGACCGGAGCCTCCGAATTCCCCAATCTGCACGAGCCCCGCGCCAGCGTGCTGAAGGTCAAGCCGGTGCCGGCCAGGCCTTATGGCAAGGACAAGATCAAGTTCAACGCGCTGGAGCCGATCCGGCTGGCGGTGCCGTTCGAGGCGTTGCGCGACAAGTCCGACCACATCCTGGCGCGCAAGGGCGCGCGGCCAAAGATGTTCCTCGCCAATCTCGGCACCGCCGCCGACTTCACCGCGCGGGCAAGCTTTGCCAAGAGCTTCTTCGAAACCGGCGGCATCGAGGCCGTCGACACCGAGGGTTTTTCCGAGCCCACCGCGCTTGCGGAGGCCTTCAAGGCCTCCGGTGCGGCGTTCGTCTGCCTGTGCTCGTCCGACAAGCTTTATCCGGTCCATGCCGAAGCAGCGGCACGAGCCCTGCAGGGCGCCGGCGCCAAACATATCTATCTCGCCGGCAAGCCCGGCGAGATGGAAGCCGGCTTGCGCGCATCCGGCGTGCGGGATTTCATCTTTGCCGGCACTGATGCGCTGGCGATGCTGGTGGCAGCCTACGGCATGATGGAGTGAGCATTGGCCATGGCGGGCAAACCGATGTTGACCGGCGGCTGCCAGTGTGGCGCCATCCGTTTTGCGTTGTCGGCGGCGCCGACGCGCGTCAGCA
Organism: Tardiphaga sp.; assembly: GCF_025356345.1. GTDB lineage: Bacteria > Pseudomonadota > Alphaproteobacteria > Rhizobiales > Xanthobacteraceae > Tardiphaga. Next base: position 2,209 of record NZ_JANXTC010000124.1, read on the forward strand.
TCTGCCATTGCCGGATGTGCCAGAAGGCCTCTGGCGCGCCGTTCGCGTCGCTGGCCGACATTCCGCACGAACATTTTTCATGGACTCGCGGCGCGCCTTCGGCGTTCCGGTCCTCGTCGATCGCGGAGCGCGATTTCTGCGCGGCCTGTGGCACGCCATTGAGCTATCGCCGCGTCGGCGGCACCGGGATCGAAATCATGACCGGCGCCTTCGATCGGCCCGACCGGGTGGTGCCGACGTCGCAATTCGGCACCGAGTCTCGTCTTGGCTGGGTCGGCCATGTCGCAAATCTGCCGAGCAAGACCACGCTGCAGAATTACGGTCCCGAACGACTGGCCGAAGTGTTCAGCTATCAGAACCCGGATCATGATTGAGATGACAGACACTCTGTTCCCCGGACGCGATGCAACACGCAGTGTTGCTTCGCAGATCCGGGGCCCCGGTTACTTTAACAGAGACCGGGATCCCGGATCTGCGCAGCAGCGTTTCACGCCGCGGCGCGTCCGGGAAACGATCTCAAATGGCTACTCCAGGGCTTAATGACATGAGCAAGATCCCCGTTTTCGCCGACATCGCCTTCGCCAGAAGCAGCGTAACCGCAGCACCGTCGCGCGGCGAGCCGTGGCTGACGCCCGAGGGTATTCTGGTCAAGCCCGGCTATAGCGAAGCCGATCTGGAGGGCATCGATTTTCTCGACAGCTGGCCCGGCATCGCGCCTTTCGTGCGCGGCCCCTACCCGACCATGTATGTCAACCAGCCCTGGACGATCCGGCAATATGCCGGCTTCTCCACCGCCGAGGATTCCAACGCCTTTTATCGCCGCAACCTCGCCGCCGGTCAGAAGGGATTGTCGGTCGCGTTCGATCTCGCGACCCATCGCGGCTATGACAGCGATCATCCGCGCGTCTCCGGCGATGTCGGCATGGCCGGCGTCGCGATCGATTCGATCTACGACATGCGCACGCTGTTCTCCGGCATTCCGCTCGACCAGATGAGCGTGTCGATGACCATGAACGGCGCGGTGCTGCCGATCCTGGCGCTGTTCGTCGCCGCCGCCGAAGAACAGGGCGTGCCGCCGGAAAAACTCACCGGCACCATTCAGAACGACATTCTGAAAGAGTTCATGGTGCGCAACACCTACATCTATCCGCCGACGCCCTCGATGCGGATCATCTCGGATATTTTTGCGTACACATCGCAAAAGATGCCGAAGTACAATTCGATCTCGATTTCCGGCTATCACATGCAGGAAGCCGGCGCGACGCAGGATCTGGAGCTCGCTTACACACTGGCCGACGGCGTCGAATATCTGCGCGCTGGCCTGGCCGCCGGTATCGACGTCGATCACTTCGCGCCACGGCTGTCATTCTTCTGGGCTATCGGCATGAACTTCTTCATGGAAGTCGCCAAGATGCGCGCCGCAAGGCTGCTGTGGGCCAAACTGTTGACTCCCTTCAACCCGAAAGACCCGCGCTCGCTGAGCCTGCGCACGCATGCGCAGACGTCCGGCTGGTCGCTGACCGCGCAAGA
>NZ_JANXTC010000356.1:0-6193 GCF_025356345.1 Tardiphaga sp.
GACCATGCATTCATTCGGTCCGGCCGATTCAGAGTGAGCGTCGCGACACGATCCGTCACATCAATCAGAATATCCGTCGTTGCCGTCATGTTCATCTCCATTGAAGCTCCAGCCCGCGTATCAAACGTAAGGATGCGAGAAAAGTCATTGCGCTGAGCTGCGCGTCACTTACATACTCGTGAAAATGAAAGAACCAGGGCGGATATGTCAGACAGCGTCATCAAGACCGCGCGGCGGCTCTTTGAAGTCCTCGAATATTTCGACGAGATCCAGCAGCCAATTAGCTTGAAGGACATCTCGGCGCACTTCGACTACCCAGTCTCTAGTGCATCGGCACTGCTGAAAAGCATGGTTGTAATGGGCTATCTCGATTATGACGGTTACTCGCGGACCTACATGCCGACCATGCGCATCGCGACGCTTGGCAATTGGGTGCAGGGCGCGCTGTTCGGGGAAAGCCGCATCCTGGCTTTGATGAAGCACATGAGCGAGCTCACGCGCGAAACTATCAGCATCGGTACGCAAAGCGATCTGTTCGCCCAGTATATCCACATAATCCCATCAACTTACGCGATCAGGTTTCACCTCAAACCGGGAACCGTGCGTCCGCTGGCGCGGTCAAGGCTCGGCTGGCTGCTGCTCAGCGCGCGCAGCGACGACATGATCGAGAAATTATTGCGGCGCATCAACGCAGAAGAAGAAGATCGCAAATTACGCATCACGCTTCCTGATCTGATGGCGCGTGTGAAGGAAATCAGGAAACAAGGCTTCGTCTTTTCCAAGCATACGGTAACTGTCGGCGCCGGCGTAATTGGAATGGTTCTGCCGATACGCCGGCATGGCCGCATTCTCGCGATCGGCGTAGGAGGCCCCGTCGATCGCCTCGAGGAGAAGAAGAAGCAGATCGTTGGTGAACTGCGGGCGGGAATCGCGAAATTTGTCATCGAGAGCGACGCGTAGTCGCAACCTAGTCTTTCACGGATGTGGAAACGCTAACGCTCATGTGAAAGTACTAGATCGATGCAATTGATCGCCGCATAGTGCAGCTAACCAAGGCGGCGCAAGCCGCGATAAAAAATAAGTAGGGTTGGATAAACGAATGCGGGAATCGGTGGTCGATATCGCCACGCGCGATGGGCAGATGAACACATACATCTTCCGCCCCGACGGTGAAGGCCCGTTTCCGGTCGTCATTCACTATATGGATTCCGTCGGCGTTCGTGAAGAACTGTCCGACATGTGCCGCCGGCTGGCCTCGGTCGGCTATTATGTGATCCTGCCGAACCTGTATTACCGGCTGGCGCGCTGCGTCGATCTCGATGCCAACCGCCTGCATGATCCGGCTTATGAAGATCGTATTGCGCTGCTTTGGAAGCTGAATCGTAGTCTCACCAACACCATGGTCGAGCAGGACACCCAGTCGCTGTTCGACTTTCTCGATACCGACTCTGCCGCGCGCCAGGGCAAGTTGGGCATCGTCGGTTACTGCATGAGCGGTCGCTATGTGTTCCGCGTCGCCGGCGCGTTTCCCGAGCGCGTGGCTGCCGCCGCCTCGGTGTATGGCGCTCGTCTGATTTCGGACCAGCCGGATTCGGCACATCTGCTGGCGTCGAACATCAAGGGCGAGATGTATTTCGCCTGCGCCGAGCATGACCATTACATCACCGAAGAAATTATCGCCCAGTTGCGCCAGATCATTGCTGAGACCGGCATGAACGGCAGCATTGAATTCTATCCTGAATCCGAACACGGTTTCGCGTTCCCCACGCGGCGGCTCTACCACAAGGCCAGTTCGGAGCGTCATTGGGAGCGGTTGTTTGCAATGTTCCGCCGCACGCTCTGACAATCCCGAAAAGTCTGCCATCCAAATAGACACGAAAATAGAGGAAACGTTATGGTGCAACGTATGAAGTCGATGGCCTGCGCCGTCGCCCTGAGCTCCCTGTTCAGCGTGGCGGCGACGGCGGCGGAAACTGTCCGGATCGGCATTGCTGCACCGTTTTCCGGCGGTGCCGCAACTTACGGGCAGGACGTTAGGCGTGGCGCTGAACTCGCCGTTGAAGGGATCAACGCCAAGGGTGGGATCCTTGGCGGGCGCTTGATCGAGCTGGTGTTCGAGGATGACAAGGGGTCGCCGCAGGGCGGCGTCGCAGCCGTGCAGAAGCTGATGTCGGTCGGCCGCGTCAAGGCAATCACCGGTGGAACCAACAGCTCGGTGGTGCTCGCTGAATCGTCGGTCACCAAGGGACGGATGCTGCAGGTGAATGCCGGAGCTCAGGCTGACGCCATCACCGATCAAGGCAATCCGTGGATGTTCCAGATCAACAACACCGTCTCAGGCAATTCGAGCGCATTCAACGCCTACCTTGTCGACGTGATGAAACCGAAAACGGTGGCCTACATGGGCGAAAATACCGAGTTCAACAAGACGGTGCTCGAGCTGCTGCGCGAAAAGCTCAAGACTGCCAACATCGAGTTGGTCAACGTCTCCACCTATGACGCGGACACGAATGATTTCACCTCCATCATTACCAAGATCAAGTCGCTCAAGCCCGACATGCTCTACGTCTCCGATGCCTATCCGGCGCGCGCTGCGCAGTTGTGGAAGCAGGTTCGCCAGCTCGGCGGATTCCCCAAGGAAGTGATGTCACCGGGCGTCGTCGTGCCCGGTCTGCTGGCTCCAGCGGAGGGCGCCATGGACGGCGTCATCACCGGCGAGATCTTCATGGTTCCTTCGCAGCAGGAAGAGACCAAGCCGTTCATCGCGGAGTTCGAGAAGAAGTTCAACGTCAGCCCCGGCAAGGGAAATCTCGTGATCTATGAGGCGGTATCCATGATTGCGGCGGCAATGAACAAGGCTGGGACCGACACCGACTACGACAAGATTTCCAACACCATTCGCGACAACGCATGGCCGTCGCCGCGCGGTGAACTGAAGTTCGACGCCAAGGGGCGGGCGCGCGCGCCTTACTTCTTCATCCAGCAGGTCAAGGGCGGCAAGCTCACCCAGCTTGAGATGATCAAGGTCAACTAGACGGATACCGGCGCTGATCGCGAGGAACCATCATGAACCTGTTCGTGCAGACGCTGATCAACGGGCTGGTGCTCGGAGCGAGCTATTCCGTCATCGCTGTCGGCCTGACGCTCGTCTTCGGCATTCTGCACATCGCGAATTTTGCCCATGGCGCATTTTTCGCGATCGGCGCTTATGCGATTTTTTTACTCAGCGGCTGGGGGGTGCCGTATCTCGCGGCGCTGCCCGCTGCCATCGCCATCGTGGCGGCGGTCGGCTTCATCACCGAGTTTTCGGTAATCCGACGAGCGATCTACGGCGAGGGGCATGGGTCGATCATCGTCACCTTCGCGCTCGGCCAGGCGATGGTCGCGGCCCTTATCCTGCTGTTCGGGCCGGATCCGCATCCGATCCGTTCGCCGTTCGCCCAGGCGACAGTGTCGGCTTTCGGCATGGTAATCGCCGGGCAGCGCCTGTTCGTGCTGCTGACCTCGGTCGTTGTGCTGGCGGGCTTTGGCGCCTGGCTGCGTTACACGGTCAGGGGGCAGCAGATACTCGCCGTCGCGCAGAATCCGCGCGGCGCGTTGTACTCCGGCATCAACGTGCCGATGATCCGCAGCCTGTCTTTCGTGGTCGGCGTCGCGGCGGCGGGGCTCGCCGGTGCGCTGCTCGCACCGATTGTCACGGCCTATCCAACCATGGGCCATACGACGCTGATCACCGGCTTCACCGTCGTCATCCTCGGCGGCATGGGCAGTATTTCCGGTGCGATGCTCGGAGCGCTGCTGATCGGCGTGGCCAATGCCATGTTCGAGACCTACGTCTCGGTGTCATGGACGCCGGCGCTAGGCTGGATTCTTGTCATCGGTGTTCTGCTGCTTTGGCCACAAGGTCTGATGGGCCGCCCGCAACTGTATAGGCATTGATCGATATGTCGGATCTCTCCGCGGATACCGTGGCTTCCAGCCGGCCCCTCGCCTTGGCGCGGCCAGCCGGAAGAAAGGTCGCAGTACCACTTCTCGCGGTGGCGGCAGCAATTGTCGCGGTCGGACTTGGCGTGCTGGTGACCAACACCTTTATCGTCACGCTGGCGGGCTATACCTGCGCCTTCGCGTTATTCGCGCTCAGTATCAACATCATGCTGGGCGGGCTCGGCGAAGTGCCGCTCGGCCAATGCGTATTCTTCGGCATCGGCTCCTACGGGGTCGGCATTGGCATGGTGAAGTTTGGGCAGTCTTTCGAACTCTCCATTGCGATGGCGATGGTAGTGTCGCTCGTTGCCGCCGCGGCGATCGGCGCCATTACACTGAAGCTGACCGGCGCTTATTTCTCCATCGTCTCGTGGGGCCTGTCCGGCGTCGCCATGGTTGCGGCGCTCAACCTGACGCATCTGACAGAAGGGCCTCTCGGAATTTTTGGTTTCCCGCCGATCATGCTCGGGCCGATCGCGATGACCGATCCGCGAAGCTACTTCTTCGTCACCGCCGGAGCGCTCATCCTGACGGTGCTTCTGCTGCATGCGGTTCGCGATTCGCAATTCGGCAGCGCCATCGAAAGCATCCGGCAAAATCGTCATCTGGCGCAGTCCGTCGGCGTCAATGTCTTTCGCCAGCGTCTCAAGGCGTTCATGCTGAGCGCTCCTATCGCCGCGCTGGCCGGTGCGCTGTGCGTGCCCTACACCCAAATTGTCACGCCGGAAGTCTTCTCGGTGGCTAACACCGTCGACGCGCTACTGATGGTGCTGATCGGCGGCACCGGATTGCTGGTCGGCCCGATCATCGGCGCGGTGATCTTCAGCATTCTGCCATATTATCTCGACCTCGATCCCAATGTTCGCATTCTGGTGTTTTCGACGGCCATCGTCGTCATCATGATTTTCGCGCCCGGTGGATTGCATCAAATCAGCAAGCGCCTCCTGGTGCGCGTTACAGGAGGCAACTGTGGAGCAGATGAACGTTGAAGCCCCGCGCGGCAAGACCGTGGTCGTCCAGGCGACCGATATCCGCAAGCGCTACGGCGGCGTGGTGGCGCTCGATGGCGTCAGCCTGACCGTAGAGGAAGGCGAAGTGTTCGGCATCATCGGCCCGAACGGCGCCGGCAAGTCCACGCTATTCGACGTGCTGTGCGGCATCACCAAGCCGACCAGCGGGCAGATCGAGGTGCTAGGCCATGACGTCGGCACGATGACGCCCCATCTGGTGGCGCGTGCCGGTGTCGCCCGCACGTTCCAGCGGACGGCGGTGTTCGGCGAAGCGACGGTCTACGACAACCTGCGATATGGGCGCCATGCCAGCTTCACGCATTCTGTGGCCGGACGGATCGTCGGCAGTTCCGTCTATCGCCGCGAACAGGCGGCGTTTCACCACAAGGCCGAAGAGGTCCTGGCACTTTCCGGGCTGAGCGACGACCGCGCCCGGCTCGGCAACGTGCTGGCCTATGGCGTTCAACGACGGCTTGCGGTGGCTGTTGCCTTGATGTCCGAACCGCGCGTGCTGTTCCTCGACGAACCGGCCGCCGGCATGAACGGCCGCGAGACCGCGGATTTCATATCCCTCATAGAAACCATCGCGCCTGGACGCACCGTGGTGATCGTCGAGCATGACATGACAGTGATCAAGGCATTGTGCGGCCGCGCCCTTGTGGTCGTCGATGGCCGACCGGTGGTGGTCGATGCGCCGGAACGTGTATTCAAGCATGCCGAAGTGATTTCGGCCTATCTCGGAGCGGAAGATGAGTGACCTGCTTCGCGTCAACGGCGTTTCGGCTGCGTACGGCAAGGTGACGGCGCTGCGCGACGTCTCGATTGTGGTGCAGCCGGGCGAAATCGTAGCCATCCTCGGCGCCAACGGCGCCGGCAAGACGACGCTGCTGAATACCATCTCCGGTATCCTGCCACTGAGCGGCGGCGATATCGCGCTGGACGGCAAACGCATCGACGGGAAGAAGCCCTGGCAGACCAGCCGACTCGGAATCAGCCACGTGCCGGAGGGGCGCGAGATATTTCCCGACATGACCGTCGAAGCCAATCTGAAGATCGTGGATTCGTTCGGCGGCGGGCCCAGGTTCGAGGTCAAGGAAATTCTCGATATGTTTCCTCGGCTCAGGGAACGCTTCATGCAACTCGCTGGCGGTCTCAGCGGCGGCGAGCAACAGATGCTCGCCATCGGCCGTGGCCTGATG
>NZ_JANXTC010000360.1:0-2329 GCF_025356345.1 Tardiphaga sp.
GCAATTAACTTCCAGATCTGATTCGCCTGCGTCTGCCGCTGTGGCCGCACCGGTTCCCCGAATGGGCAACGATGACAACCGCGCCGGGGGCACCGGCGGCCCGGCTACGTCCGTCATCGCCAAGGTCAAGCCGAAGACAAAACGCCCGAATCTCTATCGCGTGCTGATACTGAACGACGATTACACGCCGATGGAATTTGTCGTTCACGTGCTGGAGAAGTTCTTCCAGAAGGATGCCGAAGCCGCGACCAAGATCATGCTCCACGTCCATCATCATGGAATCGGGGAGTGCGGCGTGTTTACCTATGAGATCGCCGAGACCAAGGTGACGCAAGTGATGGATTTTGCGCGCAAGCACCAGCATCCCCTGCAATGCGTGATGGAGAAAAAGTAGGGGCGTGGCAAAACCGCCGGAAATGGGAACGGGTTTTGCATCAAGAAGGCGGTGGATCAGTCGAGCCTACGCCTATCCCGGACGCGCTGCCCGGGGTTTTCGATGTAGGCTTGGTCCAGTTGTAAACGAGTCGCGGGAACCGCTCTTTCGCCGCGATCTTGGGTGACTATATGACAAAGGTTGTTGTTGCCTGACCGGGCAACGGCGATCATGATGGCGGGGGCCACAGAGGACGCGAATGCCGACTTTTTCCCAGAGCCTTGAACAATCGCTGCATCGCGCGCTTTCGATCGCGAATGAGCGGCATCACCAATACGCCACGCTGGAACATCTCCTGCTGTCGCTGGTCGATGACTCCGATGCGGCCGCGGTAATGCGGGCCTGCAGCGTCGATCTCGACAAGCTGCGCACCAGCCTCGTCAATTATCTCGAAACCGAATTTGAAAACCTGGTGACGGACGGCGCCGATGACGCCAAGCCGACCGCCGGTTTCCAGCGTGTCATTCAGCGCGCCGTGATTCATGTGCAATCGTCGGGTCGCGAGGAAGTGACCGGCGCCAATGTGCTGATTGCGATCTTCGCCGAGCGTGAGAGCCACGCCGCCTATTTCCTGCAGGAGCAGGACATGACGCGGTATGACGCGGTGAATTACATCAGCCATGGCATTGCCAAGCGTCCGGGCGTGTCCGAGGCGCGGCCGGTGCGCGGCGTCGACGAAGAGACCGAGACCAAGAACGGCGACGATTCCAAGAAGAAGGGGGAGGCGCTCGACACCTATTGCGTCAACCTCAACAAGAAGGCCCGTGACGGCAAGATCGACCCGGTGATCGGACGCAATTCCGAGATCAACCGCGCGATCCAGGTGCTGTGCCGCCGCCAGAAGAACAATCCGCTGTTCGTCGGTGAAGCCGGCGTCGGCAAGACCGCGATCGCCGAGGGTCTGGCGAAGCGCATCGTCGACAGCGAAGTGCCCGAAGTGCTCGCGGCGGCGACCGTGTTCTCGCTGGACATGGGCACGCTGCTGGCCGGCACACGCTATCGCGGTGACTTCGAGGAACGCCTGAAGCAGGTGCTCAAGGAGTTGGAAGCGCATCCCAACGCGATCCTGTTCATCGACGAGATCCACACCGTGATCGGCGCCGGCGCCACCTCCGGCGGCGCGATGGATGCCTCGAATTTGCTCAAGCCTGCCCTGGCTTCGGGCACCATTCGTTGCATGGGCTCGACCACCTACAAGGAATATCGCCAGCACTTCGAGAAGGATCGCGCTCTGGTGCGCCGGTTCCAGAAGATCGACGTCAACGAGCCGACCGTCGAGGACGCGATCGCGATCCTCAAGGGGCTGAAGCCGTATTTCGAAGAATATCACAAGCTGAAATACACCAACGAAGCCATCGAGGCGGCGGTGCAGCTGTCGTCGCGTTATATCCATGACCGCAAGCTGCCGGACAAGGCGATCGATGTGATCGATGAATCCGGCGCCGCGCAGATGCTGGTCGCGGAGAACAAGCGCAAGAAGACCATCGGCATCAAGGAAATCGAGACCACGATCGCGACCATGGCGCGGATTCCGCCCAAGAGCGTGTCGAAGGACGATGCCGAGTTGCTGCGTCATCTGGAAACCACGCTGAAGCGCGTGGTGTTCGGTCAGGACAATGCCATCGAGGCGCTGTCAGCCTCGATCAAATTGGCGCGGGCTGGACTGCGTGAACCGGAGAAGCCGATCGGCTCCTATCTGTTCTCGGGCCCGACCGGCGTCGGCAAGACCGAAGTGGCGAAGCAGCTGGCGGCCTCTCTGGGCGTCGAGCTGATCCGTTTCGACATGTCCGAATATATGGAACGCCACACCGTGTCGCGGCTGATCGGCGCGCCTCCGGGCTATGTCGGCTTCGACCAGGGTGGCTTGCTGACCGACGGCGTCGACCAGCATCCGCA
>NZ_JANXTC010000375.1:0-9058 GCF_025356345.1 Tardiphaga sp.
GCGCGACACAGCGCCAGCGCCAACCAGCACGATCGGCTTCTTGGCACCCTTCAGCACGTCGGCGAAGGCATTCTTGCCGGCGGCGAGTTCAGCCAGCGAATCGCTGCCCGCGCCGAGATAGTCGTAGAGATAGGTCAGGTCGGCCTTCTCGCCGATCACGGCAATCTTGAGCTGGCCGGTGCGCCAGCGCTTGCGGATGCGCGCGTTGAGAACGGCGGCTTCCTTGCGCGGGTTCGAGCCGACGATCAGCAACGCATCGGCCTCCTCGATCCCGGCGATGGTCGGATTGAAGATGTAGGAGGCACGGCCGGCGGCGGGATCGAAGGCGCTACCGTCCTGTGTCGCGACATTGGCCGAGCCCATGCTGGCCAGCAGCTGCTTCAGCGCGAACATTTCCTCGATCGCGGCGAGATCGCCAGCAATGGCGCCTATCTTGTTCGGTTCGGTGCGCGCCACCTTCGCGGCGATCGCGCCAAAAGCCTCCGCCCAGCTTGCCACGCGCAGCTTGCCGTTTTCACGAACGAACGGGCGATCCAACCGCTGCGCGCGCAGACCGTCGACGATGTGGCGGGTCTTGTCGGAAATCCATTCCTCGTTCACCGCCTCGTTGACGCGCGGCAGGATGCGCATCACTTCGCGGCCGCGGGTGTCGACACGGATCGCAGAGCCGACCGCGTCCATCACGTCGATCGACTGTGTCTTGGTGAGTTCCCACGGGCGCGCGGCGAACGCATAGGGCTTCGAGGTCAACGCGCCCACCGGGCAGATATCGACCAGATTACCCTGCAACTCCGAGGTCAGCGCGCTTTCCAGATAGGTGGTGATCTCGACGTCTTCGCCACGACCGAGAAGGCCCATTTCCGGCACGCCGCAGACTTCCGTCGCGAAGCGAACGCAGCGCGTACACTGGATGCAGCGGGTCATCGAGGTCTTAACCAGCGCGCCAAGATATTTGTCCTCGACGGCGCGCTTGTTCTCGGCAAAGCGGCTGGTATCGACGCCGTAGCCCATGGCCTGGTCCTGCAGGTCGCACTCGCCGCCCTGGTCGCAGATCGGGCAATCCAAGGGGTGGTTGATCAGCAGAAATTCCATCACGCCCTCGCGGGCCTTCTTGACCATCGGCGACTTGGTCGAAATCTCCGGCGGCTCGCCCTTCGGGCCCGGCCGGCAGTCGCGCACGCCCCAGGCGCAGGAGGCGACCGGCTTCGGTCCACCCTTCACCTCGACCAGACACATCCGGCAATTGCCGGCGATCGACAGCCGCTCGTGGTAGCAGAAGCGCGGGATCTCGGCGCCCGCCGCCTCACACGCCTGCAACAGCGTGTATTCGGCGGGAACATCGATCTCTTTGCCGTCGATGATGAGTTTGGTCATGCGCATGCACCTCCACCTTCACCAGGCAAACCGGCAAAGGCACTTTCGAATTGCGGATGCTTCTTCACGATCGCGACCCACAAGTCCAACATATCCGACCCAACAATGTGACCGACTCCAAGTCTCAGCATCTTCCAATCATCCGTCGACATCATCGGTTGAGTTTCAACAAGCGCGACATTCAACGCGCGATCACATTCTTGCAGACACCGGATGACCACACCCGCGACATCGGGATTATCGAACGGAATGTCGCTCATCCGGAATTCCATCGCCCTACTCCGCCGCGACCATATGCGCGGGATCGAGAATACCCTGATCATCGAGGCTCGCCTTGCGGCTGAAATCGTCGATGCGGCGTTCGATCTCCGGGCGGAAGGCGCGGATCAGGCCCTGCACCGGCCACGCGGCGGCATCGCCGAGCGCGCAGATGGTGTGGCCTTCGACCTGCTTGGTGACTTCCAGCAGCATGTCGATCTCGCGCTTGTGGGCGCGGCCCTCGACCATGCGGTTGAGCACCCGCCACATCCAGCCGGTGCCTTCGCGGCACGGCGTGCACTGGCCGCAGCTCTCATGCTTGAAGAAGTAGCTGATGCGCGCGATCGCGGCGACGATGTCGGTGGACTTGTCCATGACGATCACGCCGGCGGTCCCGAACGACGACTTCACCGCGCGGGTGCCGTCGAAATCCATGATCAGATCTTCGCAATCCGCCGCCGGGATCAGCGGGCAAGACGCGCCGCCCGGAATGATCGCCAGCAGATTGTCCCAGCCGCCGCGAATGCCGCCGCCATGCTTCTCGATCAGTTCGCGCAATGGAATGCTCATGGCATCCTCGACAACGCAGGGCGTGTTGACGTGACCGGAGATGCCGTAAAGCTTGGTGCCGACATTGTTCGGGCGACCGATGCTGGCGAACCACGATGCGCCGCGGCGCAGGATGTCCGGCGCGACCGCGATCGACTCGACATTGTTCACCGTCGTCGGGCAACCATAGAGGCCGACATTGGCCGGGAATGGCGGCTTCAGGCGCGGCTGGCCCTTCTTGCCCTCGAGGCTCTCCAGCAGCGCGGTCTCTTCGCCGCAGATATAGGCGCCCGCGCCATGGGCGACGTAGAGATCGAACGGGAAGCCGTGGACGTTGTCCTTGCCGATCAGCTTGGCTTCGTAGGCCTGATCGATCGCAGCCTGCAGATGCTCGCGCTCGCGGATGAATTCGCCGCGGACATAGATGTAGCCGACATGGGCGCCCATCGCGCAGCCGGCGATCCGGCAGCCTTCAATCAGCAGATGCGGATCGTGCCGCATGATCTCGCGATCCTTGCAGGTGCCGGGTTCGGATTCGTCAGCGTTGACGACGAGGTAGCTCGGCCTGCCATCGGCGGAATCCTTCGGCATGAACGACCATTTCATGCCGGTCGGGAAACCCGCGCCGCCACGGCCACGCAGGCCGGAGGCCTTCATTTCGGTGATGATCCAGTCACGCCCCTTGTCGAGAATGGCCTTGGTGCCATCCCAGCTTCCGCGACGGCGCGCGCCTTCCAGGCCCCAGTCTTCGAGGCCGTAGAGATTGCGGAAAATGCGGTCCTTGTCGTCGAGCATGTTGACCTCGATCAGCGATGGGTCTGCTTGTAGGCGAGCATCGCGGCGCAGCCGCCGAACACCAACGCCCATAGCAGACTGGATTCAAGCGTGGCGCTCAGAAAAAAGCGCTGCAGCAGGAAAATGAAACTTGCAGCCGCGGCAGTATGCAGCGCGATGTACAACCATTTGTTCATCGTCACGGCACCAGTCTGCGTTTCCGCCATAAGGGAAATATCAGATATCACTTCTTGCGTCCCTTCACAGGGCCACTGCCGGTCGGCGGATTCTTTTTCGTGGCATCGGCGGCCGGCGGCTTCGGCGCCGGGCGCTCCTGCGCGTTAGCGGCCTCGGTCTGTTTTTTCGGCTCCGCGTCGGCCAGCGCCGGCTCCTTTGGCGTTTCCACCTCCGCGGGCTTCGTATGGGTCATGGCGCCGCCACCGATCAGCGTACGCGCACCGCCCTCGGGCGCGGCGAACTGTCGACCGATCTGCGATCCCGGCTTCGGCGGTGTGCCGGCGGCGAAGCCGTCGATCAGGCTGTTGAGGCTCTCCTTGGTGAGATCCTCATAGGTGTCGCTCCAGATCATGGCCATCGGGGCATTGACGCAAGCGCCGAGGCACTCGACCTCTTCCCAGCTGAAATCCTCGTCCGCCGACAGCTGGAAGGGATCGTGATGGATGCGATGCTGGCAAACCTCGATGAGATCGCCTGCGCCGCGCAGCATGCAGGGCGTGGTGCCGCAAACCTGGATATGCGCCTTCTTACCGACCGGCTGCAGCTGAAACATCGTGTAGAAAGTCGCAACTTCCAGCACGCGAATATAGGGCATGCTGAGCAAATCGGCGACGACGCGTAGCGAGGCCTCCGAAATCCAGCCGGCATGCTGCTCCTGCGCGCGCCACAGGATGGCGATCACCGCGGAGGCCTGCCGGCCCGGCGGATATTTTTCCATCTGCTGCTTCGCCCACGCCAGATTTTCCGGCGTGAAACTGAAGGTCGCTGGTTGCAATTCTTTCGGTGCCAGGCGGCGAACGGCCATTGTCAGTCTCTCATTGAGCGCGGCGCGAAGCGCTCGCATTCAGGCTGTTGATACGATCGAGCCAGAATACGCTCGCGGTACCAAACACGTTGTAACCGACGTGGGTGGACACCTTAATGCGATCGAGGATCGATAATTCGGTAACGGTCTCGAAACGATTGCTGACCGGGTCATGTACGATCAGCCTTAGCGGAGTCTGGTCAAGGATATAGCGCGACACCGTGTGGCGGGCGTCGTTGCCATGCTCCTCACACATAATCACCGAGTCGCCCGCGAGCAATCGCGCGCCGCCCTTGATGGCATCGATCTCGACGCCCTCGACATCTAGCTTGATCAGGTACTTGCCGTCCGGCGACACCTTGCCGTCGTCGATCAGATCGTCAAGCGCGAGCACCGGCACGGGTTCGCCGCCGGCATCCGCCGCGCCGGCGATGCTGAAGGCCTCGTGCTTGGTGCCCGACAGATTGGCGCTGCCGCGCGCCGCGCCGATGGCGCATTTCATGACCTCGAAACGATCGCCATTTAGGCGCGCATTATTCGCAAGCCCCGCGAAATTTTGCGCGGACGGCTCGATCGCGATGGCTCTGTGCGATCCAAACGGCGCACTCGACACCAGCACCGACCAGTAGCCATAATTGGCGCCGCAATCGAGCAAGGTGTAATCGACGCCAACGGAATCCCGGAACAGCAATTCGAGTTCGTCCTCGTAGGAAAACGTCGCGTTGAGCAGCTTGCTCCAGTAGCCGTCGCCATAGGGAAAAGCGAACAACGCGTCCGGATTGAGCTTCACCACGAGGTCGCGCTCCGGCAACGCCTTGCGAAGCAGATTGGCGCACATGTTGTAGCCGCGATGTGCGAATGGCGCGGACAGTTTCGAGCCTGCCATCAGTGCGAACGCGGCCAGACGCTCCCAGGGATTGACGCCCTGGAGAACGCCGGAGGACCGGTCAAACTGGATGGGAGGCTGCGCGGATGTCACCGATCGACCTCGCCGAACACGATATCGATCGAGCCAAGGATCGCCGAAACGTCGGACAGCAGATGTCCCTTGCAGAGGAAGTCCATCGCCTGCAGATGCGCGAAGCCCGGCGCGCGGATCTTGCACTTGTAGGGCTTGTTGGTGCCGTCCGATACCAGATAGACACCGAACTCGCCCTTCGGTGCCTCGACGGCGACATAGACCTCGCCTTCAGGAACGCGGAAGCCTTCGGTGTAGAGCTTGAAATGATGGATCAGCGCTTCCATCGAGCGCTTCATCTCGCCGCGACGCGGCGGCGTCACCTTGTGATCCTCGGCCATCACCGGGCCCTGCCCGTCCGGCTCGCGCAGTTTGGCAATGCACTGCCGCATGATGCGGACCGACTGCCGCATCTCTTCCATGCGGATGCAGTAACGGTCGTAGCAGTCACCGTTCTTGCCGATCGGGACGTCGAAATCCATCTCGGCGTAGCATTCATAGGGCTGCGACTTGCGTAGATCCCACGCCGCCCCCGAACCGCGCACCATCACGCCGGAAAAGCCCCACTTCCAGGCATCCTCCAACGACACCACACCGATATCGACGTTGCGCTGCTTGAAAATGCGGTTACCGGTCAGCAGCGTTTCGAGATCGGCGACCACCTGCAGGAACGGGTCAAACCAGGCGTCGATATCGTCAATCAGCGCCGGCGGCAGGTCCTGATGTACGCCGCCGACGCGGAAATAGGCCACGTGCATGCGCGAACCCGACGCGCGCTCGTAGAACACCATCAGCTTTTCGCGCTGCTCGAATCCCCACAGCGGCGGCGTCAGCGCGCCGACGTCCATCGCCTGCGTGGTGACGTTGAGCATATGCGACAGAATGCGGCCTATCTCGCAATACAATACGCGGATCAACTGCGCGCGGCGTGGCACCGTGACGCCGAGCAGCTTTTCCGCGGCGAGACAGAACGCATGCTCCTGATTCATTGGCGCGACGTAATCGAGCCGGTCGAAATAGGGAATCGCCTGCAGGTAAGTCTTCTGCTCGATCAGTTTCTCGGTGCCGCGATGCAGCAGGCCGATATGCGGATCGACGCGCTCGACCACTTCGCCGTCAAGCTCCAGCACCAGCC
This sequence comes from Tardiphaga sp., assembly GCF_025356345.1. GTDB lineage: Bacteria > Pseudomonadota > Alphaproteobacteria > Rhizobiales > Xanthobacteraceae > Tardiphaga. Next base: position 6,091 of record NZ_JANXTC010000375.1, read on the forward strand.
GCAGCACGCCATGCGCCGCGGGATGCTGCGGGCCGAAATTGATGGTGAAATTACGAACGCTGGGCTGTTCGGTCATGGCTTGACCTCCGCCTTCTCGTCACCGGGCAGAATCGAATAATCCGCGCCCTCCCAGGGCGAGAGGAAATCGAACTTGCGGAATTCCTGGTTGAGGCGAACCGGTTCATAGACCACGCGCTTTTCCTGGTCGTCGTAGCGAACCTCGACGAAGCCGGAGAGCGGAAAGTCCTTGCGCAGCGGATGACCATCGAAACCGTAGTCGGTGAGCAGCCGGCGCATATCCGGGTGACCGACGAAGATCACACCGTAGAGGTCATAGGCCTCGCGCTCGAACCAGTCGGCACCGGGAAACACCGAGATGATCGACGGCACCTGGGTGGTCTCGGAAGCCTCGGCCTTGAGCCGGATCCGAATGTTCAGCGCCGGCGACATGAAGTGGTAGACCACTTCAAAACGCTTTTCGCGACCGGGATAATCGACGGCGGTAATATCGACGAAACTGACAAAGCGGCAACCGGGATCGTCGCGCAGGAAGCGCACGATATCGACGATCCGGGCAGCTTCCACCGCCAGCGTCAGTTGGCCGAAGGCCACCGACGAGCCGACGATAGCGCCGGGTAATGCGGCCTTGATGGTTTCGCCAAGACTGGAAAGATCAGTCACTTTTGGGTCTCCAGCTCGCTCAGGCGCCGTTCGAGGACCCCAAGCCGCTCTTCAAATTCGCCAGTCACAATCTTGCTGAGCAGACTGTCAGCGCCAGGCGCGTGACGGAATGTCACCAAGGACTCATCCATTTTTTTCAATCGATTTTCCACCTCACCGAAGCGAAAATCCATGTGGCTGGGGAGTTCCGATATCTCCCCACGCATCTCACCTAGCAAAGGAATGACCATGTCCTGGGGATCAGCCATCTGCCTCTCCTGATTAACGTTCAATCGTCCCCGTCCGCCGGATTTTTTTCTGCAGCAACAGCACGCCGTACAGCAGGGCTTCGGCGGTCGGTGGACAACCCGGAACGTAGATGTCGATCGGCACGATGCGGTCGCAGCCACGCACCACCGAATAGGAGTAGTGGTAGTAGCCACCGCCATTGGCGCAGGAGCCCATCGAGATCACGTAGCGCGGCTCCGGCATCTGGTCGTAGACCTTGCGCAGCGCCGGCGCCATTTTGTTGGTCAGCGTACCGGCCACGATCATGACATCGGACTGCCGCGGCGAGGCGCGCGGCGCGAAGCCGAAGCGCTCGATATCGTAACGCGGCATCGACACCTGCATCATCTCGACCGCGCAGCAGGCCAGACCGAAGGTCATCCACATCAGCGAGCCAGTGCGCGCCCAGGTGATCAGATCGTCGGTCGCCGCCACGAAGAAGCCCTTGTCCGACAATTCGGCATTGACCTCGAGGAAATACGGATCATTAGCGCCCACCGGCTTTCCGGTATTCGGATCGATGAGGCCGGTCGGCGCCCTGGAAACCAGCGGCTGGGCGCCGACCGGACGGGACGACGGTGTCGACTGCGGGGAGGTGATCACGGGGCTCAATCCCATTCGAGGGCGCCTTTCTTCCATTCATAGGCGAAACCAATGGTGAGGACACCGAGAAACACCATCATCGACCAGAAGCCAGTCGCACCCAGCTTCCCGAAGGCGACCGCCCACGGAAACAGAAACGCCACTTCCAAATCGAAGATAATGAACAGGATCGCCACAAGATAGAACCGCACATCGAATTTCATACGGGCATCGTCAAAAGCATTGAATCCGCATTCATAGGCGGACAGCTTTTCCGAATCAGGCTGCTGGTAGGCAACGATGAAGGGAGCGATTAGCAGCGCCGCGCCGATAAAAGTGGCGATGCCGATAAAGACCACAAGTGGAAGATAATTCTGCAAGATGCCGTTCATCGGCGATCCCTATCCCCATGGCGCGAATTTGGCCACAGATTCGAATATTGGAATGGTTCTGAGGCTTAGCGCAGCGCAACAATGGGCGCAAGACAAGCGATGAGGGGTCAGGAATGCGGCAGCGCCCTTGCAGTGTCGACGACGTTACGCAGCATCTGGCCCTGGAGTTGCGAACCCGGCAGGTTGCCTGCGGTGCGGGTCACTCCCCCTGATTTTTCGCACCGCAACAGCGCTGCCGGACGACCCTCCGCCATCCTAGATGTCCCGCCATGGCTGCCCCCGTGAGCGGCGTTACCTGCATCCAGAACTGCATTTGCGTCATCGCAAATTCAGCTTGGCGTGAGTCGGCAATGTTGATATAGAACAAAAAGAGAACATCAAGGCAAGTCACGCATCGAGCACCGTCCCCACTTCCGGAGATCTCCATGGCCCGCACCGCCTCGTCACCCGCCACCCGATCCTATGCGGAACTTCCCGACCGGCTATCTGTCCCGATGACACGCGGCCAGGCCCTGACGTTGAAATCGCTGGCGATCGAGGCCTATCAACCGAAGCAGTTCGCCTCTGACCTGACCCGCGTCGAAGCGGCACGGCGGATCGAGGAGTTGAAGCAGGAGATCGCACTGGCGGATTCGTTCTAGGCGAACGCGTTCCCGGATCAGAAGACGATATCAAACGGCATGACATGCGCCGGCCATGAGATGTTAAATGGTGCGGTTATCGCTGTGAAGCACCCGGGTTAGACCAAAGTGACGCCATTCCCTAGGGAATGGCGCGAGAGACGGGACTCGAACCCGCGACCTCTGCCGTGACAGGGCAGCGCTCTAACCAACTGAGCTACTCCCGCGTGGATGTCTAAAATCCCGCAGTGGTGGTGGAGATAAAGGGCGGATCATTTGAAGTCAAGGACGTTGCGAAACCCTCGCCCGGTCCGGCGTTTTTAAGGCGACCGATGCAAATAAGCCCGTGTTTACAGGCCAAACATCGTAGGCACCGTCGCGCCGAATCGCTTAAGCCCTGCTACGTCTAAGGTTTAGAGATCGACA
>NZ_JANXTC010000412.1:0-6145 GCF_025356345.1 Tardiphaga sp.
TTTCCATGGCCCTTCACTCCTACGTGAAATGGCGGCTCGGCACCTTGCCGGAGCTGGTGCCGGGTGACGTCAAGGCGCGCTATCCCAACGACAAGACCGGGCAGATCAACACCGTGCTCGGCAAGAACCCGCTATTGTTCGACCGCTATCTGTCGGACGCCATCGAGATCGACGTCGACTGCCTGTGCGACGGCAAGGATACCTTTGTCGTCGGTATCATGGAGCACATCGAGGAAGCCGGCATTCATTCCGGCGACTCGGCCTGTTCGCTGCCACCGCATTCGCTGGATGCGGCGATGATCGAGCGGCTGGAAGAACAGACCCGCGCCATGGCGCTCGGCCTCGACGTGGTCGGGCTGATGAATGTGCAGTTCGCCATCAAGGACGGCGACATCTACGTGCTCGAAGTCAATCCGCGGGCGTCGCGTACCGTGCCGTTCGTCGCCAAGGTGATGGGCATCCAGGTGGCGAAGATCGCGGCCCGGATCATGGCTGGCGAAAAACTCGCCAGCTTCAACCTGAAAAAGCGCACGCTCGGCCATGTCGGCGTCAAGGAATCGGTATTTCCGTTCGCACGTTTCCCCGGCGTCGACACCGTGCTTGGCCCGGAAATGCGCTCCACCGGCGAGGTGATGGGCATCGACCGTTCGTTCGAGGTGGCGTTCGCGAAGAGCCAGCTCGGCGGCGGCACCCGCGTGCCGCGCAAGGGCACCGTCTTCGTCTCGGTTCGCGAAAGCGACAAGACCCGAATTCTCGACGCGGTCAAATTGCTGTCGGAACGGGGCTTCAAGGTGCTCGCGACCTCGGGCACCCAGCGCTATCTGGTCGACAATGGCGTGCCGGCGGAAAAGATCAACAAGGTGCTGGAAGGCCGGCCGCATATCGTCGACGCCATCACCAATGGCGAGATCCAGCTGGTGTTCAACACCACCGACGGGCCGCAGGCGCTGGCCGACAGCCGATCGCTGCGGCGGGCTGCCCTCTTGCATAAAGTGCCATATTACACCACTCTTTCGGGTGCCGTGGCGGCCGCGCAGGGCATCCGGGCCTATTTGGGCGGGGACCTTGAGGTCCGCACATTGCAGAGTTATTTTTCCGAATCCTGATAATGGCCGGGCCGCCCGTTCCGGCTGATTGGAATTAAACTCGACACGGCCGGAACTCACCGGTCATGATGTGGTTCTGTTTCGGCGCTTTCCGGCCCCGAGGCTGCAAACGCAGCCATCCGGCCCTAATGACAGATTGACCTGATCGTGCGCGCCAAATTCGCGTGTCGCACGACGTTAAAGGACGAAAAGAGATGGTTGAAAAGGTCCCGATGACCGCCGGCGGTTACGCTGCGCTTGAGGTCGAACTGAAGGAGCGGCAGACCGTGAACCGGCCAAGGATCATCGAGCAGATCGCCGAGGCGCGCTCCCATGGCGACCTTTCCGAAAACGCCGAATACCATGCTGCCAAGGAAGACCAGTCGCACAATGAAGGCCGGATCAACGAGCTCGAGGACAAGCTCGCGCGCGCCGACATCATCGACATCAGCAAGCTGTCCGGCGACACCATCATGTTCGGCGCGACCGTGACGCTGGTCGACGAGGATACCGAGAAAAAGGCAGTCTGGCAGATCGTCGGCGAGCCTGAAGCCGACGCCAAGAAGGGCCGCATCTCGATCACCTCTCCGATGGCCCGCGCGCTGATTGGCAAGGCCAAGGGCGCGACCGTCGAAGTCGTCGCCCCGGGCGGCGCCAAGGCATATGAAATTACCAAGGTCGAGTGGCGCTGAAGTCGTCCTGCGATCTTGACTAAAAAAGCCGCGCCCCGTGCGCGGCTTTTTGCTGCGCGGTATTCAGGCTGCACGCCCGAATTGAATGTGAAATAATCGCGGTAATCCTGTGTTTTCACAACACCGTGAGCGACACTTCGCAATGCAATAATGCTAACAGCGATTTGTCATCACAGGGGGACTAATGACATGGACCAAACGCTTTCCAAGTATCAACCGATCGCACTCAGCCTGTTTCGCTTCATCACCGGCCTGCTGCTGCTGCAGTACGGCGTCGCCAAGATCTTCAAATTTCCGGTGCTGCCGTACTTCGCCAACATCCCGCCGCTGATCACCTTTGCCGGCGCGCTCGAACTCGTCGGCGGCGCGCTGCTGCTGCTCGGCCTGTTCACCCGGCCGGTCGCCTTCATCCTCGCCGGCGAAATGGCGGCCGCCTATTTCATGGGTCACATGTTCAAGGCGGCTCCGGTGTTCCTGCCGCTGCTGAACGGCGGCACCGCCGCGATCCTGTTCTGCTTCGCCTGCCTGTATCTGGCGACCTCGGGCGCTGGCCCGATCAGCCTCGATGCGATGCTGCGCAAGAAGAGCTGAGTTAAAGTAGGATGGGTAGAGCCGAGGCATGCGCGGCGTGTCCCGGCTCTACCCATCATCAGGCCATCCGAAATGACGGGTTTCGCGAAGGCGCTCAACCCATCCTACAGGAGCCTCAGCCCGCGACCTTCAATTCCAGCGGCACGGCGGCGGCATATTTCGAATTATGCAGCACCAGCGAGGTCCGGACATTGCGCACATGCGGCGCGGCGGTCAGCTGGCCGACGAAATCCTGGAACGTAGCCATGTCCGGCGCCACGCATTTCAGAATGAAATCGATTTCGCCGGACAGCATCCAGCATTCGCGCACCAGCGGCTCCTTGCGGACAAAATCCTCGAACGCCTTGAGGTCGGCATCGGCCTGGCTCGACAGGTGCACCGAGGCGAACACGGTGACGTCGAAGCCGAGCAGCCGGGGATCGAGCATCCCGCGATAGCCCTGGATGAAACCCGCCTCTTCCAGGGTCCGGACCCGGCGCAGGCAGGGCGGCGGCGAGATACCGACCCGCCTGGCCAGTTCCACATTGGTGATTCGGCCGTCGGCCTGGATCTCGGTAAGAATCTTGAGGTCGATCTCGTCTAGGCTTTTTGGCACGCGTGGTAGATCCTGCTCGGCTGAAGGTCTGAACTCTCTTACCGTAGCCGCGCCGTCTGGCGCAATTTTATTGCGCGTGCACCGCGGAAATTAAGCGCGTTCTGGGGAAAATTTGCCGGGACGGATTGCAATTCTTGCATGGCTCCACAGATATCATAGAGTCCACGCGGACTTGGATTTGACACTTTCAACGCCGCTGCGACGCTTTCGCCGGCAACTTCAGCCTTAGCACAGAACAATTTCCCTTCAGAAAGGGACTCGACCATGGCCGCCCCCATTCTTGCGAAAGTCGTCATCATCGGTTCCGGCCCGGCCGGATATACCGCCGCGATATATGCCGCACGAGCGATGCTGGAACCGGTCCTGATCCAGGGCATCCAGCCCGGCGGCCAGCTCACCATCACCACCGACGTCGAGAATTACCCCGGCTTCGCCGACGTGGTGCAGGGTCCGTGGCTGATGGAACAGATGGAGAAGCAGGCGCATCACGTCGGCACCCGGATCGTCACCGACATGGTGACCGAGCTCGATGTGCACCAGCGCCCGTTCCGGCTGGTGTGCGATTCCGGCGACGTCTACCTCGCCGAGACCGTGATCCTGGCCACCGGCGCGCAGGCGCGCTGGCTCGGAATTCCCTCGGAACAAAAATTCCAGGGTGGCGGCGTTTCAGCCTGTGCCACCTGCGACGGCTTCTTCTACCGCGACAAGGCGGTCGTGGTGGTCGGCGGCGGCAACACCGCCGTCGAGGAGGCTTTGTTCCTGACCAACTTTGCCTCCTCCGTCACCATCGTACACCGCCGCGACCATTTCCGCGCCGAGCGCATCCTGCAGGAGCGTCTGTTCAAACATCCCAAGATCAAGGTGGTGTGGGATTCGGCCATCGACGAGATCTGCGGCACCGAAAACCCCAACAAGGTCACCCATGTGCGCCTGAACAACGTCAAGACCGGCGCCCTCACCGAAATCCCGGCGGACGGCGTATTCATCGCCATCGGCCACGCGCCAGCGACCGAACTCGTCAAGGACCAGATCAGGCTGCGGCCGTCGGGCTATATCGAGGTAGCGCCAAATTCGACCGCGACCTCGGTGCCCGGCGTGTTCGCCGCCGGCGACGTCGCCGACGAAATCTGGCGGCAGGCTGTCACCGCGGCCGGGCTCGGCTGCATGGCCGCGCTGGAAGCCGAACGTTATCTCGCAGCCCATGCTCACGACCGCGCAGCGGCGGAATAGAGATGCGGCGCTCTCGTGATGGATTTACCGATATGGACTGGGACAAACTGAAGGTGTTTCACGCGGCGGCGGAAGCGGGAAGCTTCACGCATGCCGGCGAACAGCTGGGGCTGTCGCAATCTGCGGTCTCGCGCCAGGTCAGCGCGCTCGAACAGGAATTGTCGGTCTCGCTGTTTCACCGCCATGCCCGCGGCCTGATCCTCACCGAACAAGGCGACCTGCTGTTCCGCACCGCGCATGACGTGTTCATGCAGTTGCAGGCGGCACGCGCCAAGCTCACCGACAGTCGCGAGCGACCAAGCGGCGACCTCAAGGTCACCACCACCCCCGGCGTGGGCATCAACTGGCTGATCCCGCGGCTCGGCGAATTCACCGCGCTGTATCCGGAGATCCGGATTTCGCTGATCGTCACCGACGAGGAACTCGATCTGTCGATGCGCGAAGCCGACGTGGCGATCCGCACCCGCAAGCCGACCCAGCCCGACCTGATCCAGCGCAAGCTGTTCGCGATGGGTTTTCATGCCTATTGCGCCCCGGAATACGTCAAGCATTTCGGCACGCCGCGCACCCTCGATGAACTCGACGGCCACCGCATCATCACGCTCAGTGATGGCGGCGTCGCGCCGCACCTGCAGAACCGCAACTGGCTGGTGGAAGCCGGACGCAACGGCTCCGGCCCGCGCGAATCCTACTTCAAGGTCAACAATATCCTGGGCCTGGTCCGCGCCTGCCAGCAGGGCCTCGGCATCGCCGCCTTGCCGGACTATCTGGTCGAGGAAAATAACCGGCTGGTACAGTTGTTCGGGGAATCGGATTCGATCCAGCTCGATACCTATTTTGTGTATCCCGAAGAGTTGAAGTCGGTCGCCCGGGTTCAGGTGTTCCGCGATTTCATCGTCAGCAAGGCGCAGCGCTGGCCGGGCTGAATATTCCGTGGCGCTGCCCGTTCATCGCATGTCTGACATGCCGAGCGAGCCGTTGCCGCATACCGCGAACGAGGGTCATATCCTATCCAAGCTGAGACGTCGCATCGTGCATTTGTCCCCCTCCTCCAGCGGTGCGGTGGCTCAGTTATCCCTCTTGGAAGGTGATTGTGTCGGCCTCTTGTGGCCAATACCTCAGCCGGGCTCGATTGAGCCCGGCTTTTTTTTTTGCGAAAAGTCCAACCTGTCGGATAAGTGGAGCTTTTGCGAAACCCATCAACCTCTGCCGATGGGTTTCGCGAAGACGCTCAACCCATCCTACAGGAGGTGCGTATCGCTGCGCGTCCGGGACAAGTATCCGTCTAGTCCAGCTTCACCTTCGCCAGCCTCAGCGCATTGCCAATCACGCTGACCGACGACAGCGCCATCGCCGCGGCGCCGACCATCGGGGACAGCAGCATCCCGAACAGCGGATACAATACGCCGGCGGCGATCGGCACGCCGGCGGCATTGTACAAAAACGCAAAGACCAGGTTCTGCCGGATATTGCGCATCGTCGCCGTTGATAGTTGGCGGGCGCGCAGCAGCCCCGCGAGGTCGCCGGTCAGCAGCGTAATGCCGGCGCTTTCGATCGCCACGTCGGTGCCGGTGCCCATCGCAATGCCGACATCGGCCGCCGCCAGCGCCGGCGCGTCGTTGACGCCATCGCCGACCATCGCGACACGACGGCCCTCGCCGCGCAGGCGCTCCACCACCTCGCTCTTGCGTTCCGGCAGCACCCCTGCCTCGACCTCGTCGATCCCCAGCGTCCTGGCCACCGCCAGCGCCGTGGTGTGGTTGTCGCCCGTCAGCATGACGATGCGCAGGCCGTTGGCGCGCAGCGCCCGCAGCGCCGGCTGGGCCGAGGCCTTGACCGGATCGGCGATGGCAATCACGCCCGCCACGTTGCCGTCGATGGCAATGTAGATCGCGGTGGCGCCGCCTTCCCGCGCGGCCTCGGCAGCGCCGTCGAGTGTCGTGGTATCAACG
>NZ_JANXTC010000421.1:0-2187 GCF_025356345.1 Tardiphaga sp.
GGTCGATATCGTCACGCTCGGCAGCGGTCGCGAGGAGCGCAATATGAGCTGGAGCGCACCGTTGCGCAGCTACGACGCGAAATACGGCGTGCGCACCCATGATGAGCTGTACGAGATCCTGTCGCTGTATCACGTCGCCATGGGCCGGCTGCGCGGCTTCCGGCTGCTCGACTGGAGCGACTATCGCTCCTGCGCGCCGCTGCGGGCCCCGCAAGCGCTCGACCAGTCGCTCGGGACCGGCGATGGCGTGACCACCACCTTCCTGATCAGCAAGCGCTACACGATCGGACCGCATAGTTTCGATCGCCGCATTGCCAAGCCGTTCGGCGAGATCCTGATTGCCATCGACGGCCAGCCGCAGGGCAGCGGTTTTTCGGTCAGCCCGTCGGCCGGGCTGGTGAGTTTCGCGACGGCGCCGCCACCGGGGGCGGCCCTCAGCTGGGGTGGCCAGTTTCACGTTCCCGTTCGCTTCGACGGCCGGCTCGACCAGACCCTGCAGAGCACGATCGGCGACATCCCCTCGATTCCACTCAAGGAGCTGCGGCTATGAGAAGCCTTCCTTTGGGATTGCAGGCGTCGCTGTCCGCCGGCGTCACCACGCTGGCGCATTGCTGGCGGCTGGTGCGCCAGGACGGCGTCGCGCTCGGCTTCACCGATCATGACCGCGACTTGGCCTTCGACGGCATCAGCTTTGAGGCGCTGGCGGGAATGACGGCATCGGCCATCAATGCCAGCAACACGCTCAACATCGACACCACCGATATTTCCGGGGCGTTGCAGAGCGACTATCTGAACGACGACGACCTATCGGCCGGGCTTTACGACAACGCGGCGCTGACGCTGTTTCTGGTCGACTGGAGCAACCCGGATGACCGCGACATCATCTTTGCCGGCTCGATCGGCGAAGTCTCGCGCGGCAAGACGCAATTTGTGGCCGAGATGCGTGGACTGTCCCATGCGCTGAACCAGCCGACCGGCCGGCTCTATGCGCGCTCCTGCGACGCCGACCTCGGCGATGCGCGCTGCGGCGTCGATCTTACCTCGCCGACCTTTCGCGGTGTTGGGCTGGTCACGGCCGTCGATTCCGATTCGGCCTTCGCGGCCGGCGGTCTCGATGGTTTCGTCAATGGCTGGTTTGAAAAGGGGCGGGTGACGTGGATTCCGGGCCTCAATCGCGGCGGCGTCATGGAAGTGAAGTTTCATCTTAATGACGGATCGCTGACGTCGTTCGCGCTGTGGGAAACCATGCCGCGGGACGTTGCGGTCGGCGACGCTTTTGAAATTGTCGCCGGCTGCGACAAGAGCACCGATGCCTGTTCGGCCAAATTCGGCAATCTGACCAATTTTCGCGGTTTTCCGTTCCTGACCGGCAACGACATCCTGTCGGCCTATCCCACCGCAAGCGAAGCCAGGAACGGCGACTCGCTGACCGGAGGCGGGACTCATGGCTGAGATGACGCGGGACGCTATCATTGCTGAAGCACGCAGCTGGATCGGGACGCCGTACCGGCACCAGGCTTGTACCAAAGGCGCCGGCGCCGATTGTCTCGGCCTGGTGCGCGGCATCTGGCGCGCCCTGTATGGCGAGGAGCCGGAAAAGCCAGTGGCTTACAGTCCAAACTGGGCGGAGGAGAGCGGCGAAGAGACGCTGCGCGACGCCGCGCGTCGCCATCTCATCGAGATTGACATCGCAATGATCCTCGCCGGTGACGTCATCCTGATCCGGATGAAGCAGCGCGGACCGGCGAAGCACGCCGCGGTGATCAGCGGGCCGGATACGATCATCCACGCTTACGATCGCCATGCAGTGGCGGAATGCAGTCTGCCGGACGCTTGGCGCCGCCGCATCGCCTATGCGTTCCGCTTTCCGTTGGTGGAGGCGTAGCGATGGCCACGTTGGGGCTCGGTCTGGCCGGCTATGCTGTTGGCGGCCCGCTGGGCGGCATCGTCGGATCACTCGCCGGTGCCCTGATCGATCGGACGCTGGCTGGTACAAAAACCACCGAGGTGCGGAACGAAGGTCCGCGTCTCGACAATCTGAATGTGATGATCGCATCCGAGGGCTCGCCGATCCTGCGAATCTATGGCCGCATGCGGGTCGACACCCATTTGATCTGGGCAACCCGTTTTCGCGAGGTCGCGACGTCCGCGTCGGAGAGCAGTGGCGGGGGTGGCAAGGGCGTCGGT
>NZ_JANXTC010000144.1:0-3214 GCF_025356345.1 Tardiphaga sp.
TGGCGGTCACCGTCCGGGCCCACTACGGGGCTCTGCCTTGAATGGCTGGACGGGACAGCGAAAGGCGGGCGAAATCCCGCCGGAGTGTCCTCTTCGGAGGTCACGTGCTGGCCCGGAAGAACGGTCCCCCAACCCAAAATCACCGCGGTGGCGCGCTGACAGGCGCCGCGGTTCGTCGTGAGGCGGATCGCGTCCCAACCACCTACCCAACGCGCCTGTTGGCGCGCCGCCTTGTAACTTGAAAATCGCCAGATCTGCTAGGATCGGCGATGCGGTGGCAGGCGGGAGACCGACTAGCCTGAGGGACACCAAGCCCGTAGGGGAGCAAGGGTCTTCGCCTGCCGTTCCATCGAACCCGAACAGTCGCTTGGGCCGCTCAGCGAGCCCGCTTGCGCAAGGATGGGATCAGATGGACGCGATTTATGTTGGCATCGATGTGTCGAAGGATCGACTGGACGTGGCAGTGCGTCCAACTGGCGAGAGTTTTGCGGTCGCCCGCAATGGCGCCGGGATCGACGAACTGATCGAACGACTCGTGGCGATCTCGCCACGGCTGGTGGCCATCGAGGCCACCGGCGGCTTCGAGACGATTGTTGCGGCGGGCCTTGCCGGCGCTGGCCTGCCGGTGGTGGTGGTTAATCCGGCGCAGGTGCGCGCCTTTGCCAATGCTCTCGGCAAGCGCGCCAAGACCGATCCGATCGATGCCGCGGTGATCGCGCATTTTGCGGAGGCGACCAAACCTCAATTGCGCCAGCTCCCTGATGAGATGACGCGATTGCTCGCCGACCTGGTAGCTCGCCGGCGCCAGATCGTTGAGATGATCGCAGCAGAAAGCCAGCGCGCACGCCGCGTCAGCAATCCGCGGTTGAAGAAGAGCATGGCCCGGTTGCACAAGGCGCTGGAGAAAGAACTGTCCGAACTGGATAGCGATATCGGCGACCACGTGCGGGGCACGCCGGCCTGGGCGGAGAAGGAAGAACTGCTGGCATCGGTCCCCGGCATCGGGCCGACCATTGCCCGCAGTCTGATCGCCGAAATGCCTGAACTGGGAACGCTTGATCGGCGTCAGATCGCAGCGCTCGCAGGTCTGGCGCCATGGACCCGGCAGTCCGGCCAATGGCGCGGGAAGAGCTTCATCGGCGGTGGCCGGGCAAGCGTCCGCCGCGTGTTGTTTATGGGCGCAATGGTGGCTGCCCGCTTCAACCCGACGCTCAAACTGTTCCGCGACAAACTCGTTGCCGCCGGCAAGCCGAAGCTCGTGGCTATCATCGCGGTTGCCCGCAAGCTGCTCACCATCCTCAACGCCATCCTGCGAGATAAAGCCCCATGGCAGCCAAAAAACGCTTGAACGGAAAGACAGTCGCTCCCCTCGTGTCTGGAGGGGAGATCTGCTCATACCTCGGACGCCTCGGCGCCGCGAGAACGCCAGAGGCTGGCTGTTTGACCTTTGCAATGAAAATCCCGTTTGTGCTGCGGTGCACCCGGGCAAGATAAGCAAAGCTGATGGCTGCCCCATTTTTTTCTTGGAGTATTTGGTATACCAGCCGCGGGACAGGGCGATCGAAAAGTGATATCCGGACCCCGCCTATAAAATATCATCCTGGGAAGGACGACCCATGACTGTGCACACCGGACGGCATTTTCTGCAGATTCCTGGACCGACCAACGTGCCCGACCGGGTGCTGCGGGCGATGGACATGCCGACGCTCGACCATCGCGGCCCCGAATTCGCCGAACTCGGCTTCAACGTGCTGGCCGGTTCGCAGCGTATCTTCAAGACCAAACAGCCGGTCATCATCTACCCGGCCTCGGGCACCGGCGCGTGGGAAGCCGCCATCGTCAACACGCTGTCGCCCGGCGACCGGGTGTTGATGGCGGAAACCGGACAGTTCGCGGCGCTGTGGCGCAACATGGCGGAGAAATTCAAGCTCGACATCGAGTTGGTTCCCGGCGACTGGCGCCATGGCGCCGATCTGGTGCAGATCGAGGCCCGGCTGCAGGCTGACAAGGCGCACGCCATCAAGGCCGTGATGGTGGTCCACAACGAGACCTCGACCGGCTGCGTCACTTATCCCCAGGAAGTCCGCCAGGCGATGGACCGCGCCAGCCATCCGGCGCTGCTGATGGTCGATACCGTGTCCGGCATCGGCTCGCTGGAATACGAACATGACGCCTGGGGCATCGATGTCACCGTGGCCGGCTCGCAGAAGGGCCTGATGTTGCCGCCCGGCCTCGGCTTCAATGTCATCTCCGACAAGGCGCTGGCCGCGTCGAAGGCCAATAGCGCGTTCCGCTCTTACTGGGACTGGCAGGAGGTCATCAACGCCAACAAGCTCGGCTCCTGGCCCTACACGCCCGCCACCAACGTGTTGTACGGGCTGAAGGAAGCCATCGCGATGCTGGAGGAAGAGGGGCTCGACAACGTGTTCGCGCGCCATAAGCGCCATGCCGCCGCGGCACGGGCCGCCACCAAGGCCTGGGGCCTCGAAACCGTCTGCCAGGATGCGCACAATCATTCGCCGGCACTGACCGCCGTGATGATGCCGGAAGGCCACGATGCCGATGCCTTCCGCAAGATCGTGCTGGAGAATTTCGACATGTCGCTGGGAACGGGTCTGGCGAAATGGAAGGGCAAGATCTTCCGCATCGGCCATATCGGCCATTTCAACGATCTGATGCTGATGGGCACGCTGGCCGGCGTCGAGATGGGTCTCGATCTGGCCAAGGTTCCGCATCGCGCCGGTGGTGTGTTGGCGGCGATGGAAGTGCTGAAGGGCCGCGACATCGTGCAGATGCCGAAGGCGGCCGTCGCCTGAGCCATGCGTTTCAGCTCTAACAATCGACCGGAGGCTGGAGCATAATCGCTCCAGCCTTTTCAACATGTTGCGGCGGAGTGCTGCACGAGAGGAAAAATTGCATGGACGCCCCGGCACCCACCGAAGACCTGATCTATTCCGTCGAGGACGGCATTGCTCGCATCACCTTCAATCGCCCGCAGGCGCGCAACGCGATGACCTTCGCGATGTATGAGCGGATGGCGGAAATCTGCGAAGCCGCCAATACCGATCGCACGATCAAGGCGATCATCCTGACCGGCAGCGGCGACAAGGCGTTTGCCTCGGGCACCGATATCAGCCAGTTCCGCGCCTTCAAGACCGCGCAGGATGCGCTCGACTACGAGGCCCGCATCGACCGCGTGCTGACGTCGCTGGAA
>NZ_JANXTC010000429.1:0-7955 GCF_025356345.1 Tardiphaga sp.
CCGACATCGCGAAAGCGGTCGCGACGAAACAGGTGACCGCGCTGGCCGTGACCGAGGCCGCATTGGCGCGCATCGCCAGCCATAATCCCGTGCTCAACGCCTTCACCGACGTCACGGCCGAACGCGCTTGCGTCACGGCAAAGGCCGTCGATGCGGCGATCGCGGCCGGCCAAAGCGTCGGCCCGCTGGCCGGCGTGCCGTTCGCGGTGAAAAACCTGTTCGACGTCGAGGGGCTGCCGACCCGCGCCGGCTCGAAGATCAACCGCGAACGCCCGGCCTCGACCCGCGATGCCACGCTGGTCGAGCGGCTGGAGGCGTCCGGCGCGGTGCTGCTGGGCGCGCTCAACATGGGCGAATACGCCTATGATTTCACCGGCGAGAACGTCCATGACGGCGCCTCGCGCAATCCGCACGATTTGACGCGGATGACCGGCGGCTCGTCCGGTGGCTCCGGCGGCGCGGTCGGCGGCGGGCTGGTGCCGCTGGCGCTGGGCTCGGATACCAATGGCTCGATCCGGGTGCCGTCGTCATTCTGCGGCATCTTCGGCCTGAAGCCGACCTATGGAAGGCTGTCGCGGGCGCGATCCTTTCCCTTCGTCGCCAGCTTCGATCATCTCGGCCCGTTCGCGCGCAGCGTCGAGGATCTCGCTCTGTCCTACGACGCGATGCAGGGGCCGGATGCCGACGATGCCGCCTGTTCGACGCGCGCCGTCGAGCCGGTGAGCGCGGTGCTGGCGCAGGATATCGGCGGTCTCCGGATCGCGCTGGCCGGCGGCTATTTCAAGAACAATCTGTTTCCGGAGGCGCGCGAGGCGGTCGCCCTGGTGGCGAAGGCACTCGGCGTCAGCCGCGAAGTGGAGTTGCCGGAAGCCGCGCGTGCCCGCGCGGCCGCCTATGTGATCTCGACCGTCGAGGGCGCCTCGCTGCATCTCGACCGGCTGCGCACGCGGCCCAATGATTTCGATCCGGCGACGCGTGACCGGCTGCTGGCCGGCGCGATGGTGCCGGCGCCTCTGGTCGACCGCGCGCAAAAATTCCGCCGCTGGTATCGCGCCCGGGTGCTGGAATTGTTCAGGGATGTCGACGTGATCATCGCGCCGGCGACGCCCTGCATCGCGCCGAAACTCGGCCAGCAGACCTTCGTGCTCGACGGCGTCGAACTGCCGGTGCGCGCCAATATCGGCGTTCACACCCAGCCGATCTCCTTCATCGGCCTGCCGGTGGTGGCGGTGCCGGTGCCGCTCGATCCGATGCCGATCGGCGTCCAGATCATCGCCGCCCCGTGGCGGGAAGACATCGCATTGCGCGTCGCCTTTGCGCTGCAACAGGCCGGCACCGTCGCCGCCAAACGCCCACAGGGATTCTGACATGGATATCGATCTACCCGACGTGCTCGCCGAAGTGAGCGCCGCCTTCGCGCGCTACGAAGCGGCTCTGGTCAGCAATGACATCGCCGTGCTCGGCGAGCTCTTCCGCGACGATCCGCGGACGCTGCGCTACGGCATGGGCGAGAACCTCTACGGCTATCACGAGATCCAGGCCTTTCGCGGCGCGCGCCCCGCGGTCGGTTTGATGCGGCGCACCGCGCGGACGGTAATCTCCTCCTACGGCCGCGACACCGCGGTCGCCTCGACGCTATTTTACCGCGATAATGCGCCGGGTAGAGTGGGCCGGCAGATGCAGACATGGGTGCGATTCGCCGAGGGCTGGCGTATCGTGGCCGCGTCGGTCAGCATCATCGACGAGCCGAAATAGGTTCAGGAACGAGCATGAGCTTTGACGACCTGATCGCGGTGCCGCGCGTCGGCGGGCTGCGCCGCAAGGCCACGGCCGGGCCGCTCAGCTGCGTCGACCGCGCCGGAATCAGCACCGGCAAGGTGACCCGCGCCGAGGAGTTGCGGCTGCAACTCGCCGACGAGATCGTGCGCGGCGTGCTGGCGCCGGGCTCGGCGCTCGATGAAACCGATATCGCGCTGCGCTTCAGCGTCTCCCGCACCCCGGTCCGTGAAGCGCTGCGGCAGCTCGCCGCCAGTGGCCTGGTGGATTCCCGCGCGCATCGCGGCGCGGTGGTGGCGCAGCCGTCGCTCGAACGGCTCACCGGCATGTTCGAGGCGATGGCCGAACTGGAGGCGCTGTGCGCCGGGCTGGCGGCGCAGCGGATGCCGGCGGCGGAGCGACATGCGCTCGAAGCCGTGCATGAGGAATTGCGGGTGCTGAGCTATGATGGCAATCCGGATCGTTTTCACGAGGTCAATGAGCGTTTCCACAACGCCATCTATCTCGGCTCGCAAAACGATTACATCGCCGAGATCACGCTGGCGACGCGGGTGAGGGTGCAGCCATTCCGCCGCGCCCAGTTCCGCAATCTCGGGCGCCTCGCCAAATCGCAGGCCGAACATGACCGCGTCGTCGTCGCCATCATGCGCGGCGATCGCGCGGGCGCCGCGGCCGCGATGCGCGCGCATATCGAGCTGGTGCGCGGCGAATACGAGCATTACGCGGTGTCGCTGTAGGGCGGATGCCTCGATGTCCGGAACCTATGCCTGCCTCGCGGGTTGGTTGATCATGGCATGAACGCAAATTGAACCCGGTCGCCAGATCCCGGGCGACTTGCCTTGAACACCGATGACACCGCGCTTCCGCCAGCGGCATCGCAGGGATGCTCTGGAGCGAAGTGGCATGGCCATTGTGGGCAGCAGGGATCGCTTGGTCGGCGCGTCGAACGCGCGGCCTTCGGCGTCGCCTGGCCGTGTCATCGAAACCGATATTCCGTCCCGGCTGGATGCGCTGCGCTGGAGCGCGTTTCATACCTGCGTGGTGCTGGCGCTGGGTATCACCTGGATTCTCGACGGGCTGGAAGTCACGCTGGCCGGAACCTTGTCCGGCGCGCTGAAGCAGGATCCGCTGCTGAAATTCTCAAATTTCGATGTCGGGCTGTCGAACAGCGCCTATCTCGCCGGCGCCGTGCTCGGCGCGCTCGGCTTCGGCTGGCTCACCGACCGCATCGGCCGCAAGAAACTGTTCTTCATCACGCTGGCGCTCTATCTCAGCGCCACCGCGGCCACGGCGCTGTCGTGGAATCTGGCGAGCTACGTGCTGTTTCGCTTTCTCACCGGCGCGGGCATCGGCGGCGAATATACCGCGATCAATTCCACCATCCAGGAACTGGTGCCGGCGCGCTATCGCGGCTGGACCGATCTGGTGATCAATGGCAGTTTCTGGCTGGGTGCCGCGCTCGGCGCGGTCTGTGCCATCGTGCTGCTCGATCCGGCGAATATGTCGCAGACCTATGGCTGGCGCGTCGCCTATCTCACCGGAGCGGTGCTCGGCCTTGTCGTGCTGCTGATGCGGCTGTGGATTCCGGAAAGCCCGCGCTGGCTGATGATCCATGGCCAGCCGGAGCGCGCCGAGGCAATCGTCGCCGAGATCGAAATTTCGGCGCATCAGCAGGCCGCGCCGTCGGCGCGGCAAGCGCTGCCGAAGATCCGGCTCACCATGCGCGACCATACGCCGCTGCGCGAGGTCGCACATACCCTGTTCGTGCTGTATCGGCAGCGCTCGCTGGTCGGGCTTGCGCTGATGGTGGCGCAGGCGTTCTTCTACAACGCGATCTTCTTCACCTACGCGCTGGTGCTGACCGACTTCTTCGGCATCGCCTCCAATCAGGTCGGCTGGTACGTTCTACCGTTCGCGGCGGGCAATTTTCTCGGCCCGCTGCTGCTCGGCCGGCTGTTCGATACGCTCGGCCGCCGGCTGATGATCGCGATCACCTATGGCGTCTCCGGTGTGTTGCTGGCGATCTCGGGCTATCTGTTCTCGATCGACGTGCTGAGCGCGCAGACCCAGACCATCGCCTGGATGGTGATCTTCTTCTTCGCCTCGCC
Organism: Tardiphaga sp.; assembly: GCF_025356345.1. Taxonomy (GTDB): domain Bacteria; phylum Pseudomonadota; class Alphaproteobacteria; order Rhizobiales; family Xanthobacteraceae; genus Tardiphaga. Next base: position 3,885 of record NZ_JANXTC010000429.1, read on the forward strand.
GGCGGCCAGCGCGGCCTATCTCACCGTCAGCGAGACCTTTCCGATCGAGGTCCGGGCGCTGGCGATCGCGGTGTTCTACGCCGTCGGCACCGCGATCGGCGGCGTCGCCGGACCGGCGCTGTTCGGCGTGCTGATCGATACCGGCTCGCGCCACAGCGTGTTTGCCGGCTACCTTCTTGGTGCCGTCCTGATGATCGCCGCGGCGGTGATCGGGTGGCGCTATGCCATCGCGGCGGAACGCCAGCCGCTTGAATCCGTTGCACGGCCGCTGGCCGTAGTGGAGTAGGATAAAGAAATGACCCAGAACCTTGCGAAAGCCGCCAATGATGACGATGCGATGACGAGCTACCCGCATACGCCTACCGAATTGATGCCGCCGCTTGGCGAATGCGCGCTGCTGCTCGACATTGACGGCACGCTGCTCGACATGGCACCGACGCCGCGCGAGGTCTGGGTGCCGCCGGAACTGGCCACCGCGCTGGGCCGGCTGCTGCGGCTCACCCATGGCGCGCTGGCGCTGGTATCCGGCCGCTCGCTGAATGATATCGACCTGATCTTCGCGCCGATGCAGTTTCCGGCGGTCGGTGGCCATGGCGCGGAAATGCGGCTGTCGCAGGAGAATCAATCCGTCGCCTCGCATGCGCCGCCGCTGGACGCCGAATTGAAGCGCCGGCTCGCCGCTCTGGCCAAGCTCAGCCCCGGCATTCTGCTGGAGGACAAGGGCTATTCGCTGGCGCTCCACTACCGACTCGCGCCGCATGCGGAGCAGGCGATCTATGATGCGGTGTCGGCCATTCGCGCCGATCTGCCGAATGCGCCGATCGAAGTACTGCCCGGCAAGTTCGTCTGCGAGATCAAGCATGCCGGCTTCACCAAGGCGACCGGCGTGATCGAGCTGATGACGCATGCGCCGTTCAAGGGAAAGCGTCCGGTATTTCTCGGCGACGACGTCACCGACGAAACCGTGTTCGCGATCATGCCGGGGATGAATGGTCTGGCGTTTTCGGTCGGTCGCCACGCGCAAGGCGTCGCCGGGCATTTCGGGGAACCACGCGATGTGCGGTCGTGGTTGTCGCAGCTCGTGACGACATAAGTACCAATCGCCGCGAGACGCCTAGTTTGGACCGTAGAAGAGTACCAATTTGGCGCAACCGTGCCCAAGTTTGGTGTCAATTAGGTCGAAGGGTGACGAGGAACCATAGTGATGAACAACCGTTTATAAACGACCACTCCAGGAGGGAGACCCTGTGAACCTCGTCGTTGTATCGAACCGCGTTTCAAGGGCTTCCGCCAGTGAACCGATGACCGGTGGCCTCGCCGCCGCGCTGCTTCCCGTCGTCGAAAAATCCGGCGCGATCTGGGTTGGTTCCAGTGGTCGCGTCCGCGACGGCGCCCAGAAGGAACCGTTCGCCGAAATCGAGGCGCTCGGCGCCGGCGCGCTGGCGATGCTGGATCTGCCGGCGGCGCATTATGCCGGCTATTATGAAGGCTTCGCCAATTCGGCGCTGTGGCCGGCGCTGCATTCGCGCACCGATCTGATCCGCTCCTCGCATGACGACTATCAATCCTATCGCGAGGTGAACTGCTTCATGGCGCGGGCGCTGCTGCGCTTCCGCAAGCCGGACACCGTGTTCTGGATTCAGGATTACCATTTCCTCGCGCTCGGCGCGGAACTGCGCGACCTCGGCGTCACGCATCCGATCGGCTTCTTCCTGCATACGCCATGGCCGACGCGGGCGATCTTCGGCGGCGTGCCGCATCATCGCGAGCTGGTCGAGGCGATGCTGGCCTATGATCTGATCGGGTTCCAGACCGACGACGACCGCGACAATTTCCTGTCCTATATCGAAAACGAACTCGGCCTCGACGCCAGCGATGGCGTGGTCGCGTCGCGCTTCGGTACTTCGCGCTGCGCGGTGTTTCCGATCGGCATCGATCCCGCGAAATTCGCCGCCCATGCCGCCAAGGCCGCCTCGCATCCCGACGTGTCGCGGCTGCGCCGCAGCCTGAACGGCGAGAAGCTGGCGATCGGCGTCGACCGCGTCGATTATTCCAAGGGGCTGATCAACCGCATCGAGGCCTTCGACCGCATGCTGACGCTGCGGCCGCAGCTGAAACGCACGGTGTCACTGCTGCAGATCGCCACGCTGTCGCGCGGCACCATCGAGGCCTATGGCGATTTGCAGAACCAGCTCGCGAAGCTGGTCAGCGACGTCAATGGCCGCCATGGCGAGGTCGACTGGACGCCGATCCGCTATCTCAACAAGGGCTTCAGCCAGACCGTGCTGGCGGGGCTGTACCGCACCGCGCAGGTCGGGCTGGTGACGCCATTGCATGACGGCATGAACCTGGTCGCCAAGGAATATGTCGCCGCGCAGAATCCGGTCGATCCCGGCGTGCTGGTGCTGTCGAAATTCGCCGGCGCCGCCAATGAGCTCGACAGCGCGCTGCTGGTCAATCCGCATGATATCGACGGCATGGCGCGCACCATCGCCACCGCCTTCTCGATGCCGCTGCGCGAGCGCCAGCTGCGCTGGGAAGCCATGATGGCCAGGCTGCGCGCCGGCACCATCCAGGACTGGTTCGCCGATTTCGTCGAGGCGCTGCGGGAAGCCCATGTCGCCAGCGAACAGGCCGGTGCCAAATCGGCGTCGGAGCCGCCGATCCTGTGGCCGGCAGCCGCGTTCGGCTCGACCGCGGGCTCGCGGTTTCACTGATCCGGTCGTCGGGGGCTTGGCGCCCGCCGTGGATTCGGATTCCGCCACGTGATCCGCCCGGGGGAATCATATTCCGGACGCTGTGCCATGCGCCGCCGTCAGGAGGCGTGCTGCACCGCGGAGCCGGGACCGCCCCAAACGCCGGTGAGCTGGCCGATCCCCGGCCCTGGATCGCCGCGACGTCGCGTCGCCGATCCGGCCTGGCCCGGATTGGCCGTCGATCCGGCCAAAATAGCTCAAATCATTCAATTGCTTGAGAAAAAGCCCGGTTCCCCGGCCGAGGTCCCTTGCAAATTGCCGCCCGCCGCTTCATGAGAAGGCGCGCGGGGAGAGATGGCCGAGTGGCTTAAGGCGCACGCTTGGAAAGCGTGTGTGCGGGAAACCGTACCGTGGGTTCGAATCCCACTCTCTCCGCCACCGACGCTGCGGTTTCGATGCTACCCGTGGATAAACTCTCCAAAAACCCCAATAAAAACAACCTGCCCTTTAACTGGTGCCGTACGAGAGAACTGCTGATTTCGGAGGTTTGGGGCTGGAGAAAGCGTTTTTCTCCAAACCTTAGTACTGCGGCGATTTGGTACGGTTTTCAAAGGCAGCCATTTAAGGTGTTTGCAGCTGCGGTCTTGCTCACGGTTCGAATCCCTGTCGGGCAAGGGAGCACGCCACGCTCAATTGGCAGTTTGGGCACTCACGGGCCACCAGTGAAACGGATCAAATGACAACGCGGACCGGGCCAAAAGCTCAAGACTATTCGATCGTCGCCGGCTCAATAGGCCCCCGCCGTGACTTTCGGATCAGTGTCGGATTACGAGAGGGGTGGGACGCCGAAGGCCGCGTCTTTGACGTTTCCGAAGCTGTCCGCACTGCCCATGCCTGGATGAGACGCCGCGTCGAGGCGGGCCAGCCCGCGCTTTCCGGTATGTTTACCCGCGCAGAAGTCGCTTACGCTTGGCCACGTCTCGACGGGACGGTGGGCTCTGATCGCGAACCTATTGCGCTTTTTACCGGAGAGGCTGTTCACGCCTATCTAGGGCACTTATCCGACGATGCAATTGTGGCGATGTTAAACGAGCTCGCTGTTGAGCTGGGAGCGGCGCTTGGCCAAGAGCGCATGTATGTCACGTTTACTGATCGAACATGGATATTGGACGCGGGCGAACGTTCGAACTAGTACTGCGATTTGGTACGGTTTGAAAGGCAGCCATTTTGGGTGCTTGCAGCTAAGGTCTTGCTGACGGTTCAAATCCCTGTCGGACGTGCGAGTACAGTCGAGACCGATGCCTTATCGAAGTTCGAATTCCGTCGCCTCAGTCAGTTGGTCCGGGCAATTGGCCATAACGCCGATTCGATCGAG